>JBDNGP010000292.1:0-10695 GCA_041689265.1 Verrucomicrobiota bacterium
CGGCTCGCGGTTCATTGCCGGGACGAACGGCAATCCAAAATGGCACACGCTGGGCAACCGGCTGCTCACCGCCGCGTGCAACCGCCTGACCGGCCTGCGACTCACGGACGAGGCGACGTGTTACAAACTCTTCAAACGCGAAGTGATCGCACAAATTGAACTCACGGAGGACGGGTTTGGATTTTGTCCTGAAGTCACCGCCAAAGTTGCGCGAATGGTCCGCGCCGCAAACATTCGGCTGCGCGAAGTTCCCATCACGTACCACGGACGCACCAACGCGGAGGGGAAGAAGATCCGCTTCCGCGACGGCGTTGGAGCGCTGCGCTGTCTCTGGAAACATCGGTGAAGAGTGGGAAAGTTTTCAGTAAGACGGTCCACTGAAAACTGTCCTACTGAATACTGAAAACTGGTGGTGAACCGATGACCCACTGAACTGATCGGGCCGTAGGCGCTCTTGATTCCGCACCCAAAATATGATTTCCGATTGTCAGTCTGTCGAATCCTCGTCACCCTGCCGGAGATCAGCCCGTGAGCCACGCCCGTCTATGAGTGAAGTACTAGTCATCGGTCACCGCAATCCCGATACGGACGCTATCTGTTCGGCGATCGCCTATGCCGAGTTCAAACGTCGGACCGGCCTGAAGGAGGCCGTGGCGGCGCGTTGCGGGGACACGAACGACCGGATCGATTTCGTCCTGCGCACGTTCGGCGTGCCCGCGCCCAAATTTGTTTCGGACGTTTCGCCGCGCGTCAGCGACGTCATGGAACGGCACCTCGTCCACGCGGACCCGCAAACCTCCGCAGCCGAAGCATTGGGAATTTTGGAGGACCGCGGCAAACGCGTCCTGCCCGTTCTTCGCAAGGACGGTTCGTGCATGGGGCTGGTCTCGGTGTTCAAGATGACGCGGTTCTTCTATCCGGCCGTCGACCGGCTGTTCGATTCCCGACGCGTGGTCGCCTCGTTGAACAGTCTGACCAAGACGCTCGGAGGGAAACTGCTGCTGTCCCACGAACCGGATCGCGAAGACGACCTGGTCATGATGATCGGCGCGATGAGCCTCGGCTCGTTCGTCCAACGGATGCCGATTTATCAACCTGAAAAACTGCTGATCATTGTCGGTGATCGGGACGACATTCAACATGTCGCCGTCGAGGAGAAGATCCGGGTAATGATCGTGACCGGCGGACTTCCGGTGGGTGATCTCGTCCTGAATGATGCGCGGACCAACGGTGTCAGTATCATCCAGTCACCACACGACACGGCGACCACTGCAATGCTCTGCCGCGCGGCGATTTCCGTCTCGCACCTGCTCACCGAAGCCGTGCTGACCTTTGACGAGGACGAGACGCTGGCGCGCATTCGGAGTCTCGCGGCGGAATCCCAGTTCCAGGCGTTCCCCGTCGTGAACGACGCGAAGCAGGTGATCGGCATGCTGTCGAAGTCCGACTTCCTCAAGAAGATCGAGCGCAAGCTGATTCTCGTGGATCACAATGAACTGACGCAGGCTGTGCGCGGCGCGGATCAGGTGGAGATTCTGGAGATCATCGACCACCACCGTATCGGCTCGCTAACGACGTCCCAGCCCATTTTATTCCGCAACGAACCGGTGGGGTCGACCTCCACCATCGTCGCCGACTGCTTCCAGCGGTTCAACGTGGAACTGCCACAACACATCGCCGGCCTGCTGCTGGCCGGACTGGTTTCGGACACATTGAATCTCACCTCCCCCACGACAACCCCGCGCGACGCGGAGATTCTTTCGTGGCTGGAGAAGATCACCCGGGTGAACGCGGCGCGGTTCACGGAGAAACTGTTCGAATCGGGTTCCGTGCTCATTTCGCGCGCGGCGGATCAGGCCATCACCACGGACTGCAAGGAATATGTTGAGGACGAGCGGAAATTCAGCGTGGCCCAGATCGAAGAGATCGGCTTCAACCAGTTCTATGACCGGAAGACCGAGGTGCTGGAGGCGCTCACCGCCTATCAGCTGTCGAAGGGATATTTTTTTGCCGCGTTGCTGATCACCGATGTCGTTCATCAAAGCAGCCTGTTGGTCGTCAGCGGTGATGAACGGTTCGTCCAGCAGATCGATTACCCGGAAATCGAGCCGGGGATTTACGAATTGATCGGCGTCGTTTCGCGCAAGAAACAACTGCTGCCGTACCTCACCCACGCGCTGAAACGGGTTGGCTGACGCCGGTCCGCCGCGCGACTCCAGAAGTTGCGGACCGGCGCTTGCGTTGCAACGGGCTTTCTGACTCACTACCGTGCGTGCTGACCGTCCAGGAAAAAACCGAACAGAACGCCGAAAAACGCCTCACGTTGCCGGCGGGGCGCAAGCCGTCCGAGGAGCTGGCACGCTACAAGAATTTTCTGAAGGTCGAAAATCATCGGCTGAAAATCCTTCATCGCGGAGGGGCGTCCGGACGGGAGGTCTGCAACGCCCGGGCGAACGTATTCGACGTGCTGATCCGCTACATCCTCGACAGCCTGCTGGCCGGCAATCCGACGTTGAGCAACGTTGATTCGGTCTCCTGGTCGCTCGTGGCGACCGGCGGCTACGGGCGCGCTGAACTCAACCCGCTCAGCGACATCGATATCATGTTCCTGTTTCAGGGCGAAGTCGTCCGGCGCGGAAAACCTCACCCGTACCTGACCGCGCTCAACGAGGGTCTGCTGCTGACGCTCTGGGACATCGGGTTGAAGGTCGGCCACTCCGTCCGTTCCGTTTACGATTGTGTGCAGCTCGCGAATCAGGACATGCAGTCCAAAACCTCGTTGATCGAGGCGCGGCTGATCACGGGCAATTCCGAGCTGTTCAAGATCTTCCAGGAAAACATCAACGAGAAGTGCGTCGTGGGCCATGAGGATGAGTATATCAAAACCCGGATAGAGGATCAGGCGAACCGCCGGGAGAAGAACGGGAACTCGCCGCTCATGCTGGAGCCGAACATCAAGAACGGCTGCGGCGGATTGCGGGACTACCAGAACCTGCTGTGGATGACGTTTTTCAAGTACGGCACGCGCTCGTTAAAGGCGGTTATCAAACAGGAACTGCTGAGCGTTTCGGAACGGCGGCAGCTGCGCACGGCCTATGATTTTCTCCTCCGGGTGCGCAACGAGATGCATACGCACTTCACCAAGGCGACGCCGGCGATCGACCGGTTGACCAAGAATCTTCAGCCCAAGGTCGCCTACGCGCTCGGCTACACGAACCGTTCGCAGAGCCAGAGGCTGGAGGAATTCATGAAGGACCTGTACGTCCACATGCGGCTCATCTACCTGATCACCCGCGTGCTTGAACAACGGATCGCGCTCGCGAAAATCGAGGGCGGGTTCAGCCGGTTCACCAAGATGCTCCGTCTGCCGGGACTGAAAACCGCCGTCCAGACGCGCGACGGTTTCCAGTTTACGGAGAAGTACATCCGCCACGCGAACCAGCGCGTATTCAAGGACCAGCCGCGCCGCCTCATGCGGGTGTTTCTTCACGCGCAAAAGCGCGGGCTGCAGTTTCATCCGGACCTGCGCCAGCTGATCCGCAACTCGCTCTCGCTGGTCGACCGAGAGTTCCTCAGGGACCCGCACGTGCGCGACACGTTTTTGGAAATTCTCAACCAGCGCGGAAGTGTTGCGGGCACGCTCCGGGCGATGCACGAGATGGATTTTCTCGGCAAATACATCCCGGAGTTCGGCAGGTTGACGTGCCTCGTCCAGCATGAGTTCTTTCACGTCTATTCGGCGGACGAACACATCCTCATGTGCCTGGAACAGCTTGACCGGGTTTGGGAGTCCGACGCGCCCCCCTATTCGTCTTACACGGAAATTTTCCAGGAGATCGACCGGCCTTACATCATCTATCTTGCCCTGCTGCTGCACGACGCCGCGAAGGGGTTGACGAAGAAGAAGAAACACGAAGAGGAGGGGGCGGAACTGGCGCGGCGGATCGCGGGCCGGATGAAGCTCGACGCGGGGACGACCCATCTTCTCCAGTTGCTGATCGAGCACCACATCCTGATGGCGCTCGTTTCCCAACGGCGCGACCTCGAGGACCCGGACGTGATCAACAGCTTTTGCGAGACCGTCCAGAGCGTCCCCGCCCTCCACATGCTGACCCTGCACACGTTTGCCGACGGTATGGGCACCAGTGAAAAGCTGTGGAACAGTTTCAAGAACCAGCTCCTGCTTTCGCTCTACCGGAAATCACTCCGCAACATCGCCGGCGGCACGACGTTCATCCGGGCCCGGGTCGAACAGCGCGAGCATCTGCGCAAGTCCGTCCGGAAACACCTTAGCAACGCGATCAAGGACGACGAACTGGAGGCGCATTTCGACAATCTTCCGCCGCGTTATTTCCGGCTCCATAGCCACAGTGAGATCGCCAAGGACGTCACCATGGCGCACCGGTTTTACCGGCTTCTTCAGAAGAAGGAGGAGCACGCGCTCAATCCGATCGTGCGCTGGCGGAACGAGCCCGACCGCGGTTACACCGCGCTCAAGGTGTGCACCTGGGATCGCGCCGGGCTGTTCACGAAAATCGCCGGTTCGCTCAGCGCGGTCGGTTTGAACATCCTGAGCGCCCAGGTCTTCAGCCGTCGCGACGGCGTGGCGCTGGACGAGTTCTTTGTCACCCGCGCGGACGGAGCGTCGATGGTGACGCGGGAGGAGCGCAACGAACTGGAGGCTCTGCTCGCCCGGGGGTTGAACGGTCAGGAGGTGGATTTCGCGAAACGTGTTGCCGGGGGGGCTCCGAAGCGGGATTCCGTCGCGGTCGAGGAGGACGCCCTGACGCCACGCGTTTATTTCGATAACGAAGGTTCCCAAGACTTCACGATCATAGACGTCGAGGCGCCCGACCGGCACGGTCTGTTGTACGCCATCTCCAACGCGTTCACTGAATTGAAGTTGAACCTCGCGCTGGCGAAAATCCTGACGGAGAAGGGGGCGGCGGTGGACAGCTTCTATGTCAACCAGATCGAGGATGGAAAAATTACGGACCCCGCGCTGCAACAGGAGATCGGCGCCCGCATTCTCCGCGTTGTGAAATCGCTCGGCTGAACCGGCCTCTGACGCCGGCTATTTGGAAAACACCACGTTCTCACCGGCGGCGGCTGCCCGCAGCAGTTGCACGTAGTCGGACAGGACGTTCAACGTCTCGTCGAGGTGGGCGTCGACATGAACCGCCTCCTCGACGTCCTCCGCGTCTTCACCGTCCACGGTCAATTTGACGGGCACATCCTGCGGATCGACGGCCGCTAGGGCTTCGCCCTCTTTGATCTTGATTTCGGCCATCGAGAGCATCGGGCCGCCTTTCTCGACGCCTTCAAGATCGATCTCGAACACGTTCTCGTCCGTGGATTTCAGTGAGGCGCGGTAGGTTTTCCGGGCTTCCAGGATTTGCTTGGCCTCGTTCTTTTCCTCGAGCCGTTTCGGCTCGTTCAACGAGACGCGCCGGTCGGCGAGCTGCGCCTTCAACAATTCGATGTCCTCCGCGATATAGTTGAACTCCTGGTCCTTCGCCAGCCGGGCGTGGGAATGATCCGCGAGGTTCTTGAGATACGGGGCCACGCGGTTCAGCGTCTGGTAGTCGGCCTTCTCGATCTCGTCCGCCTCAAGCGCGTTCGGCAGGAACCGCTCGCCCATCTCCAGATAATCGTAGGTGGAGGGCAGGGTGTAGTCGGGGGTGACGCCGTACTTCTGCGTCGTGCCGCCGGCGATCCGGTAGAATTTCTGGACCGTGAACTTCAAATCGCCGGGCTCCTCGACCACGTCCGGCCGAAGAAACGGTTTCAGGCCGACCAGAGTCTGCACTGTGCCCTTGCCGTGCGTGTGATCGTCGCCGACGATCAGGGCGCGACCGTAATCCTGCAACGCGGCCGCCACGATCTCCGACGCCGACGCGCTCAGGTGACTAACCAGCACAATCATCGGCCCGTCATAAAGCGAACCCTCGATCGGATCCCGAAGCACAAGTTGCACCCGGCTGTTCTTCACCTGTACCACCGGTCCCTGATCGATGAACAACCCCGCCAGCTGGATGGCCTGATCAAGAATGCCGCCGCCGTTCCGCCGGAGATCCAGCACCAGTCCGTCGATCTTCTCCTCCTTCAGACGGCTGACGAGCGCGGCGACATCCGCCGCCGCGTGCTCATGAAATGTAGGCAGTGTCACCACACCAAGGCGCATGTCTTTTCCACCCTCCACCGGATGAACGAACAGTTTCGCCTTGGGCAGTTGATCCTGTATTTTGATGACATCCCGGACCAGCTCGATGGTCTTGCGGACGGAGCTGTCGCCCTTCGCCGGAATCACCTCCAGGCGCACCTTGCTGCCCACGGCTCCGCGAATGATCTCCACCACGTTGTCGAGCTTCTCCTCGATGACGTCGACCCATTCTCCGTCGTTACCCTGGGCCACCGCGACGATGCGGTCTTCCGGGTGCAGTTTCTTGCTCTCCTCCGCCGGGCCGCCGGGCGTCAGGGCTTTGATCGTGCAGTAACCGTCCACATTCTGCAGCATCGCCCCGATGCCGGTGAGTTCGTTCTTGATGCTGTGGATCTCGAAATTCTTCCGCTCCGAAGGGGTCATGTAATCGGAATGCGGATCAAACGCGTTCCCCAGCGCGTCGAGATAAATGCCGAGCACCTCCTCGCGGTCGAAGTCGCTCAAGGTCTGGTTCAACCTCCGGTAGCGTTTCGTGATGATGTCCAGCGTCTCCTCGGGCTTGTCCTTGTTCAGACGGCCCACCAGAAAGTCATTCTTGATGCGCAGACGCCACACGTTGTCCGCCTCTTCTTTTGTTGCTGGCCACGGTCGCTTGTTCCGCTGGAGTTCGAAATACTCGTCCTGGTTGAAGTCGAATTCATCATCGTACACGGTCTGGGCGTATTCATAGCGCTCAGCCAGCCGTTTCTTGAACAGTTCGTAGATTTCGAAGGCTGGCATCGCGTCCGCGCCGCGGGTGGCGTCGTCGAGTTTGTCCGCGTATTGCTTTGCGAGCCGATCAACGTCCGACTGGAGAAAGATCATCCGGTTGTAATCGAGCGAGTTCAGGAAGTTGGTGAACTGGGTCCTGGAGATCTCGTCGGAAAGCAGGATCTGACGATAGTGGCCATTCTGGAGCAACGTCCCCGCCGCCAGCGCGATCTGACCACACTGGAAAACCGTGAGATCTTCCTTGTCGATTTTGGCATACTTCGCGCCCTCTTCGGCAAACAACGCCCCCGTTATTGTCAGGCTCAGCCCAAACGTGATCCAATGTTTCTTCATAAATCGTTGCGGAACTTTGACCGAAATCCGGTCGCAGGCAACTGTATAGACGGCCTGTCTGGATTTTTGTTCGGAAACAACGCGTTTTCCCACCTGCACCGGGGCAAGTTCCGGAAACTGCTTTACGCGCCACCGCCATTTTCTTCAAACTGCCGCAAAACCCCGAACGAATGTTGAACCGTCACTGGCCCGCCCTCATCTGGATCACCTGCCTGGTGATCTTTGTCGTTGTCTGTGGCGACCGGCTTCGACTGGCCTCCGGTTCTCCGCGTTCGCTTCGATTCTCCCACACCTTCACCACCGAGTCCGAACGCGCGATCGTGGACGCGGCCATCCGGGAGTTTGAAGCCGCCAATCCAAGTATCACCATTCAACAGACCATTTCCAACAGCGAGGTTTACCAGACCGTCGGCTGGCGGCTGCAGTTTCGCGGGCGGCAACCTCCCGACATCTTTTTTCTGTGGGACGGCTACAAGGTCGACTACGCGATCCGGGAGAATTGGGCACTGAATATCGCCCCCCATCTGTCCAAGAACTTTGTGGATCAATTCGTCGATGGCACCGCACGCGCGCAGGACGGCGGCATCTGGTTTCTCCCGCAATCAGTCGACATCTGCAATCTCGTGTGGTTCAACCGGCAGATCTTCAAACAGCACGATCTAACCCCGCCCGGCACCTTGGAGGAATGGATCGAACTCTGCGGCAGGCTTCGCGGGCTGAACATTCTCCCGCTCGCGCAGGGCAACCGCGATCTCTGGCCGATGGGAAATTTCGGAGCGGAACTCGCCGGCCAATCCATCGGTCCCGGTCGCATGAACGAGCTGTTCGAGCGCGGCGTGGAGCCGTCCGCGCTTGATCTCGCCGGTCTGCTCGGCCTGGCCGCGCTCCGGGATGAGGGCGCGTTCGATCTGCCCGGAGTGATGGAACCGGGCGGCGTCGGCACGCTCGGCGACATCGATGCCAAGGTGCTTTTCCTCTCAGGAAAATCGGCCATGCACGTCGTTGGCAGCTGGTTCGTCGCGGACATCGAGGATGCACGGGCCAGGGACGAACTCGATTTTGAAGTGGGCGTCTTTCCGGTGCCCTCCGCTGTCGGCGAACTGGATGTGATGGCCGCCGTCACCACCGGTTATCTTGTCAGCCGCAAGACCGCCAATCCCGAGGCGGCGACCGCATTTCTCGAACTGTTCCTGTCCGAAAAATACCAACGCCAGTTTGCGGACCTCGGCGGACTCTCCGCCCGTCGGGACGCCGACCATTTCACAACCAACCCCGTGACGCGACATCTCCACGAACTGCTCGCCGCCGCGCCGCTCAAGGTGCCGCCGCCCGACACCGCGTACCGTCCCGAGCAGGCTGAAATTTTCTACCAGATCTGCGCCGACCTCCTGCGCGGCAAGCTAAACATGATCAACGCCACCACGCACTGGCGCGAAGGCAAACACGCCCTGGCGGGAAAAGGACTATGAACAACGGCATCCGATGCAAGGTAGGGATCGCCGCTCTGCGCGGTCCGCTGAAGAACGGTTGGTTTCGCGCTCACAACACGGCGCGCGCGAAGCAACACTCCCTACCTCTCCAATCTTTCATCTTCCATCTCCCAACTTCGGTTTCATGAACAAACGCGGCCAAATCCTCTTCTTCGTCCCCGCGCTTGTGGTATTCCTTGTGTTCGTCCTGCTGCCGTCCACGCTCACATTGATCGAATCGGTTTACCCGGTTCGCGATGGGGGACGCGAATGGGTTGGCGGCCTGTTCTATTCCTACGCGCTCACCGACCCGCAGTTTCACCGGTCGCTCGGCAACAACCTCGTTTACCTGTTCCTCACGCTCATTTTTGAAGTTGCCGTCGGACTCGCGCTTGCCGTCGGATTGCAGCGCGAAGGGCGGCTCAACAACTTCCTGCGCATTGCCTTCTTTTCGCCGAACGTTCTTTCGCTCGTGATCGTCGGGCTGGTGTTCGGGTTCCTGTTCAAGGACGGCGTCGGCGTCTGGCCGGGCTGGCTCCGGGAAGGCCGCGCCCTGCTCACCATCTCCGTCGTGAGCGGCTGGGCGTATTGCGGTTTTTATATGATCATCTTCCTCGGCGGACTGGCGGGCATTCCCAAAGAAGTTCTCGAAGCCGCGCGCATCGACGGCGCGGACCCGTGGCAGACCTTTTGGCGGATCAAACTTCCGCTGTTGAAAGACGTCTTGTGGGTGGCGCTGGTGATCTGTTTCACCGGCGCGTTCAAAGCCTTCGACCTGTTCTGGGTCATGCTGCCCAACCAGGACCACACCAGCATCGTCTCGACCCTGCTCGTGAAAGAATTCCTCCGGTTCGACAACCCCGGCTACGGCGCGACGCTCGCCGTGCTGCTGACGTTGCTGGTGTTCGCCACGGCAGGCATCGTCTTCGCAGCACGGCATGTTAACTTTGTGAGGAAATCGCGGTGAGCCGATCCAAACCAATTGTGAACCGGAGATTTTCAAAATGGATTGTGGCGTTGGTCCTTCCGGCTCTCGTGGTCGGCGCGGTTCTGTTTGTCACGCTGAGCGATGAGCCCGCTCCGGCGGCTTCGAGTCTCGACAAACTGTTAAGGGACGCGCAAACGGTGGGCGGAGCGAGCTGGCAGGTGCGCAGCGTTCTCTACGAAAAACTTCCGGAAAAAGCGCGCGAGATGATCGGTTTGAAAGATCCGGGAGACCAATACCAACGTCAGTTCAACGCGCTCTACCAACTCGCGGAATCGTCGGGCGACGCAGATCGCAAGATTCCCGTGCTCACCAAAATCATTCAAGAAACGACGAATGAAGTGACGTTGGCCTACGCCTGCGCCGCTTTGAAAAATCTCGGTACCAATGCGGCGGGCACGCTCCCGATGTTGCTTGATCTTGCGAACAGGAAGTTTGGCTATGAAGAAGCGCTTGTGCTGGAGGCGGCCGTCCAAATCGGACCGACCCATCCCGACGTTCGCTTCGCCATAACAAATCGGGTTCTCCGCTGTTTTGAGTGGAATTCAAAATTGAGGCAGGCGCAGCTTGCCTGCCGTGAAATAGAGCATCGTAATCAGATACTCCTGTGAGCGATAGCCGCGCGCCTTGCGCTTGGTCGCGCTGAACACGCTGTTCAATCCTTCCATGAACGCGTTGGTCACGCCCCATTTCCAGTGCGCCAGGATGCCGGCCAGAGGGCGTTCCACCATCCCCGCCGCCTTCACCATTGGGGCCAGTAATTCCTCCGAATACTTCCGGGCGACACCCCGCACCAGCCGACCCCACGCCTTGAAACGCGCCTCGGCCGCTCCGGCCGTCGGCTCCCGATAGATGCTCTGAAACATCAGCCGCAATTGCTAGGCCTTGGCCGTGCAGAGCGCTTCGGTGTCCAACTCCGCCAGGCGCGCCTGTTCCTTGTCCGTCAGGTTCTCCGGATTCTTGCGCCAGATCCA
>JBDNGP010000293.1:0-19401 GCA_041689265.1 Verrucomicrobiota bacterium
AGGCTGAGCGCCTCGTGCTGCCGGTCCAGTTGATAGCGCTTGCGCTCACACGCCACGGTCCAGTCGCCTTGCACCACCCGCTCCGTCTCCCAGCTCAACACTTCGTTCAAGTTCCGGGGCACGGCGCGGTGCAGATCCACCTATCTGTATTTCGAAACCTGGGCCGGGCTCATGGATTTCATGATGCGAGGACTGGAGATCGGCCCCCACGAACAGAAAAAAAGCTGAGGAAAAACCCCGGCCAGGAAAACACGCCTCACAGCGTGGGGGCGCAGCCTGTACCGATCTCGAAAACCTGGCTGGATATTCCCGCCGCTCCAGCCCTTCACGACCGGGACCCTCCTCTCCATGCCCCTCGCCCCTCTTGTGACTCCCCCAAAAGGAGAATTGCTGGGAGATCACCTTCTTCCGGTCACGAAAGTCGCTGATTCCACTGGCGAACAAAACGGGGATTGTGCCCGCGCCATGCTGTTCGCGGAGCTTCTGGCAGACGTCAAAACCGGCCGTCTCCTCCGCGCACATGTTCACGACTACGAGGTCGGTCTTGTGGGACGAAGTGTGGCGCAGGATCTCAGCCGGATGCGTGAAGACTTCAAAGGTGAATCCGACGGAACGGAGCGCACTGCAGACGATTGAACGCGACACCATCTCGTCATCGACGATCGCGGCGGAAAATTGAAGCGCCGGGGGGCCGTTCACCATCGCGGCGTTCGGGCAGATCTGGTTCAGGACATCAAAAGCGACCGTGACCGTGTGAAGGCTGGACTCTGTCGCGTGTTCGGGAATCTCGTGAAACACCTTTAGCACCGACTGCAACGCAGACGCGAGCCGGGCCATGTCGTAGCGGCCGGACCGCATGGCCAGATTGGCCACCCGTTGGACCTTGCCGCGCAGCTCTCCATATCCGGCAGACAACGTCTCGTCGCTCCGGTCATCCAGTCGTTCCACATGGCGGCGGACGCGGTTCACGCTTTCCGTCAGCTGATCCGTCGCGGTCGTGCCCTCGGCTGGTTTCTCCGGATCCGCGCCTTCCACGCGTCCGCCTTCAAACAGTCCGAAACCGATCTCCGCCACGATCACGTCGATGGAAGCGTCGTTCTCGCTGAAAATTTTCGTGGCCCCCGCCTTCGTGACCTTCCGGACCTGCCGGGCGGAGAACGAGCTGGCGTAACCAAAGATCGGGAGCTCGGCAAATTCACGGTCCTTACGGATCCGTTTGATGACCCTGGCACTGTCCGTCTCGCGCAGCAGGAGGTCCAGAAACACGGCGTCGATCTGGTTGCGGCGAAGTTTCTCCAACGCGAGATCGCCGTTGGACGCCACCTCGACATCGATGCCCATTAATCTGAACCGGCTGAGCACGGCGATTCGCAGCGTGGGGTCCCCGATCACCAGCAGAATGCGGCTGACGCAACCCTCCGTCGTCAGTTCAATCGGGTCGACAAGCGCCGCGCTGGTTTCAGAAGATTGACTTGTTAACATGACACTTTTCTCCGTCAGGCCTCGCGGCCGGTTTCCGCACAGGCACAAAACTCCCGAAAAAAACACGGGTCATCGGCGCACCCACGGCGCGACGCAGGAGGCATGCCGTCCGGCAACCACCTCCGCCACGTGACGAGCGCCCGGTGAATCAACCGGTCCGCCGGGCAGTTCCCGGCGCAAATCCTTCACAAAACAGAAAGCCGCTGCTCCTCAAAGTTTTCGAGGAAACCGGTGGAGATCAAGACAGTGCCGAACAGAAATTGGACGTTGGGAACCTCCGAAACCCTCGTTCATCGGCGTGTTCTGCAGAACGCTGAATCAATTTTTTGATCTGCGCTCAGATTTCGGCCAGACTGCGCCCGGGACGTCCTCGCTTTGCGACACCCGAAACCCTGATGAACGAACTAACAAAAAGTCCGACGACGAATCCAAACCTGGCCGACATGCGTCAGGACTACCGACTCGCGGAACTCGATGAATCCATCCTGCCCGCCAATCCCATCGACCAGTTTCGGCGGTGGTTTGAAGAATCCTGCAAGTCGGGTGTGATCGAACCCAACGCCATGAGTCTGGCCACCGCCACGGCCTCCGGACGGACCTCCATTCGCACCGTGCTGTGCAAGGGTTATGATGATCGAGGGTTCGTGTTCTACACCAACCTTGAAAGCACAAAGGCCGGCCAGCTCGCCGAGAATCCGAATATCTCCCTCCTGTTTCCATGGTTGAAACTGGAACGCCAGGTAATCGTCAACGGCACGGTGGAAAAACTGTCTGTGGCGGAGGTGGCGAAGTATTTTATCACCCGCCCGGTGGACAGCCAGATCGCCGCGTGGGCTTCCCAACAAAGCCAGTTTACGACGCGCAAAATGCTCCAGAAAAAGTTCGGTGAGCTCCGCCAACAGTTCGCCTCTGGACAGGTGCCGGTGCCGTCGTTCTGGGGAGGGTTCAGGGTGATACCGGCGACGATTGAATTCTGGCAGGGCCGGCCAAACCGGATGCACGACCGGATGCTCTACACCCGGCAGCAAGACGGCTCGTGGACAATCGGGCGGCTGTCTCCCTGAGCGGGTGTTCAAATGCGGTGAAAAGCTTGGGATATTCCTGTTTTCAGGTGCGTCCCACCCCCTGCCGCCATGTTCGTCATTGCATCCGGACACCCCGTGAATCGCTGGCGCTGTCACAGCTTCTCATGGTCAAAATTGCGGACGCCTCTTCAATCTGCTTGGAACATTCCGGCTTCTGCGCTATCGCAAGGGCATGACCGATACTGAAACAAACATCCTCCACAAACTGGTCGAACTGGAGACGGCAGTGGAAAGCATGGCCGTCGCGAATCCGAAGCCTAACCTCGTCCCACTGTTCGCGCAGCTCGACGAATTCGCCCGCGCCCTGCCGCCGGATGCTGACCCTGACCTGCAACATTATCTGCAACGCAAGAGTTATCAAAAAGCCCGGCTGCTGCTCCAGGGTCGCGACGCCGAAAACACGCGTGGCAACTGCGGCGGTCGCTAATTTTCTTCACGTGCATACCGAAGATACCATCGCGGCAATTGCGACGCCAATTGGCGAAGGAGGGTTGGCCGTGATCCGGCTCAGCGGCGAAGCGGCATTGTCCATCGCCGACAAAGTTTTCGCACCCGTCGGCAAATCATCCGTCAAACCCACGGCGGCGAAAACGCACACGATCCAATATGGTCACGTCGTTCAGGATGACCGCATCATCGACGAGGTGCTCGTGTCGGTGATGCGCTCACCACGGACGTTTACCCGGGAAGACGTCGTGGAGATCACCTGCCACGGCGGTGTCCTCGCTTCCAAGTCGGTTCTGGATGCAACACTCTCCGCCGGAGCCCGGCTCGCCGAACCGGGCGAGTTCACGCGTCGTGCGTTTCTCAACGGACGACTCGATCTGGCGCAGGCCGAAGCGGTGGCGGACCTGATTCACGCACAGACAGACCTGGCGTTGTCCGCCGCGAACGAACAGCTCGCGGGAAAACTTTCCCAACGCATCAACGAACTGCGCGATCAGATGGTCGCCACGCTCGCACACGTGGAAGCACACATTGATTTTCCGGATGAAGACATCGCACCGGATACGAAAGCGAAGTTGATCCAGCGACTGGTCGATGCTGTTTCGTTCATGGAACGGATTCTCAAGTCTGCTGACGAAGGGCAGGTTTTGCGTCGCGGAGTACGCGCCGCGATCATCGGGCGACCCAACGCCGGCAAGTCGAGTTTGCTCAACCAATTGCTCGGTCACGATCGCGCGATTGTATCCACCATCGCCGGAACGACCCGTGACACAATCGAAGAGACGGCGAATATTCGCGGCATCCCCGTCGTGTTCATCGACACTGCCGGGCTGCGTGAGTCGGAGAACGAGATCGAAGCGGAAGGGATTCGGCGCAGCCACGCGTCAGTAAAGAAAGCCGAACTCGTGCTGCACGTGATCGACGGATCGGAACCTTTGCACGAGACAGACCGGAATCACCTCGATGACGCGAACGGAAAGAAACGTGTGATCGTGATCAACAAGTGTGATCTAGATCAGAAATTCGATTTTCCGATGAACCAACCGAAACAGTTGTCTCGTGTCTCGTGCACAAGCGGAAACGGGATCGAAGAGCTGAAAGACACGATCAAAGACCTGTTCTGGTCAGGGAATATATCGTCGGACAATTTGCAGGTGATGATCAATTCCCGGCATCAGAACGCCCTGCGCCGGGCGAGTGACGCGACCCGGATCACCATCGATGCGCTAAACAACGACATCAGTCTCGACCTCGCGGCGATTGATCTGCGCATCGCGGTGGACGCGGTGGGCGAAGTGGTTGGCAAAACGACGACCGAGGATATTTTGGATTCGATCTTCAGCCAGTTCTGCATTGGAAAGTAGATCTCCGCAGAACGCAGGAACGGGGATTTTTACCACGGAAGACACTGAATACACGGAAATAGAAAAAGTAGAATCTCGTTGAACCAATTCCGTGTTTTCAGTGTCTTCCGTGGTAGTTTCAATCCCAGAACTTGCATCCAAACATGGACACCGATCAGCACATCCGGACGGAGCGCCGCAGGACTCGGAATCCTCGACGATGGATCTGGCAAGTCCTGACAGGTGTCGCCCTGGTCTCTGCGGTCGTCGTCCTGGTTACCCTTCCCGACGCTGAACCTGAAGTTGAAGGAGCGCCTCTCTCGGTCCATCTAAGTCTTCTCGCTCTGCTGGAATCCAGCGAGGCGTATCAAACAGCAGTCGACGCACTCGACGATGCAGGAACGAACGCTTTGCCCATCGTGCTCAGGATCATCCAACAACCCGAGCCGTGGTATATCAGCCTCTATTTTCAACAGCAGACGAACATGCCCAAGTGGCTGGAGCAGCAGGCCCGCAAGCAGCTCGACCCGTGGTTCCATCGCAACCGGTTGCAAGGCGCGATTCGCGCCGTCGGCATTTTAGGAACCAACGCCGCACCAATCGCAAACGAACTCGTCGTGGAACTGCCGCGTTTGGAAAATTCGGGGCGCACACCGCTAAGCGAATCACTGGTAAAAATCGGACCTGCCGTGGTGGAGCCGATCAAACCCCTACTCACCTCGACAAACATGCGGACCCGCAGTCTCGCGGCCTACGTTTGCTACATGCTCAACACCCGCGCGGCGGACGCCGCGCCTGAACTGGCCGATGGTCTGTTGGATGGCGACGCGAATCATCAGCGGCTCGTCGGGCAGACTTTGGCTAGAATGGGCAGGGAAGCGACGCCCGTTGTCCTGAAGCTCATGACTAAGACGAATCCGGTGGAAATTCTCGCCGGACTCCGTGGTGCTGAAGGCATCATCCCACATCCGCCAAAGCTGGTGGAAAAAATCCTGTTTCAACTCGACAACAAAGATGGGGAAATCCGACGAACGGCGGCCCTGCTGATCGCCCAGCGTTCACCGATGGACATTCCTGCAATACAAGAGAAACTCACTCCACGTGCGGATGAGAACATTCTGATTGCTGAGCAACTGGAAAGCCTCCGAATGATCGGAGCAAACCAGGAACGCTGGCTCGAAGTCATGAGAGAAGGTGTTCACGTCCCGGATATTGGAACTCGACTCCAATTCGCAAATGAACTGGTACGCCGAAATATAATCGACAACGAATTGATCGAGTTTCTGCAATCCTGCGCAACGGAAAACACGCGGCCTGAGCCGCTGCAGCGAATGGCCCAAGTCCAGTTGGATCGCATCGAAAGAATTCTTAGTGCCCGCGCCCGAACGAACTCACATCCAGACACGGTTCGAGCTTCGCAATCTTCGCCATGATCTGGTCGGCGACTTCCTGATAGATTTCCTTCAACCGGTCTTTCGGGCAGGACTTCGCCTCGGTCCGGAGTTCTTCAAACATCATCGGGAAATCATACTTCACCGCGATGGGATGTGGCCGGGGAAATTTCACGTGCTTCCCGAACGCCTCGAATGTTCCGAACACACGACACGGCACGACCGGCGCGTTCGTCTTGATCACCACCAGACCGATGCCCGATTTTCCCGACTGCAATTTGCCGTCCAGCGTGCGCGTTCCCTCGGGGAAAAGAACGATGCCGGCTCCATGCTTGACCCGGTCGATCACCACTTTCATCCCACGCGGATTCTTGCCACTGCGATCGAGCGGCACCGAGTTCCATGAACGCAACAACGTACCGATACCGGGATAGCGAAAAAGTGATTCACGCCCGAAATAATTGATCGGCCGGTAAATTGAACCGCCAATCAACGGCGGATCTATAAAGCTGGCATGGTTGCTGGCAAGGATCAGCGGACCGATCAACGGCACGCGCTCGCCGTGGTAGATCTTGCGATTGCAGTAACACCGGTACGTGATGCGAAAGAGCATCCACGCGAGGGTGTAACTAGGATTGGCGCCACGAAGTATTTTCACGGTAACCCGGCTTTTATCGTTTCGATCTGCTGCAACAGTTCGGCGACGGTTTCTTCCGGCGTCTGGTGCGAGTTGTCGATGACGATCGAGCCCAGCGGACGCATCAACGGCGCCGCAGCGCGTTGGCTATCGATTTTGTCGCGCTTGGCAACGTCTTCGTCCACGCCCTGATCCTTTCTACGTTTCGCCCGCACTTCCGGTGATGCATCGAGGAAGAATTTAAAATTGGTTTCCGGAAAAATATTGGTGCCGATGTCGCGGCCTTCCATGACGAGATTCCCGAACTGGAGGCAATCGCGCTGCGCCTTCTTCATCCATTTGCGGACAGCGGGCACACGCGCAACGAACGGCACGACGCCGCTGGCTTCGGAACTGCGGATTTCTTCCACCGGACGATAGCCGTCCACGGTGACGAAAGCCTGCTCATCTTCGCATTCCAATTTCGATTTCCAGTAACGACACGCGCTCGCGACTTTTTTCGGATCGCTGACATCAACACCCTTGTTCAGGCAATGCCAGGCGAGCGTGCGGTACATCGCGCCGGTGTCGACGTAGATGAAATGCAACGTCTTCGCCAGCACGCGGGACACGGTTCCCTTCCCGCTCGCGCTGGGTCCATCAATCGTAATGACTATTTTGTCTTTCAAAATTTTTCAACCGGTCGGGCGATCGAGATGAGCCCGTCTCAAAACGCTTCGCGGACAATTCAATGGTTGAGAAACGCTCAAAGGTTCGTTCGGAGAACTCACCCCACCTCCACGGCGCACTGAAGCTGGGTCGAGTTCTCCGAACGAGACTTCGTGGTCTGGTTGGCCGTTCCGTTTCAAAACGTTTTCAGCGGATTGAGACGGACTCCGATGGATCGCCCCACCTCTCGATTCAGTCCGCGAAGAGGTCATCGTGGCTCAGTTCTTTCCTGGTCTTCGCATCCAATATTTTCGCGCCCAGCCCGTGCGGTGGTTGGGCGGCGAGTTTCTGCCAGAAATTCGGGAACGTCTTTTTCACGCAGGCCGGGTCTTTTATTTTCATTCCCGGCACCTTCAAACCGAGCACGCCAAAACACATGGCCATGCGGTGATCGTTGTAAGTTTCGATTTCCGCACCGTGAAGTTCGGATGGCGAGACGGTCAACGTATCGCCTTCCTCGACTATATTCGCGCCGCATTTCGTCAGTTCAGTTCGGAGCGCGACGACTCGTTCGCATTCTTGGACGCGGAGTCGGCCGAGGTCGGTGAAACTCAAACGCCGTGAACCAAGCGCTGACGTCACAATGGCGGTCATGACGCTGTCACCAAGATCTTCTGCGCGCGAAATCTCTAGCACCTGCTGAGCACCTTCCCAATCGGAGTATTCGCGTTTTGTCCGCTCGCGCCAGTCTGGACCGACCTGCCTGGCGTACGCACTCTTGGCCGCTAGAACATCGTCAGCCGTCATGGGTTGATGGTCTGTAAGAAAACCCAGGAACGTTGGGAAGTCCGCATCAATCTGCCACTGCGATACAGGCCACTGCTTCACATTGATCGGGAGAGAAAACCTGCCTCCAGGAGCCCACCTTGTGACAAAAGGTCCATTGATCGCATCTGGTGAATCCGGGACAAATGTGCCGATAAATCCCACCGCCCAAAAATAACTTCCGCTGGACGCATCGGGTTCGATCTGAAATTCACCGCCGTTGTGCGGGAATGCCTTGATCAGCTCGCTCGTCATTCGCACATAAGGCGATTCCTCGGCGTTCTCTCCGGTGACCTTGATCTGCCAGCGACCGACGCGGCCCGCGAGCAAAAGCGCCGAGGCAAACTGCGAACTTTCCTCGATGCTAACGGAACAACTTGCTCCCGGTTTCGGTCCGGCTCCATGAATCAATGCAGGAAGCTTGTCATTCTCCGAATCAACTTGGTAGCCCAGCTCGCGCAACGATTTGAACAGCGCGGCCTGCGGCCGTTCGTGCATTCGTGGCACACCGTGCAGCCGATAAACCCCCTCGCCGAGACAGACCATCGCCGAGAGAAAACGTGCCGCCGTTCCGGCATTGCCGACGAACAGTTCCATTGGCTGTGCAACCGTTCCACCGCGTGGAACTTGGCCACCTTTCCCATAAACCGTGATCGTGCGATTACAGAATTCGCCGGGGTCGGTCTCGACGTTGACCATGAAACCAAGTTCCTGCAGGCAGTCGACCATCACCTGCGTGTCCTCGCTCCAGAGCGCGCCTTTCAACGTGACTTCTCCATCCGCCAGCGCGGCCAGAACGAGCGCACGGTTGGTGATGCTCTTGGAACCGGGCACCGTGATCTCGGCGTGAACCGGTTCGGTCAGCGGAACGATTTCAATCAGGTCAGGCAGTGACATCTATTCGCCTTCCTCCGATTGCCTGAGCCACGCGTCCCGCCGGTCGTGCCCGCTCTTGAGCAGCATTTCGATCGCGTCAGAATCGTTCGCTGAAAGCGCGTTTTTCAATGCGGCCAGTTTCCCGATCATCGCGTCGATGTCGGCGGTCAAATTCTCGCGGTTCTCCGACAGAATACCGCGCCACATCTCAACCGGGCCGGACGCGACCCTCGTGGTATCACGAAACCCGCTGGCGCACAGCTGGCGCTGTTCCTCGGGAAATTTTGGATCCAGCACGTAGTCGGCGAGAACGCTGGCGACAAGATGCGGCAGGTGGCTCGCCCGGCAGACAAGCTGGTCGTGGAGCTGCGGAGCAAGCTGAATAACGGACATGCCGAGCGCGCTCCAGAAATGGGTCACGCGGTTGAGCGCCGCGATGTCACTGGAACCGGTTGGCGTCAACGCACAAACCGCGTGTTGAAACAGGTCGGCCCGCGACTCTGCCGCACCCATTTTTTCACCCCCAGCCATCGGATGGCTTCCAATAAAACGGGCACCAACGGACTGGACGATCGGGCCGAGCTCGCTGACGACGTTTGCCTTCACGCTTCCGACATCCGTCAAAATGGCGCCAGGTTTGATCGAGCTCACGACCGGTTCCAGCAGGGATTTCATGTGCTCCACCGGTGTGCAAAGAATGATCAGGTCGGCGTCGGCCAACACCGAAGCAAGGTCGTTGCTGGCCCGGTCAACAACGCCCAGCGTTTCGCATTCAGCGATCGCTTCTTTGCGCCGGACGAATCCCTCGACGCGGGCGGCGAGTTTTCTCTCGCGGATCGCCAGTCCAAGCGATCCGCCGAGCAAACCGACGCCGATGATGCTGATTTTCTCGAAGAGCACGCGCGGAGCTTAGTGGGGAATTGAGCGGGAGGAAAAGGGGTAAAAAATGGAATCGAACGCCGCCACCAGAAGCACCAACTTGGTTTAACCACGAATGAACACGAATGGACACCAATGAAGGCGCGCGCTTCGTTCCTCGATACCGCCCGGAAAATACGCCGCCAGCCGGTGAATCGGCCTGACCCCTGTCAGTTCTGCGAACCACCGGTCCCATTCGTGTGAATTCGTGTCCATTTGTGGTTTTGAAAAAAACGGCGTCGACTCAGAGCACGACTTCGAATCCCTCAAAATTCGGATGACCCAGGTGCATGCCTTCGGGCGACTTCGCCTGGGCGTGGGCTTTGCGGAACGATTCGGAATCGGTCCAAGCCTCGAACACTTTGCGGTTGTCCCAGACCGAGTGCGACGCGAAGAGTGTGTGATCCTCCAACTTGGGGCCACGCAGCAGGTGGAACTCGCGAAAGCCGGGCACCTCGTCGAGGTAGGACTTGCGGTTGCGCCAGATGTCTTCAAACGCGTCTTCAAACCCGGGCGCGATCCGGAAGCGGTTCATTGCGATAAACATTGGCGTTACTATGACGGGGGTGACTGCGAACGTAAAGCCGGGTACGACGGGGACGGCATTTGGGCAGAAACCAATGGCGATCCGTGCCATAAAAACGCCCAAGTTCAGTACACTTGCCGGCCCGTTTCCGGTCAAATCCTGGACTTTCCATCAAGCGTAATAATTTTTCAGCCTGCTCGGGGCCGACGGCAAAGCGTTTGCTACCGTGGACTTTGACGTTCCTTTTGTTTCACGATCATGAATGCCTCCATGTCGCCCACAGAAGCGTCGGATAGAAGTTCCACATCCGGCGAAGCCCTCCACTTTGCCTCGCAGAATGGTCGCCGCCCGCGCGCCCGGTCGTTGAAGCAGCTGGCGGCGTTTTTCCTGATCTTCAGCGTGATGGCCGGCATCAGCTGGTTGATGCTGAGCTGGCTGGCCACGCTTCACGACAAAGAACTGCTATTCACCGAAACTACGATCAATACGGTGCTGCTGGTGGCGGTGTTGGCCGCGCTGGTGGTCATTGTTCCCGCCGTGGTGTTGATGGTCCGCAGCACCCGGGAAAAGGTGAAAAACGGTGAGGGCATCCTCTCGACTGCCAGTGAATATCTGGACAGCAACACCCGGAACCCGTTGCTCACCAGAGAAGACTTCAAGACCGGTTTCTTCGGAAAACTCCTGAATATCGTGTCGAAGAGCGACCCACCGCCGCCGGTTCAAATTTCCGAACCGGTCGAGCCCGCCGAAGAACCGGGCATGGTTGCACAGACCCACGAGGAAGCCTCCCGTCGCATCAAGGAATTCAATTCGGAAATGAAGGATCTGTTTCCCCGCTGGAAACAACGGATCGGGGCCTACGAACAACGGGTCGAGGAGCTGGAAAAGGAGCTTTCCGCGCGGGACTCGGAAAACAGCGAACTGCTCAAACGCCAGATCGAACTGGTCAACCAGCACCTGAATCTTGCCCGCGAAAAAGCCGAGGACGATGACACCGAATTTGAAACGAGACCGACGGCCTCCCCCACCGCATCCCGGGATCAGACCGGGAACTTGATGGAGTTCGTCTCGCCCAAAGAATCCGAGTCCACCGCTCCCGAACGCGCTGCCGAACTGACCCGCCGATTCCGGCATGACACGGAGTCGCTTTCCCAAGAGGACAAGATCAAGGTCTACGAAGAGCGAATCGCCGCCATGGAGGCTGAACAGGCCGGCACCGAGGCCGAGAACAAGGAACTCACTTGGAACCAGCTTCACCTCATGCAGGAAAAGCTGGCCAAACTGACCGGGGCTCCATCTCCATCCACCGACCCCTCTCCAACCGAAACTTCAAACGGCGACGGTTCAGCCACTCCAAAGCAGGTGGCCGGATTCAAGACGGAGATCCGCCGACGTGCCGCACTTCGTGTCGCGGAACTGAACGAGCGCCTCGCCCGGATGTATCCGAACAGCGGCGACCGGATCGCGGCCTACGAGGAACGCCTAGCCCGGATCGAGAATGAGCTTTCCGAGCGCAATTCCGAGAACAAGGAATTGCTCCAGTGCCAGATGGAAATGACCAAGAATTACTTCCGGCTGATGCAGGGCGTTCCCGAGCTCGGTCAGGGCGCTCCGCCGGGCAACGACACGCTTTCGCAGATGTTCGGCCTGCAGTTTGATCTCAATTCCAATCAGCAGGAAGCCGCGCGACAGGTCGCCGCGTTCAACCAGAAGTTGAACAACAACAACACGTCAAACGACGACCACGTGGAGGCTTACAAAAAACGGGTCGCGGAACTCGAAGCCGAGGTTGCCCGGAAAGATCAGGAAAACCGCGAGCTTTACGAGGCGCAGCTGGAACTCGTCCGTTATCAGCTCGAGCATCTCGAACAAACCAACATCTGCGATGAGCCGATGGGCTACGCTGAACCGGTCTCTCGACTCGATGAAAACGGCAGCCCTCATGTGCGAATCCCCCAATATCGCAAAGTGGCGATCAAGGAGGAAATCCCACGGGAGATCCGCGTGTTGTTGGATCGCAAACCAACCGCCCTCAAAATCCAGGGTCTGGGCAGGTCAAAACGGCACAGGGCGTCCAACTAACCCTTAATTTATTTCCACAAAGCCGCAGTCAAACTGCGGCTTTTCTTGTTTGAGTGGAAATTGAACTCGACCGCGCCGATCCCCCTTCTCCAAGGTTTCCCGAATGGTTACCGCCGTCATTGTCGCCGCCGGCCGGGGCACCCGCATGGGTTCCGGCATGGACAAGATTTTCTTGGAGATTGCGGGCCGTCCGGTCGTTCTGCACACCTGGCTCACGTTTGATTCGTGCCCGCAGATCGATCATATCGTGTTGGTGATTCGCAAGGAATGCCTGCCGATGTTCGAAAACATGGGTCGCGGATGTTCGTTGACCAAGCCGCACACGTTTGTCGTTGGTGGCGCGGAACGCCAGGACTCCGTCTGGAACGGCCTGAATTCCATGCCGTCAACCACGGAAATCGTTGCCATTCAAGACGCCGCCCGCCCCTGCACGACACACGACATCATCCGGCGGACGATTGAGTCCGCCCGTGAATCCGGGGCCGCCGTCGCCGCCTCGCTGATCACGGACACGATCAAGGAATCGCGCGACGGCCGGACGATCAGCCGGCACCTCGACCGCGCCAATCTGCGGGCCGTTCAGACGCCGCAGACGTTTCGGGTGGACGTGATCCGACGGGCCATTCTCAGCGCCCGGGAGAACAACATGCTTTTCACCGACGACACCGCCGCGTGCGAGGCGATCGGGCACCCAGTTCAACTCGTCGTCAGCTCAGAACCAAATCCAAAGGTCACTGTTCCCGCCGATCTCCCGCAGATTGAACAATTGCTGTCGCCGAAGGTTAAGTAGTGTCTGGCCGGGAACTGCCCGCGCCCAATCCTTCTCGTCGTCGATTTGGCGGGGGATTTCGAGGACGAGGGCGAGGAGGAGACCGAGGACGATTTTGAAATCGTGCGTTTCCGGCCAGACACTAAGTAACATTTCCCTCCCGCCGATGGTTGCTTAGCGATTGGAAGGACGCCGACCTTGCCATTCGTCAGCTTCGCAATTAAGGTCCGACAGCTGCCGCAGTTTTAGAATATCATCATGAAACGCAAATTTATCTTCGGCATGGTCACGTCGATCCTCGCGATCAATGCCATTATCGGCGCGCACCTTTACGCCACGAATGTTTCCGCCGCCGTCAAGGACGATCCTTATCCGAATCTGCAGGTCTTCATGGCGGTGATGGAAAGCGTCCGTCAGGAATACGTTGATGGCGAAGGGCTTTCCTACGAACAACTCGTCAACGGCGCGCTCAAAGGCATGTTGAACACGCTGGACCCGCACAGCGAATACATGCAGGCGAAGAAATACAACGAACTCAAGAAGGACACCGAAGGCGAGTACGGCGGCGTCGGGATTGTTGTAAACGTCCAACACGGAAAAGTCACGGTGGTGGCACCAATGGAAGATTCACCCGGATTCGAGGCCGGCCTGAAAATCGGCGATCAGCTCGTGAAAGTGGAGGGCGAACCGGTCGAGGGCGATCTCGAGGAAACCGTCCAACTGCTGCGAGGCAAGGCCGGCACCGACGTCACCGTCACGCTCTTCCGCGAGTCGTCCAGCGAAACCAAGGACGTCACCGTAACCCGCCGCGCGATCAAGGTCAGCACGGTGACCGACATCAACGGGCAGACCAACTATCCGGTGTCCGACGACGGCATCGGCTACGTCCGCCTGCTCCAATTCGGAGATCACACTGCCGACGATCTGGAGAGCGCCCTGAAGAAACTCGAAAAAAACGGCATGACCAGTCTGGTTCTGGATTTGCGCGACAATCCGGGAGGCCTGCTTGATCAGGCGGTTTACGTCGCCGAGAAATTTCTCCCCAAAGGCCAGATGATTGTCAGCACCGAAGGACGCGGCGCGATCCGCAAGGAGGAATACCGGGCCCGGGGGCGCGGAAAAATCCGGGACTTGCCGATGGTCGTCCTCGTCAACGGCGGAAGCGCCAGCGCGGCTGAAATCGTCTCTGGCTGCCTGCAGGATTTGAAACGCGCCGTCGTCATCGGCGAACAGACGTTCGGCAAGGGCTCAGTTCAAAGCATTCTGCCTCTGGGCAACGGTTCCGCACTGCGGCTGACGACCGCGCGTTACTACACACCGAGCCACAAGGTGATTCACGAGAACGGGATCAGCCCCGACATCATCGTTGAAATGAGCGATGAGGAACTGGCGGCCATGCGCATGCGGCAATCCCCGGGCGGACTGGAAACACTCGACCAGGCGGATCGCGACCGGATCGGCGCCTTCGGCGATCCGCAGTTCAATCGCGCGCGCGACGTCTTCAAAGCTGTCAACCTGTTCTCCAAACTCACCGCCTCACGAGACGTGGCCAGCAAGCTGGAAGCGCCAAAGAAAACACAGATCGCCACCGGCGTGGTCCAGTAGTTCGCAGATTATTTCCGTTCAAACTTCAAACCGCGACGAACTCGTCGCGGCTTTTTCGATTCAAAACTGTTTCCCGCGATTGCCAACCACCTTTCCAATCCGCATTATCCGCGCGCCAATATCGATTATTTTTAAAGCATGAACACAGTTACCTCACTCAAGACGGTTAAAAAAGGCGTTCGCAAAATCGTGGACGCGGCACTCGGAGAAACCGGCGGCCTGCTCCGTCTCGCCCCCGCCTGGGTGCCCCGCTCCTTCCTGCAACCCGGCCTGCGCCTGAAGCTTCATCCCGCCGATACTTACGCCTACGGTTTAAATCGCGGAGGCATCGACGAACGCTGGTTCGCCTCCACGACCGTCACCGCAAACGAAGGTCGCGCTGCGGACGAGGGCCTGAGCTACGTCGTTCAGGGCGATCGTAAATTCACGTTGTTTGATGCCGTCGCTGAATGCGGTGCGGATTTGATCGGTTCGAAGTTGTGGAGCAAATACGGCAAGTGGCCGGTCTACTCCAAGTTCTTCGACAACATGGGGCCGATCCCGCATCACATGCACCAAAACGCCGCGCAGGCAAAGCTGGTCGGCCAGGAAGGCAAGCCCGAGTCCTACTATTTCCCGCCGCAGCACAACAACGTCGGCAACCATTTTCCCTATACCTTCATGGGCCTCGAACCGGGCACCACGAAAGCCGAGATCAAACGTTGCCTGGAAAACTGGAACAAAGGCGACAACGGTATCCTGAATTACAGCCGCGCCTACAAACTCCAGCCCGGCACCGGCTGGTTGATCCCGCCCTGCGTTCTCCACGCGCCCGGTTCGCTCTGCACCTACGAACCGCAGTGGGGTTCCGATGTGTTCGGCATGTACCAATCCCTGGTTGAAGGACGCGAAGTGCCGTGGAGTTTGCTCGTGAAGGACATGCCGAAGAAGCATCACAAGGACCTCGACTTCATCGTCGACCAGCTCGACTGGGAAGGAAACCTGGATCCCAATTTCAAAGACAACCATTACCTCGAACCCGTGCCCGTCGCCGACACGCGCGCCGAAGGATACGTCGATCGCTGGATCGTCTATGGTCGCATCAAGAAGGCGCAGTATTTCACCGCGAAGGAAATCACGATTGATCCCGGCCAGAAATGCACGGTGAAAGACAAGGGCGCCTATGGCCTGATCTGCACGCAGGGCAAAGGCACCATCAATGGTCAGCCGCTCAACAGCCCGAAACTGATTCGTTTCGTCGAACTCACCGAGGACGAATATTTCTGTACCGAAGCCGGAGCCAAGGCCGGAGTCACCTTCGAGAACACCAGCAGCACCGAACCGATGGTCTGTCTCCGATACTTCGGTCCCGAAGTAAATCCGGATGCCCCGCAAATGGGCGCGTATCGGAAGAACTCGTTTGCTTGATAAGGAACGTAGGAATTTAGGAATCCAGATAGGCGGCTGATTATTCAGCCGCCCTTTTTGTGCCAGATCGGGAATGACTCGAGTTCCACCTTGCCGGTGCTGCCCCATCAACACCTCGGTTCGTTTTCAACTGAACTTTTTCCGTCCGAGTGCCGAACGAGTGACTTTGTGCCGCATCGTCCCCAAGAATTCAGCAATCACTTTTAACAACTTGAAAAGTATTACCCGGAAAAGTATTACTTTTTCATGAAAATCACCAGCAAGGGTCAGGTGACCATTCCACTCCCAATTCGGGATGAGTTTGGACTGAAACCCGGAACGGACGTCGAGTTCGTGGCTGAGGGTGGAACCGTGATTCTCCGACCGAAAAGCGAACAACGTGATCCGGTGGAAGAATGGTTGAGGGATGCCACCGGAGTGGCTCGTGGCAGCACGACCACGGCAAAAATAATGAACCTCACCCGCGGAGAAAAGTGATGTCACGACTGCTCGACTCCAATGTTCTGCTCGATATCATCACAGCGGATGCCAGATGGCTGGAGTGGTCCAGAGATCAGTTTCGCCAGGCCGCCCGAGAAGGACAGGTGCAGATCAATCCCATCATCTATGCCGAGATCGCACCGGCATTTGAATCCCAAGCTGCGCTGGATCGATGGCTGCGCCCGGGCATTTTCAGTCGCCTCCGGCTTCCCTACGAAGCCGGTTGGAGAGCAGCGGAGGCGTTCGTCAAATACCGCGAGCGGAGTGGCAGCAAGACATCTCCCCTGCCCGATTTCTATATCGGAGCACATGCCGAGTGTTCCGGGCTGACCTTGGTAACGCGAGACACCTCACGTTATCAAACCTACTTCCCCAACGTGAGACTCATCTCTCCGGATGGTAAATAAACTGTCGAAACATTTGATTCGCCACACCACAAGGATTTGAAAACGAAACCAACCAATACCTCCAGCGCAAGAACGGTCTCTTTCCAGTGCCTGGAGGACAAAAACAATAGGCTCAACAGATCAGCGTGTTGGTCGTGTTTGTACGCAACCATGGCTTCCTTGTTCGTCTTCCCGATGGCTGGCAGGGCAGCCGATCCCACAAAGCCCATCGTTCGCCACACGCCGCTGGCGGAGGCACCGCGTTCGATTTACGTCCCGCTTTCCGACCACCACCATCTCGCGTTCGACACGGAACTGCTTCGGATTCACACCGCCTGGTCGGGCGATGGATTGGAGGTCAATGGAACCCCGCACACGGGCAGCAAAACACCGTTTACCAGCTCCATCCTCGGTCAGCCATACCTCACCTCCCGCTCTCTTTTTCCGTGGTCGGTCGGTGATCAACCCGGCTTGTTTCAAACTTCTGCCGCTGGATCGCGATACCGGGGCATGGAACACTTTGATGATCGGACCACGTTTCGCTTCGAACTGTCAAACGCGTCCGGGGACGCGGTGAAAGTTCGGGAAACGATTGTTCCGTTGGCGGTAATCGAACCTGGCTTCGGCACGATCTACGAGATTGATCCCTCCAAAGAAACGATCTGGCATACGGTTCTATTCGCTCCAGGAAACGAGGCGGTGACCGTATCCGACGACGCCACGCGGGCGCGCCACGATTCCGACGCTGGAACGTTCTGGATCGCGTTGGACTCAAACGCCGACTCCGAACTGGTTCGCAAAACCGCCGAAGGCACTTACACGGTCAGGAAAAATGTGGCCAACGGCGGTGCCAGCGATTTAGAGATCACCGAGGTCACCGAATCATTGACCCAAGTCCTGCTCAAGATTCCACCGCACAAGGACACGATTACCATTCGTTTGGCGACCATTTTTCATTCAATATTTTCGAGCAAGAGTTTGCACGAGATATTTGTCGAACGTGCTTTGGACGACTTGCGGAGCGTGAATCCTAACGCGACCGGAGAACCGGTTTCGCCGGAACGCCATTCCGTCTCCGACATGAAAATTCGCCCGGCGAGGGGCGATGATTTCTATTCCATCGAATCATTCCCGTTGCCGCCGGAAGTTGAACTCAAGGTCACCGGCATGGACTGGTTGCCCAATGGCGATCTCGCGGTGTGCACCTGGCCTGGCGAAATCTGGATCGTTGGAAATCCATCGGGCGATGTCGGTAATGTGACCTATCGATTGTTTGCCGAGGGTCTGAATGAACCGCAAGGGCTTGCTGTCGTTGATGGGCAGATCATTGTCGCTCAAAAATCGGAGCTCACGCGGGTGCGCGACATTAATAACGACGGGCGGGCGGACACGTTTGAATGCATCAACAATGGCTGGGACTACACTGGAAATTATAACGGATTCGTCTTTGGTCCGGCCGTGGATTCCACCGGAGATTTTTACCTCGCATTACCCGCCCAGCGCGCGCGGCAGGATGTGAAATATGCCGGGTGGATGATTCGGATCTCACCAGACGGCGATTCCGTCGAAGGCATTGCCGGTGGCCAGCGTGTGCCCAATGGCGTCGGCTTATACGGTCCGGCCAACGACCTTTTCGCGACGGATAACCAGGGAAACTGGATCGGCGCCTGCAAACTGAACCACATCCAACCCGGCGGATTCTATGGCTACCCAACCGCCACCCCCGCGCCGCCGGAAATGTGGGACACACCGCCCGACGATTTCACTCCGCCAGCGGTCTGGTTTCCGCGCGCTTTCGCACCGTCGGTTTCCGGCATTGCCACGGTCCCCGCAGAGAGGTTCGGTCCGTTCGGTGGCCAGATGCTGGCCGCTGATTTTCAGAATGCCGTCGTGCTGCGCGTACAGTTGGAAAAAGTGGCAGGCAACTGGCAGGGCGCGGTGTTCCCGTTTATGAAAGGACTTGGGTCCGGCGCAAACCGCATGACGTTCGATTCGAAAGGACGCCTCTACGTGGGTGGCGTGAAGAACAAGGCATGGGCCTCGGCGGCACCGTTTGAGCAATCCTTGGAGCGGGTATCTTGGACGGGCGAAACACCGTTTGCTGTGAAGGAAGTTCACGCCAAGCCGGACGGGTTCGAACTGGTTTTTACAAAACCGCAACTCACAGAATTTGCCGAAGATCCGGAGAGCTATTTTGTTTCGCAGTTTAACTACAAGCATCACCAGACCTACGGTTCGCCGGAGTTTGACCACGATGGCAACCCGGGCAGCGCGACGGAAATTGCGGTCACGTCCGCAGAACTGAGCCAGGACGGACTTCGCGTCCATTTGAAGCTCGACGGCTTGAAACCCGGCTACGTGACCCGCTTCCTCATCCCTGATCTGGAAAGCACCGACGGCGGTCTCCTCTGGCACGATGAGTTTTTTTATACGCTGAACACGATCCCGGCGGAGTAACTGAATTTTTTACCACGTAGACACGGAGAGCGCGGAG
>JBDNGP010000294.1:0-6996 GCA_041689265.1 Verrucomicrobiota bacterium
CATGACCGTAGAAGGCCTCGGCAGCTTCCATGATCGTCTCGGACAGCGTCGGATGCGCGTGAACAATCATCGCGAGATCTTTCGCGGTTGCGCCCATTTCCACCGCAACGACGCCTTCACCGATCAGTTCGCCGGCACCGTGGCCGACGATTCCGACTCCGAGAATGCGATCCGTACCCGGCTCGATGATCAGCTTCGTGAGGCCGTCAACGCGGTCATAGGTCAGCGCGCGTCCGCTGGCACCCCAGGGGAATTTCGACACTTCGATCGGAATGCCTTTTTCCTTTGCCTCGGCCTCGGTCAATCCACACCACGCAACCTCGGGATCGGTAAATACCACTGCCGGAATCACCGCAGTGCCGGCCGCTTTTGCTTCGCCCATGATGGACTCCACGGCGATGCGCGCTTCCTTCGACGCCTTGTGGGCGAGCATCAGGCCGCCCACGATGTCGCCGATCGCGAAGATGTTTGGATCATCGGTCTGCTGATGGTCGTTCACCTTCAGGAATCCACGGTCATCCAGCTTGGCCTTCGTGTTTTCCAGGCCGAGATCGGAGCTGTTCGGCGAGCGTCCGACGGAGACGAGCACGCGGTCATACAGTTCTTCCACAGATTTTCCGTCGCACTCGGATTTCACCTTGATCTGTTTGCCGGCGGTCGACATGCCGGTGACCTTGGCCTTGAAACGCATTTCCTTGAACGCCTTCTTGGCGTAGAGCATCACCGGCCGGGCAAGATCGGGATCGGCCCCCATCAGTATGGAATCCAGCGCTTCGATCACCGTCACGTGGCTTCCGAGGGTGGCGTAAACTGTGCCCAATTCCATGCCGATATATCCGCCGCCGATCACGAGCAAATTCTCCGGGATGTCCTCAATCTCCAGCGCCTCGGTCGACGTCATCACGCGCGGGTTACCGAGATCGAACGCCTTGGGCAATGCCGGACGCGAACCTACGGCGACGATCGCCTGCTGAAACTTGACAAATTGCTGACCGGACTCGGTTTCCACGCGAACGGTGTTTGAATCCTCAAAATAGCCGCGACCGTGAATCACGGTGACACCGCGCTTGTCGGCGAGCATTTTCAGGCCGCCGGCGAGACGTGTCAGAATCCCGTCCTTCCACTCGCGCAATTTCGAAACATCGATTGCCGGTTCGCCGAAGGTGATTCCGCGTTTGGCCGACTCCCGCGCAGACACGATTCCTTGCGTCGCGTTCAGCAGCGCCTTGGACGGGATACAACCCCGGTTCATGCACACGCCGCCGAGACGGTTGTCCCGTTCAATGAGCGTCACTTTCTTGCCCAGATCCGCAGCGTAAAAAGCGGCGGCATATCCGCCCGGGCCTCCGCCGATGATTATAATTTCAGTTTCAGATTGGTTCATATTCTCAAAATTCTATTCACTTCAAAGAGTGTTCAGTGGGTCAGTATTCAGTGAAACAGTAACGTGGAAGAATCGAGCAAGTGATCTACTGAATACTGTTTTACTGACCACTTTCCCGCCAGATTCCCGTTCACAACTTAACCACGCTCTCATCGAAGCTCTCAAACGCCTTCACCAGATCCACGATGAAACGGGCGGCGCTGCCACCATCGATCACACGATGATCGTAGCTCAGCGCAATCGGCATCATCGGTCTCGCCTCGATTTTGCCGTCGCGAACGACCGCCTTGTCCGAGCTGCGTCCGAGACCCAGGATCGCAACTTCCGGCCGGTTGACGATCGGTGTGAAATGTCCGCCACCAAACGCGCCCTGATTGGAAATCGTGAACGTGCCGCCGCGCATTTCATCCGGCGAAAGCTGGCGGTCGCGCGCCTTCCCGGCGACTTCGGCCAGCTCCTTGGACAGCTCCAAAATGCTCTTCTTGTCCACGTTGCGAATCACCGGAACGAGCAGGCCGGCGTCGGTATCCACGGCCACGCCGAGATGGAAATACTCCTTGAGGATCACTTCGTTGGCCACTTCGTCCAGACTGCTGTTGAAGATCTGGTGCTGTTTCAACGCGTTGACCACGGCCTTCAAAATGAACGGGGTCACGGTCAGCCGGACACCCTTGGCGTCGTAGTCCCCAAGATACTTTTTGCGCAACGCGAGGATGTTCGTCATGTCGACATCGTCGAATTGGGTGACGTGCGGAATGGCGTTCCAGTTCTCGCTCATCCGGCGCGCGATCACCTTCCGCAACTGCGACATCGGCTTTTTGAGAACATCGCCCCACTGGGTGAAATCAATTGATTCAGCGGGCGCAGCCGCTCTGCCGCCGGTTGCTGACGCCACGGGTTGTGATCCCTTCGCCGCAAGCTTCTGAAGCGTCTCGATGTACTGCTTGAGTTGATCTGCGGAAACCCGTGATCCACCGGTCACCGCAACCACGCGACGCAGGTCCAGACCGAGTTGCGCAGCCAGGAATCTCACCGAAGGCGGGGCGACCGGCATCGGCACGGAGTCGGGAATTGATTCGAGCGATACGCCGGAAACGTCAACGGAACCTCCCGCAGCCGCCTGCGGCGTCGCAGCAACAGCCTGGGCCGGCGATGTTTTGGCGGGGGCTTCGGACTTTGCCGCGCCGGACGGACCGCCTCCGGCGAGCGTCACGAGCAGCGCGCCGGAGCTGATTTTTTGCCCGTTTTCAACGTGAATTTTCTCAACCGTTCCGGCCTGGCTTGACGGGATGGTGGCAACGGCCTTTTCCGATTCCAATTCGATGATCGGCTGGTCGACAGCGATCTGGTCACCCACGTTGACAAGCACGCTCACGACCGTGCCGGTGTCAGCGCCTTCGCCCAATTTTGGCAGTTTAATGTCCATAAAAATAAGTCTGTTTACGAAAACCGGAAGGGTGGCTGCGGCTGCCCTATCATTAAAAACCTAGGATTGGCCAATGACCCGTTCATCCACCGCAGCAGATGGCTGGTCACGTCAAAACTCAGAGCAGCTGCGGATGAAGTTTCTCGGGATCAACGCCGAGATCCTTGATTGCCTTAGTGACAATACCGCGTTCCATCTCGCCCTTCTTCGCCAGCGCCCAGAGCGTCGCGATGACGGTGCTCTCTGCGTCCACTTCAAAGAAACGACGAAGCTGGTCGCGCGTTTCACTCCGACCAAATCCGTCGGTCCCGAGAATGGTCATCCCACCGGGCACCCATTCCGAGATCTGGCCTGGAACGAGTTTCATGTTGTCTGAAACCGCGATGAACGGCCCCTGCTCGTCCTTCAACAAATCGACGACGTGCGGAACCTTCATTGGCTCTTCCGGATGCAACATGTTCCAACGATCGCAGTTCAAAGCATCATGGCGCAGGCTCTTGTAGTTGGTCGCACTCCACACATCGGCGGACACGCCGTATTTCTCCGCAAGAATCTCCTGCGCCCGCAACGCACTGTTGATGATCGGACCACTGCCAAAAATCTGTGCCTTGTGCTTCAGCCCGTCGGCACCGGTCTTGAATTTATAGAGTCCTTTGAGAATACCGTCTTCAACGCCCTCAGGCATCGGCGGCATCGGGTAATTGTCGTTGTAGAGCGTGATGTAATAGAAAAGATCTTCGCCTTCCTGATACATCCGACGCACACCATCCTGAATGATGATCGCCAGCTCATACGCAAACGCCGGATCATACGTCATCAACGTTGGAACCGTGCTGGCGAGCAGCAGACTGTGACCGTCCTGATGCTGAAGGCCTTCGCCGTTGAGGCTCGTGCGTCCAGCCGTAGCGGCCATGAGAAATCCTTTGACCCTGATGTCGCCGCCCAGCCAGATGAGATCGCCCACGCGCTGCGGACCAAACATCGAGTAGTAGGTGTAGAACGGAATCATGTTCACACCGTGCGTTGCGTAGGCTGTGCCCGCCGCGAGGAACGACGACATGGAACCGGCTTCCGTGATTCCTTCTTCAAGGATTTGTCCGTCCTTCGTCTCGTGATAATAGAGCAGCGATTTTTTGTCGACCGGCTCGTACTTCTGTCCTTCAAACGCGTAGATTCCAATCTCGCGGAACAGCGCGTCCATGCCGAAGGTACGGGCCTCGTCTGGAATTATGGGCACGATGTTTCTTCCAATGATCTTATCGCGCAGGAGCAGACTCAGGATACGCACAAATCCCATCGTTGTGGAGACTTTGGAATCCCCCGCGCCCTTGAGCACCGATTCAAATTTGCTTCGATCCGGAGTCTCAAGCGCTTCGACGTCAACGACCCGTTTGGGAAGGAACCCACCGAGCTGCTTCCGGCGCTCCAACAAATACTTCGTCTCCGTGCTGTCCGGGGCAGGTCGATAAAACGGCGTCTCAGCGATGACCTCGTCACTGATGGGGATATTGAACCGAGCACGAAATTCGCGCAGTTCCTTTTCGTTCAGCTTCTTCTGCTGATGCGTAATGTTGCGCCCCTCACCGGCCTCGCCCAAACCGTAGCCTTTGATCGTCTTGGCAAGAATCACCGTCGGCTGACCGGTGTGTTCCGTTGCTGTCTTGTATGCCGCGTACATCTTCCGCTGATCATGACCGCCGCGAAGCAGCTTTGTCAGCTGCACGTCGGTAAGGTGATGGACCAGCTTCAACAGCTCAGGATATTTCCCAAAGAAATGATTACGGGCGAAGCTGCCGGATTCTACGGTGTATTTCTGATATTCACCGTCGCAAACCTCGTTCATCCGACGCATCAACAAACCGGTCGTGTCTTTTGCAAGCAATTCATCCCAGTCACTTCCCCAGATAACCTTGATGACGTTCCAGCCCGCGCCGAGGAACAGTCCCTCAAGTTCCTGAATGATTTTTCCATTGCCGCGCACCGGACCGTCGAGACGCTGCAAATTGCAGTTCACCACCCAGATCAAATTGTCGAGTTTCTCCCGCGCCGCGAGCGTAAGTGAACCCAGAGATTCCGGTTCGTCGCTTTCGCCGTCGCCAACGAAGCACCAAACTTTGGGTTCCGTGGATTTAATGAATCCACGAGCTTTCAGGTAGCGATTAAACCGCGCCTGATAAATCGACATGATCGGACCAAGCCCCATCGATACAGTTGGGAACTGCCAGAATTCCGGCATCAAGTACGGGTGCGGATAAGACGACAGTCCACCACCGGGAGCCAATTCCTGCCGGAAGTTCTGGAGATGCGATTCTTCCAGACGACCTTCCAGAAATGCGCGGGCGTAAATGCCCGGCGACGCGTGGCCCTGGAAGTAAACCTGGTCGCCCATGAAATCGTTCGAGCGACCGCGGAAGAAATGATTGAACGCCACTTCATACAGCGTGGCGCTTGAAGCGTAAGTCGAGATGTGACCGCCGAGCGTCGGCTGTTTACGGTTCGCGTTGACCACCATCGCCATTGCGTTCCACCGGATGTAACTCTTAATCTTGACCTCGGTCTGCCAGTCGCCGGGATACGCCGGCTGATCCTCTAAAGAAATGGAATTCACATAGGGCGTCTGCGTGGTTCCCGGTGCGTCGATGCCGGAGGCCTTCAACCGGTCGATGAGTGCGTCGAGAAAGAACGTCGCCTTGTCGCGTCCCTGATTCTGCAGGGCGGCTTCCAAGACCTGTTCGGCGGCCTGCATCCAGCGCTGGGTTTCCGCGCCGCCAAAGTTTTGACTGGGTATCCGGTGATCCAGTTCAGCCAGTCGGTCTTTAAGACCAGATTCGAGTGCCATTATCTTGTGAATATTGCTGTCGAGGCCCGGTGGAAAAGTCAGATGGTACCGACATTACCAAGCCAAAAGGGTTACTTTCGGGTTGTCCCGAAAGGCCGCACAAGATATGGATGCCACCCGATTTGGCAAGGGTAATCCCCGCCAAACACGAACCACCTTTTTCATGGTTTTAAATACAGCTCTTTGAGCGACAACTTGATGAACCTCTGGAGCTCATCCGAATTCACCACACTCGAGAGTCTGGCCTGCGACGAAGCGCTGTTTCACCACGTCGGAAAGACCGGCGAATCGTGGCTGAGATTTTGGCGACCTGTGGAACCCACCGTGGTGCTTGGCTACGCCAATGCCGCCACCAAAGAGGTCGACCTTGAGTTTTGTGAAAAGAACGGAATCGCGATCAACCGGCGCCTCAGCGGCGGCGGAACCGTGGCGCTTACTGACGGCTGCCTTTGCTATTCGCTCGCCCTTCCAATCGTCTCCAACACGCCATTCGAACATATCAACAGCACCAACCGTTTCGTGATGGAAACGAACCGCGATGCGCTCGAACGATTGACCCAACAAGATATCAAAGTGGAGGGAGTTTCCGATCTGGCAATCGACGGGAGGAAGTTTTCCGGCAACGCGCAAAAGCGTGGAAGCCGCGCCCTGCTCTTTCACGGGTCATTTTTGCTCAACGCAGATTTGACACTCATTGCGAACTGTCTGCGGCACCCGACGCTGGAACCGGAATGGAGAAGCAAACGAGCCCACACGGACTTCATCACGAATCTCAACCGATCGTTTGCAGACGCTGAATCCGCGATCGCCATCGCCTGGCAGGCAAATCCGTCGGAACCACCCCGGCTCAGCGACGAGATTCAAAGCCTCGCCTCAGAACGGTACCGCCAGAAATCCTGGCAGTTTTGCCGCCAGCCCACGCCTGCCCCGGCAGCGAACCGAACAACGCCTTAATTCTCCCAACCGCTCGGGATGATTCCTGAGAGCCTGTCTGAAAACCCCAGAGCGCGGCTGTGTCGCCCTCGACCAGCCTGTAAATGCCGTCGAGAAACCGTACGGAAAAGAAGGCGGAATAAAACCGGTACGCACTTAAGAAAGGTGCGGGTATATGGACATGGAACAATGGGCGCGCGTGCACGCTAAAGTATTGGTGGACGGGCCAAGCAAGCGTTCGGTGATGTCCGAGGAAGGGCTGCACGAGAACCCTGAGGTTGCCTTGAATTGACGGACAGAGATTTGGTCAACCATGGATGGTCAAATCCATCAAAAAACCATCTGTCCCCAAACGGCGTAAATTCGACGAAACCTTCAATCGTGAAGCGGTTAACAACTGGCTCTCCAGCGGCC
>JBDNGP010000295.1:0-13416 GCA_041689265.1 Verrucomicrobiota bacterium
CCGAACCGCCCCCGCGGGGGCGGTTGGGGAAGAAGGCAAAGCCGGCGACAAAGCCGCCTTTACCCAAAACTAAAAACCTGATAAACCAACCCACAACAAAACAAGAGAATCTCAGCTCCAAGAAACTCAGTACACTTCAGATGGAGCTTTCCAAGACGAAAATCGAGAAATGAAGCGAATGTTCCTTATCGCAATAGCTGTCATATTGGTATTGACCGCTCTCGCTAAAATTTGGAGTGCATTTGGTCAAACTGCAGTGCTTTACGAGATCGATCCGATCTTCGGAATATCGTTCCGAACGCTTATGCTGGTAGCAGCCAGCCTTGAGCTGATCGTGGCAGGGGTTTGCCTATATCGTTCCGAGTTGGTTGCAGCCGTTGCTGTGGTTTGGTTGTCTCTCGCTATACTAATTTATCGCATTGGGCTTTGGTGGGTTGGTTGGGAAAAACCGTGCCATTGCCTAGGCGACTTCTCCACGGCGCTTGGCATGTCTTCAGAACATGCAGATTCGTTGATGAAAGGAGTGTTGGCTCTAATGCTATTTGGTGGTGGTGGTCTGTTGTTACGGAGTCGCAACAGTCCAATGGGTTCTAACAGCCAAGCCCCCGCTGAAGTTGATCGAGTATGAAATGGCTCCGAAATAGTGGATGGAGAACACCGGAATATAGGACCAGGGTTGTCCATAAGGTACATTAGAATGCTTCAGGGCGATCCAGTTTGTTCGGGGACCAGCGATTGTGGGGATTGCGGTAGTGTGGGCAGCCCGCAAGATTTATTATACCTTCCCCCCCGCCAGCCCGTGTTTCTCGCCTGTCCTAGGTGTGGGGAGCGACAATAATGAATTCACCACACGTCAAACAAACCGCTTCGATCGCCTTCACTCTAATTGAGCTTTTGGTTGTGATCGGGATCATCGGCATCTTGTCGGCGTTGTTGCTAGGGGCCGTGAATCGTTCGAAAGGCGCGGCACGAAAGGCTTCGTGCTTGAACAACCATCGGCAGCTCGTGCTGGGCTGGCAGATGTATGCCGATGATCATCAGAGTCGCCTGGTCTACACGGTGGATGACGGTGACAATCTCTCGTTCACCAACTGGGTGGCCGGTCAGTTGCGTAAACCCAGCGAGGGCCAGAACACCGACCTGCTGGTGAACAAGGATCGTTCGCTGCTCACGCCGTATGTTCCGAATGCCAAGATTTACAAATGTCCGTCAGACAGATCAAAGTTTGTGCGTAGCGTTTCGATGAACAATCGGATGAATCCGATTCGCCCGATGCCGGGAACGTATCCGTTGGTGCTGGGTGGGTATGGCACCAACTATATGATCTACCGTCGTACGTCAGACATGAGAAACCCGGATCAGTTGTTCGTGATCACTGATGAGCGGAGTGACAGCATCAACGAGGCGAACTTTGCGGTGGACATGAGTAACACGGGTGTATTCAACGGCCATGGAACGCCGAGTCCGTATTGGTGGATGGACACCCCGGGGAGTTACCATAACAAGGGTGTGGTGTTGTCCTTTGGCGACGGGCATGTGGAACAGCACAAATGGGTGGAGAAGACGACGTTGGGGCCAATCGGCGTGACAGGTCCGCGTCACACGAGTCCAACAGATCAGGACATTGCCTGGCTGCAGGAACGCACGGCGGAGCGGAAAAGGTGAATAGAGTTTCAAGTGTTCGGAGAGGACGAACCAAAACCCAAGCACCAAGAACCAGAGAAGAACCAAGAGCCAAGCACCACCATTCTAGATTCTGCATTCTATCTTCTGTCTACTCGCTTCGATCCGAATACTGAGATCTTGAAACTAGAAACTTTCCAGTCCACCGCTGGCATTTTGGCCATCGTGATGCCGGTGTTCAACGAGCAGCGTTGGTTGGACGCCGTCTTCAAACGCGTGCTGGCTCGATCGGAAGTCGGTCAGCTTGTTGCGGTGGATGATGGATCGACCGATCGATCTTGGGAGGTGCTGCAGCGCCTGGCCGAAACCGATCCGCGTGTTCAAGTGGTTCAACACCAAAACAATCAAGGCAAGGGCGCGGCGATTCGAACGGCATTGAAGCATGTTACCTCTCCATTGGTCCTGATTCAGGATGCCGATCTGGAGTATGATCCAACGGACTACGCCCAAATGCTGAAGCCCATTTTGAATGACGAAGCGGAAGTTGTTTTCGGGTCGCGTTTTTCGGGGGATGTCCCCAGGATCGTTAAAACTGAGTGGTGATTGGTTCGGGCATTGTGATCGTTGGTGTGGTTTTGTTCAAGTTGGGATTTCCTCAGGCGGCATCGGGCGTCACGGAGAGTCCGGAGCGAAGCGAGGGGCTCGCAGTGGAGTCCGATGCCGCCTGCTTCAGCGCTTCCAGCAGTTTCGGTAGTTCTTCATAATGGCGTATCCGCCGGAACCCGCTCTCGGCCCACAGCAACCCTGAAGCTGCCCAGCGTTCGACCATGTCCTTCTTCACGTTCCAACGCTTGATGTTGTGCGTGTGCTCACGCCAGTTGCGCATCACGTTCTCAATGATGTTCGTGCTCAGGAATGTCCGGTTCAACGTCGCGGGGATGTTCAACCGATGGACGCACAGTATCTCCTCCCGCCGTTCATTCAACGCCAGTGCGGCCGCGGCGTTGCGCTCCGCCAGATACTTCCGCAGTTCCTCAAATGCCTCCTCTCCGGCTTCCTTTCCCTGCGCTTGACGCAATCGCTTGAAGAGGCGTTGGGATTCGGTGCGCTCGCAACGACGAAGACGATCGGCGATGTTGCGCTCTACGTGAACCAGGCACGCTTGTTGAAGGGCCTGGGGCCAACATCGACTCACGGCTCCGGCGATCGCCTTGGAACCGTCCCGGAGTACCAGCAGTCTCGAACCCTTCGCCGCATTCACCCCGCGCTCTTTGAGCCGGTTGATCAGGCGTTTGACCGTCTCCTGGCTTTCCGTGTCCCCGGGCTCAAAGTCCAGAGCTTGCTTGCGACCGCCGGCATCAATCCCGATAGCAACCACCACGCATCCCTGATTGCCGATAAACACCCCGTCGATCATTACTGAGATCCAGTGGCTCTGATCAAGCGGACGCTCCCGGATCAGGGCCAGCTGTTCGCGGCTTTTGTCCTCCCACATGCGTGAGACCGCGCTCTTGCTGATGGTTCCCTTCGCGGCTCGCGCAATGCCTCGCTGAGACATTCCTTCGCCCACCAGTCCGACGATCTGCTCAAAGAGCCCCGTCTGACTTGAGGCCGCCCGGTAGGTTTCCAAGGGCACCTCGCCATCGCGCGGGTGCCGCACCCGGGGGCGACGGATCATCTCCTTGTCGCCTCCGAGATAGACGCGGCCGCTCTCCGAGCCGGCACGTCGGTGTTCACTGGCTTTATCGGGCTGGTAGGAGGGGCCGCAGAGCACGTCGACCTCCTCGGCCATCATCTGCCAGAAGGCCTCCCGCACCGACCAGTACCGGTCGAGCTGGCAATGACGTGACACTTGCGTTGAGGCATTCAACAGGCCACACTCGGAACTCTCATCATGAACCAAGGTCCCCAGACACAAGCTACTTTGTTGCTCCAGCTGCGGGAGGTGGAAAACCACGCCGCGTGGGAGCGGTTTGTGGACCTTTATACGCCGCTGATCTTTCAATTCTGTCGCAAGCGCGGTCTTCAGGAGACCGATGCCGCAGACGTCGCCCAGGACGTGATGCGTGCGGTGGCCGGCGCGATCCAGAAGTTCGAATACGAACCGGCCCGCGGCGGGTTTCGCAACTGGCTCTTCACTGTCACGCGGAACAAGCTCAACAATTATTTTTCGAAGCAACACAAGACCCCGCTCGCGCTGGGAGGCACGACGATGTTGCGGTTCATCCAGGAGCAGCCCGGGACGGCGGATGAATCCGAGTGGCGCCATGAGTATCGCCTGCGGATGTTCCACTGGGCGGCCGAGGGCGTACGAAGCGAATTCACGTCGCCAACATGGGACGCCTTCTGGCGGACGGCCGTCGGGAATGAGCCGGTCGATGCGGTCGCGAAGTCCATGAAGCTGTCCGCCAGCGCGGTTTACATCGCGCGTTCGCGGGTCATCGCAAGACTCCGTGCGCAGGTCGATACGGCCACGGGTGATTGGGAGGATCTGCAGGTTGAGATGGCATGAGCACAACTTGCCCAAATTCTTCGACGTGGCAATCGCTACTCAGCGGCGGGCTGGCGGAATCTGAAGTCGCACGTTTGGAGGCGCATCTTGAATCCTGCTCGGATTGTCACCGATTATTGGACGACCTCTCCGGCTGCGGCACCACCTCGTTCGCATTTGCAGAGCACGAATCCATTGAGCTCGAATCGAGCGAATTAAGTCGCGCAGTGGCAAGGTTGAAAGGCCGTTCCACAACCGATCACGCGCAGGCGGACTGGGACATCAGTTCGCATTTGAAACCCGGCTCCAGACCTGACGCACTGGGCTCCTTCGGTGGCTACGAGATATTGCAAGTTATCGCCCACGGCGGCATGGGCATCGTCCTCAAGGCGCATGATCCCGCATTGGATCGCATCGTTGCCATCAAGGTGCTCGCTCCCGCCCTGGCGGCGGATGCCGGATTTCGCGAGCGCTTCGTGCGCGAGGCCCGGGCCGCGGCGGTGCTGCAACACGATCATATCGTGGTGATCCATTCGGTCGGCGAAGAGGATGGTTTGCCGTTCATCGTGATGCAGCACCTGGCCGGACCGTCATTGCAACAGCACCTGGAGGCCAACGGTCCGCTGGCGAAGAACGATCTCATCCGAGTGGGCGCTCAGATTGCCTCGGCGTTGCAGACGGCTCATGGCGCAGGACTGGTGCATCGCGACATCAAACCAGCGAACATTCTCATGGAGGACGGACTGGCGCGCGTGCGTGTCACCGATTTCGGTCTGGTGTATTCCGTGGAACGTCCGATGGATTCTGAAAGGCGCTTGATCGCTGGCACACCACAATTCATGTCACCGGAGCAGGCAGCCGGCGGCACGATCACCACCGCCTCGGACTTGTTCAGCCTGGGAGCAACTTTCTACATCCTGGCCACGGGCCGGCCACCCTTTCAGGCGTCGAGCATCACCGAATTATTGGAGCGGGTGCGATCTGGAACACCGCCCCCCATCGAGCAACTGCGTCCTGATTTGCCCGAAGCGATTCGCGCGCTCATCCAACGTCTCATGTCCCGTGATGCCGGATTGCGACCGGAGGCCAGTGAAGTGCATGAAGCCCTCGCCGCCATGGACCGTCCGAGGGCGAAGACGGCTTTGGTTTGGGGCGCGCTTGCCGCGTCTATCCTCCTCCTTCTTGCGGCCATTGGCGTGGTCCGGTTCGGGCCGGGCGGAGCCAACGATCTGGCGACAGTACGATTTAGGATCGAGTCCGATGGAGCGATGTTCGGTTCGTTGCCGGAATGCGTCGCGGCGGCGCGCCCAAACGACACCATCGAGATTTCCGGGACCGGGTCGGTGGAGGTCGCCTCGGTGCGGATTGTGGGCAAGCCACTCCGATTTCGCGCTGCGCTCGGCGCCTCGCCGGTGCTCATTGGAACCAACAACCTGCTGCCCATCTTCGAGTCCGATTCGCCGCTGGTTCTCGAAGGACTGACGCTCGAGCGCAGCATCAGTGAGTTGAAGGTGCCGCCCTTGATCCGCGTCACGAATTCGTTCCTGCGACTGGCGTACTGCCGCCTGATGAAAAACGCCTTCGTGGCGCGCATGATTGATGATCGAGTCTTTTTCATCGAAGCCGACGACGCGCCCCTGGTGGAACTCGCGCATTGCGAAGTGATCTCCCTGGAGCGGGCGGCAGGCACGCTGTTCAGTCGTTTCACCAAGGACAGTTTGCCCGGCCAACCGGGCGCGGGCGCCATCCGAATCGGACACTCGCTGCTCACCGGACTACAGGCGGTCGAGGTGGAAAACAGCCAGACCGAGCCGGTGCTTTTACGATTGGTGCAATCAGTGTTCATGAATCGCACCTTGCTGCGACTCGACGAGATCCCGCCGTCCAACTCCTTGCAGGTGCGGGCCGACCATTGCGTCTTCGATCTGGAAGCATTGGTCTCGGGATTTGCATGGGCCCGGGATCATTTCCGACGGCAACTTGTATGGGCTGGAGAGGACAATCACTACTCGGTCAAAGTCGCCTTCGCAGCGGAGCCCCGGAACGCGCGGTCGGTGCCGGCTCTGGCGTATCCGCTGAGCTTTGAGAAGTGGATGATGCTGGAATCTGTCAGCGAGACGGACAGCCGATCGGCCCGTTTGGATTTGTGGAAGGAGATTCGCAATGTCGGCATCCAGTTGGACTCGCTACAGGCCAGCCAGGTGGTGCTGCCAGCCGCTGTGTCCATGACCATTCCGCCAGACCTGCGTCTCATTGGACCGGGAATCCCCTATGAAACATGGCGAAACTCGGAAGATTACGCCGCTTGGGAGCGGGCCATTGAGGTGGGCGATGGCCGGTAGGATGGGGGCAACGCGGGGTGGCCGTAATCCCTATTGGGGGATTCGATTCAATGCCCTCTGTCCCGAAGGCTCGGAATGCTGCCCGAGTTGCTGGAAGGCATCGAGGCTGGCCTGCATGGCCCCGGAAAAGAGGCTTGATTCCGAATCGCGCCCGCTGCGAGGCAGGATTCCATCCGTCAGATCATTTTTCGTGAAAGATTCCGGAGCGAGCGCGGTATGGAAGGGTAAAGAGCTATGAAAACTATGAAAACGCATCCTGCCCTTTCTCCCGGTGCTGAATACCAAGCAACGAAGAGTTCGATTGGATTTGGAGTCATGAAAACAGCAACGAGAACTCTCGTCGGAGATTCCAAAACCTCGCGGATCTTGGCAGCGATTTCCATACTGCTGCTTGCCTTCATCACAGTGCCATTGGTCCGAGGTGCGGCCGATTGTCCTGACATTCCGCCGCCGGAGTGCGGATCGGCGATTGCCGCAGGTCGGTGGAACCTCACCGCGCAGCCGACGATCATTCGCATCACCGGGACGGAAACCGATTCGGGGATCGCGGTTGAAGAATTCGGCGACCATGCCCTTGACTGGACGTTGGATGGCGAACTCACGCAAGAATGGCTCGGAGGCGCCGAGGAGAACTACATCGATATCACCTGCGAAGGATCGGTGACAGGAAAGGGCCACGATCGCATTACCGGTGAATTCCGCAAAACACAGGTTCCGGGGACGTATTGCGAGGAATTCTCGAATGGCACCATCCTGGGAGAGAACCCGATCGAAACCCACAACGTCACGTTGGAGCGGACCTACGATATCACCGGGCGAGTCATCGATTCAGGCAAGCTGGAACTTCGATTCGTCTTCACCAGCGGGAGCCTGCGAATGGAGGGGCAGGTGGGGGATTGGGTGGACTGCGTGAGTTGGAGGGATGTTTTCTCCACCCAAGCTGACGTCTCCCTCGACGGAGAGGTGGAGTTGCTGGAAGTGGTCGGGAATTTCGATCCTTCCCAGCCCATTTCAGTGACTTTTCAGCCGCGCGAGTCGGAGAAACCCTGGATTCATCAATTCCTTTCCAGGCATAAATACGAAGACTTCCAAGTGCTCCCCCCCTTTGGCCTAGGAAGAATTGCCAGTCCAGACCGTTACGGCCCGTTCCTGCAGTTGGAAGGACCGGAAGTCGAATGGGCCGGGCCAGTCGAGATCGAGAATGTGTCGCCGGTTGTTCTTAAGATCGAGAGCCAGTCCCCCAAGTATTACCTGCAGAATGTGACCGCTGAGAACGTGATCGTGGCAACCGTGGACTGGCGCAACGCACCGGAGCCGCACGAGGTCGAGTTCGATTACGACGGCGAGAAGACGATCGTATCGGCTTCGGGAGACCGGGTTGAACTCGCGCTCGACATGGGACGCCCTGGAGCGACCGTCACCGCCATTGCCAGAGGAGGCGAACTCAGATCCGCCCCGTTCCCCCTGGCACTCTTCAAAGTTCCCGTTCCCGGTTGGGCTGCTCCCGTATCTGGATTTTCCGGAACGCCGGGTATTCAATACGAAACCACGCTCGACTGGCCCATCTCGTTGGAAACGACGCGAACTCTTAAGACCATCTCTCTCTTCACCGGAATTTGGGGAATCAAAGGCTCAGCCAGTTCGGAACTGAAATCCAAGTCCCACTCCAGCGGAGTCGCGATAGCGGGCAACTTAAACGCTGAAGTCAGCTTGAAGCTGGCGGGACGTAATTATCAAATGACCATGGCGGGCCCCAACACGTCCACGCTCGATTGTGAAACGCTGTCCATCAATGGCGAGGGGACGGTCAATTTTCCCCGGGCTGAATGGGAGGCAACAATCAATCCCTTCACGCTGCTGCCGGGACTGCAACCGGCGGTCGCCTCACTTCCTGGTTTTATTGGAAACTTCCTGAATGGCTTTGTGAATGGGTTCGGCCTCAAGGCGGATGCAGGGGTCACGCTTTCTGGAACAGCCGGTTACGAGAGCCAGGAAAGCGAGTTGAAATGGGTGAGTGGGCGGTTGGACGGAACGATCTCCGGAGGACTGGAGCTGGTGGTCCTTCCGCCTCCTGTCTCGAAGTTGATGTCCGTGGTGGTCGGTGCGGAAGCGACTGGCTGCCTCGGTTTTCAAGTGGCCCCCGAATTCTTCGTGGACCAATTGGGCGGCACCTTCGAGGTCAACGGGTTGATGAGTGTTTTCGGAAAGACTGTCTTTAGCGGCTCAGAGGAATTTCCCTTCGGTGACGGTTGCGGTGGAGCTGGATTGCGGTTGGCAGGTGCCGACCCATCGGGGGGCTCAAGTAGCTCGCTTATCGAATCAACTGCCGCCATCGCGCTCGGTCCAAACGGAATGGCTGCCGCAGCATGGTCCGAAATCCCGGCTGGTCAGTCGGCTCCCTCCGGCGACATCCATGTGCAGATTTTCGACGGTCAAGCCTGGCAGGCACCGTTTCGAATCACGGACGACATCCAGGCGGATTCGGGACCAGAACTGGCCTTCGATGCCAATGGCAATCTGCTCGTGTGCTTCCAACGAAACCCGAGCGTCCAATTGCCCGTGACCTGGGACGACATGGCGACATTTTTTTCAGGCTTGGAGCTCGCCTACACTTTGATCGACCCCGCGAACGGCACCACGCTTGAGACCGGCTTCCTCACTCAAAATGTGGAAATGGACTCTGGTCCGACGCTCCGGACGGATGCCAATGGGACCATTCACCTGTTTTGGCAACGCACCGGCACCGGCACCATGATCGGTACAACGGAAAATCCTGCCAGCATACTCTCGACTATATGGACCAACGGGCAGTGGAGTGCCGAATCAGTGGCTGCCAACAATCTCACGGGAGTCTATGGATGGCATCCCGCCGCCTATTCCGAGACGGAATCGGTGATCGGCATCGTATGCGATCTGGATGGAGATCTTGCGAATGCGGACGACCGGGAGATTCATCTCGCTCAAAAGACACAAGGCACCTGGCAACCCACAGTCCGCATCACTCAAAACACTGTCGAGGACAGCGCCGTGCTGGCCGGATATGACGCGACCGGCGTTGCATCTCTGGCTTGGAAGCAAGGTGCATTGGTTGTCGGGCTAACTGGCGATTGGACGGGTGAACCGCAAGTCTGGTTCCCGGCTGATCTGGAGATAGGTCCGGGATTTGCGCTGGGACGGATGTTCTCGAATGCTCAAGGAATGGCATTGATCTGGCCGGAAGCGAATGACCTGTTCGTTTCCGCGACGTTCGGAGGTGACGCTTTGCCGGGCAGCGATTGGCGCGCGCCTGAGAAAGTGGCGGAGACTCCGGAAACGGAATCGAGCCTGGACGCGGGGTTCACGGATGGTGAGAATTTCCGTTACGTCGCTGGCAGTCGTGTGAGTAACGGGCAGGGCGCGGGATTTTCATTCGGCGTGGGTGCTCGTTCCATTCTGCCACAGTTTCCCAACCAGCCGCCCGTTGCCCGCCCCGATCTGATAATGAGGGATGACGGACAACCCGCCCTGATCTCTTTCTCTGATCTTCTCAGCAATGACCATGAACCTGAAGGCCAGGCGCTCCAGGTTCTTTACGTCGACTCGGTGAGCGCTCGCGGCGCTATGATTTCTATCGACGATGAAACGATCATTTACGACATCCCGTTCCCCGAGGAGGAGGACTCCTTTACTTACCGGATCGCGGACGGGCGAGGTGGATATGCGGACGGCCTCGTGACCGTGCGGGTCGTTCCAGAACCCATTGGACCTCCGCCATTCATGATTTCAGAAATCGCTGTTGAGCCGAACGGAATGGTTCGCATCAGAGTGCTTTCAGCGACGAATTCCTACGTTGTCTTGTACCGCGGGAGCGAACCGGACGAGATTACCAATGCCATTGGGGCATCTCTCTCCTTGGAGAGTGTCATTGATTTTATTGATCCAGGTTTGATCACTGAATCTGCAGCCAGGTTCTATGTTGCACGAAACATTCCTCTAATCGCGCCGCTGGATCACGATGGAGATGGGATAGATGACCTGACCGAACTCGCCCATCCCGCTGTTCTCGATCCCTTCAACCCGAGCGACGCCGACGGAGATGCGGATAACGACGGACTGACCAACCGGACGGAGATCAATGCGGGCACCAACCCTGCATCCGAAGATTCAGACGAGGACGGCATCGACGACAAATATGAACTGGATCACCCGACGATACTTGATCCTTTAGATCCGGACGATGCAGCGATGGACCCGGATGGAGATGGCCGGTCAAACTTGCGCGAATACGAGGACGGCACCGATCCCGAAGTGATGGAAGAGGAGCCAAACAGCAATGACCTGTATCCGGGCGCCAATTTTCCATTCGGCGGCGGCACGGACCTGGAGACGACCGACGTGGACAACGACGGAGTGGCCGACCTGGTGTCCTTCGGCGGCGGCGTTATCTACGTGACCATGGGCAATCTGGACGGCTCCTTCGCTCCACCCAACCTGGTGAATATCGCCGGTGGACCGTTCGGCGACATCACCCTGGCCCGGCTCAACGCCGACAATTTCCCCGACGTGGTCTTCGCCGACCAGGGCAACAACCGGGTGGAGATCCTGTTCGGCGATGGACTGGGCGGGTTCGCTTCCAATGCCAAGATTGATCTGGGTGTCGCTCCCTACCGGGCGGTCCTGGCCCACGTGAACAGCGATGCTCACCTGGACATCGTAACAATCAACCAGCTGGCCTTTTCGCTGTCAGTGCTGCTCGGCAACGGCGACGGCACCTTCCAGCCCCCCACTACGGTGGCCACTCAAACTCGTCCCACCGATGCCGTGGCGGTGCTGCTGAACGATGACGAGCATCCCGATCTGGTGGTGACGATTTCAACTGGTGGCAGCTTTGCGGCGGTGTTTCTGAACAATGGCGATGGCACGTTTGCACCCAGAGTGACCTATCCGACGAGCGCTTCACCGCAACGCATTGCCACCGCCGACGTGAACGGCGATACGTTTGCCGACATCATCACCTCCAACCAAACTGGTGACGGTATCTCGGTGCTCCTGGGCAATGGCGATGGCACGCTTCAGGGCAAGGTGGATCATCCCACCGGTGACAATCCACGTGGACTTCTCCTGACCGATCTCGATGGTGATCTCGATCTCGATGTGCTCGTGGCGCACGTCGGCGCCAACTTCCACGCGAGTCTGCTGAACAATGGTACCGGCATATTTACCGCCGGCGATCCTATCTACACCTCATCTGGCACCTACAACTGTCTGCTCGTGGATGTGGATCGGGACGGACATCGGGACATCATCAGCCAGCTCAACACCGGGGTGGACGCGATGGTCAGCCGGGGACTGGCGGGTGGTGGATTCGATACGCGGGAGCAATACAGCTACGCGCTCGGACAGTTCACACCGCGCGACTTCGAAGTGGCTGATGTCAATGGCGATGGCCGACCTGACGTCTTGGTAAGCAACCAACGCAGCAACACGGTGGACATCCTGATCGGTCAGGCGGGTGGTGGATTGAGCGCACTCACGTCCATTCCGATTGGCGAGAAAGTCGAAGGGCTCGCGCTGGCCCGGCTCAATCCCGGCCCGGCCCTTGACCTGGCGATCGTGACCCAGCGGCCGGACTTTTCGCCCGGCAATTCCAGCAACAAGCTTTACGTGCTGCACGGCAGCGGTGCCGGCGACTTCACGTTGAATCAGGAACTGGAGTTGAGTGCACAACCCAATGATGTTCTGGCCGGTGATTTTGATGGTGATGGGCAGACCGATCTGATGGTGGCCTACAACGCGACGGGTGAAATCCAAGTTTTCAACAATTCCGGAACCAGCTTCAGCGGGCAGGCGCCACTCGACTTGGGGACCTCATTCGGCGGTGGCTCAAATCGACGCATCGCCGGGGATTTCAATGACGACGGACTGACGGACCTCGCTGTGGCGGTGTTTGATGGGCAGGGCGTGATCAAGATAGTTCCCGGCAACAGCGGAGCGCCGCTCGCCGTGGGCCAGGTCATCACCCCCCTGAACAACGGCAATGCCCAAGGTCTGGCGCTGGCCGATGTAACTGGAGACGGAATAAAGGATTTGCTGACCGATGTGGTCACGGGAAGCTTGAAGTTGGTCTATTATCCCGGCAGCGTGGGCGGACTTTTCGGAGCAGAGCAAACTCTATTGGAAGGGTTCTCAGGCTCAATCGAACTGCAGGACCTAAATGGCGATGGGTTGCCAGATCTTTTGAGTGGCACCACGGTTCGACTGGCGCAATCAGGTGGCGGCTATGGCGAGCCGAAAAACTATTTCATGGGCTCCAGCGCATTGGAGACGGTCGTCGCTGATATGAATGGCGACGGCAGACCCGACTTGATCGCTGCCGATGATGCGGCAGATGCGGTTGAAGTGCTGCTGCACCGATGAATATGAGTGATTCAGGGGCATTGCGCTTCTCCGTATGGAATGAACCAACTGTCTGATCACAGCTTTTGGAACGGTGGAGCGCTCATGTGAAACTACGCATTGCCGGACTCGCATATCGTAAGCGGCACGCCGAGTGCCTATTGACAGGGGTTCGTTAGAGGAGCCGTAGATGTCGTAGCGTATCGACTATGACGTCTATGATGCCTTGGCCGGTGCTGTGGTGCGGCGGGTTTTGGCCCAGGCTTCGGGGGTGACTTCGGGGATCTGCCGGTTGGTCATGTGCGGCAGGCGGGTGAGCACGTCGCGCAGATACGCCAAGGGATCAATCCCGCGTCGGCGGCAGCTTTCGATCACGGTGTAGATGATCGCGCTGCGTTCTCCGGCCCCGGCGTTGCCGATGAAGAGCCAGTTTTTCTTCCCGATGGCCGTCGGCTCCCGATAGATGCTCTGAAACATCAGCCGCAATTGCTAGGCCTTGGCCGTGCAGAGCGCTTCGGTGTCCAACTCCGCCAGGCGCGCCTGTTCCTTGTCCGTCAGGTTCTCCGGATTCTTGCGCCAGATCCA
>JBDNGP010000296.1:0-9450 GCA_041689265.1 Verrucomicrobiota bacterium
AATTGCAGTTCCGATTACGAGCACAAGCGACCTGATAACCGGCGCCTTACGAATAGCTGGGACACCACAAAACTTAGGAGCTCCATTTTCAGTGATTCTCGATCAACGGTTCCCGGTTCATTTCCTTTGCTGGACAAACGGCGCATGGTACAGCACCAACATTTTGAGAACCAGCAAGATGGCGTTCACCGTGACCAAAGAAAAAGCGAAGGACAACGATTGAAACATGTCCACGCCGAAGCTGTTGAATGAATACCCGCTCGCTCCACCCACGCCGCGCCGGTTCGCTTTAACCAGCAACGACTCAGTGTGGGCTCCCTCTCCTTGGGAAGTCCGGGTTTCACGTCTTCGATCCGATCTTCGAAGATCAGACGGATCGCTTCACGTAGGCTTTGCTCCGCCTCCCCGATCGCTTCGCCCTGCCCATTCGCGCCCGGAACCTCCGGGCAGATCGCCCAGTATCCACCTTCGGGTGCCGCTTCGATGATCGCAGTGAACTCGCCTTTCATTAGGACGGACTCTACTTCTCCCGCCGATCCCGGTCAATTGCCGCCTTCTCGCGTTTTCACCCGACTCGCCGACAAAACGAGCAATCCCAAAACCAGCCGGACGGGCCTGACTTTCGTACGGCCGACCGGTTTGAACTACTTCGAGGGCGCACCTCCGGAATAGGCCCGATCCACCCGGCAGATTCGAAGATCGAATTTTGCGTACCACTCTTCCCTGCCCCGCTTTTGCGCGTCCTGATGTTCGGCATTCATCTTCCTCGCCCGGATGGCCTCTTCGGATTCCCAATAGGAAACAGTGATTCCGAATCCACTCCCGTCGCGCACGGATTCGACGCCGATAAAACCCGGCTGTATTCGGGCCAGTTCCACCATTCCCTCCGCTGTTTCCTCGTAGCCCGCCGTGTTCGCACCCTGTTGGCTCGTAAAAATGACGGTAAACGTTTCCGGGCCTGTCTGTTCGCGAAAGAGTTTCAGGGGCGGATGGTCACCGGTTCAAATGTTCGGTAAAGTTTTTGCGAATCCGACCGATAAGTTCGCTTAGGATTGTCGGACTGCGGACGCGCGGACCCGACTGGCACGGAAGCCAGGCAAATCAATCGATCGATCGAACACAATGATTGTGCACCGTTTCCGTGGCCGCATCTGGCGGCTCATCCGAACTGGCCTGCCGGGAATCGCTCTCGGCACGTTTCTTTGTACCCGCCTGCTTTCCGCCGAGCCCGACGCCTTGATCAGCGCTGAGTTTGCCCTTGAGCTCCCGACGACCATCCCCGCGCCATCCGCCCAGTTCGCCCCGGCCATCGCCAGCGACGGCACCAACTACCTTGCTGTCTGGCAGGACAACCGCAACAACACAGGTCTCGATCTTTACGCCACGCGTATCACGACCAATGGCGTCGTGCTTGATCCTAGCGGTTTCGCGATCTCCACCGCCATCAATGATCAAACCTACCCAACCATCGCTTTCAACGGTACCAACTATCTCGTCGCGTGGCAGGATGGACGAAACGGAAACCAGGCCATCTACGCAACGCTCGTTTCGCCCGACGGCAAGGTGATTGGCACGAACGCAACAGCGATTGTGAATGTCAGCAACGACCAACGGTTGCCCTCGGTTTCGAGTCTCAACGGAAATTTCCTCATCGCCTGGCAGGACGGTCGCAATGGCGCGGTGAATCAGGACATCTTCGCGGCGCAAATCAACGGCAGCGGTTTGCTCGTCGAAACCAACGGCTTTATCGTCAGCAACGCGGCGAATAGCCAGAGCGCACCGGCGGTCACGACCGTTGGAACGAACTACCTCGTCGCGTGGCACGATTTTCGGAGCGGCGTGAATCTCGACGTATACGCAGCACGCGTGAGCACCGCCGGAACCGTTCTCGACACTGCCGGCATCGCGGTCAGCACGGCCGCTAACAACCAATGGAATGTAAGTGCAGCGGGCACCGGCGACACCGCGTTAATCACTTGGGAAGACAGCCGCAACGGCACCGACGACGACGTATTCGCCGCACGGATCAGCACGTCCGGAACGGTGCTGGACGCGAACGGCCTGCCCGTCGTTCAAGAAGCGAATCAACAACGACGTCCAGCGATTGAAGTGTTGAATGGGGATTTTTATGTCACGTGGCAGGACAACCGGGCCGCGTCAGGGTTCGATCTTTACGGGGCCACCTTGCAAACATCAGACGGTGCTGTCTCCCCGGTTGGCGGATCACTCATCAGCGATGCTGCAAATGATCAGCGCTTTCCCACCGCAGCCAGCAACGGCAATCAACTGCTCGTTGTCTGGGAGGATATTCGCAACGGAATCGACACCGATATCTATGGAAGCAGAGTCGAAACTGTCGGTGGTATAATCGACGCAAGCGGCTTGATTATCTCTACGGTTGCAACTGCTCAGGAATCACCTGCAATCGCCAGCAACGGCACCGTTCATCTTGTCGTCTGGCGTGATTTCCGGAACGATCCGCTCGGTGATATTTACGGCGTGCGCGTCGACGGTTCCGGGAACGTGCTCGACGATCCTGCGTTGGCGATTTGCACAGCGGGTAATTACCAGATGCTTCCGCGCATCGCGTCGAGCGGTTCCGATTTTTTGGTCGTCTGGCAGGATTTCCGCAACGGTATTCACGATGACATCTACGGCTGCCGCGTGGCGAACGACGGAACGATTATTGACCCGAACGGCATCCGTATCAGTTCTGCTCTTGGCGCTCAACGGGTGCCCGATGTCGCCGGCAGCACGAACGGCTGGCTGGCTGTCTGGCAGGATCGCCGCACCAGTTCGAGCGACGACGTCTACGGCACTCGCGTGTTGCCGGACGGGACCGTTCAGGACGGAAACGGACTGGGGATCGGCGTCCAGCTTATTGATCAAACCGCACCATCAGTCGCGGGATTGAACGGAAACTTCTTCGTCGTCTGGCAGGACAATCGAATCATTGAAACCAATCGCGTCTATGGGAACACCGTTTCGGCTTCCGGCCAGATCGGCACGAATGGTGGATTCCAGCTGAGCACCAAAAGCGGGCACCAATCCGCACCGTTCATCGCCGCCAGCACCAATCAATTTCTCGCGGTCTGGCAACACCAGACCAACGGTTCGTCCCTCGATATCGTCGGCACACGGGTTTCGAGCGCGGGGGTTGTTCAAGATTCTGCGGGCATCACGATCAACGGCTCGCTCGGAGATCAGCAACTGCCATCGGTCACAGCGAAGGGACAGGATTTCATCGTCGCCTGGGAGGACAAGCGAAACCCCGGATCAACGAACATTTTCACCAGTCGACTGTCCGCCAATGGATCGGCGCTCGACCCGACCGGGGTGCTGTCGTCACCGACCGGTCGAAACCAGACGTTGCCGGTCATCTCCAATGTCGGCTCCGACTATTTGCTGGCATATCAAACTCGCGACAGCGGGAGTGTCCGGCGCATCCGGGCGGTCCAACTGTTTTCCGCCGCCGTTCCGGTGATCTCGCTTTCACCCGGCTCCGTTCAATTCATAGCCGAAGGAACCGCAGTGGCCATTGATTCCAACGCCTCACTGATCGACGGAGCGAATGCGAATTTTGAAAGCGGCACCCTGACAATCGACCTCACCGTGAATGCCACGGCGAGTGATCGGCTTGGAATTCGGAACGTCGGGTCGGGCGCGGGGCAGATTGGCGTCAGCGGCAACACCGTCAGCTACGAAGGAAGCCTCATCGGATTCTTTACCGGCGGGACATCGGGAACCACGCCGCTCCTGATCATTCTTAACAACCTGGCAACCGGCCCGTCCGTCGAAGCGCTGGCCCGCCACATCACGTTCAACAACATCGCGGAAAGTCCAATCACGCAACCGCGAACGGTGCGGTTCACTCTTAATATTCCCTCAGGAGCAGGCGCACCTTCGACACGCACAGTCACGGTGATCGATGCCGGTTCTGTTCCGACCATCATCACGCCACCGGTCAACCAAACCGTCAGCTCCGGGACGGAAACCACCTTGACCTTCGGCGCCAACGGTTCGCAGCCGCTGAGATTTCAGTGGCTGCTCAATGGTCAAAACATTGTCGGTGCGACGAACGCGTCCTACGTGATCTCATCAATGCAGAAGGCAAACGCCGGCGCTTACTCGGTCACGATCAGCAACACGTTTGGATCGATCGTCAGCGAGGTTGCGGAACTCACCTACTTCAATCTCGCGATGTATGCCGGGCTCACCATCGCCGGAACAGTCGGAACAAACTACCGCATCGAATCCGCTCCTGCGCTCGGCAGCGGAACGAACTGGACGACGCTGACCAATATCGTTCTGCAAACACCTTCCTACCTGTTTATCGACGAACAATCCCCCGGACGGGCCCAACGTTTCTACCGCGCGGTCAAGGAATGAATCCTGGGTTTGTGTTCGGGCCGGGTGTGAGGATTAATGGCGGGTAAACGTCCCGACGATGGCTTCCGGTTGACTCCCTTCCGTTCACCAAATTGTTGTCCTCATTGGCTGACCACGCTCAACGGCCGGCTCGGAGAGCCAGCCCTACCTCTCATGCACGAACGAGGATCTGCTGGTATTTCGGCTACTGCTCCGCGTCGTTTGACCAGTGCCAGTCGGTGACGAGTGAGGGGAACGGACACTGCTCGCAGATCGCGTTTGAGTGATCGCAGTAGTCGCGCACAATTTGCAGCAGGCCCTGCTGATGGGCGGCCGTCTTCAGCACACGTGGCCCAGCGTTGCCCAGCAATCGCGCGCGGGCCTGTCGCAGAAGCGCGTTGTCCTCCGCTTTCGGCCACGCAAGCCAGATCCGCTCGGCTTTCTCACGCCACGCGCCGTTCTTCCCCACCGCAGCCCGGGTAAAAAACCACGGCAAAATGATGTTCATCACCAGATCAGAAATCCGCGTGGTTCCGAGCAACGGCTGGGGACGGGACATCGGGTTGGATCGCAGCGTCCAGTGATCCTGCCAGAACGCGTCCTTCCTCGGATTCAATATCTTGAACAGTTCGTCGGTCGAAGTGGCCGCGATTCCGGAATCATTCTCCGGCAGATCCGCAAACCAGGTTTCCAGCTTGGCGAAGAATTTCGGGTCGCTCAGCCAGTGTGCGGCCAAAGCGATTCGGCGCTGCGGATGATTCGCCGGACGCACGCCCGACAGTCGCCAGGTTTTCTCCGGCAGGATCAACGCCTGGAACCGATCACGTTCGCGCCACCAAATATCCCAGACGGTTTTCACGTAGGCGTCGGTGACGCTCTTCCTGCTGTCCAGCTGGTCCGGCAACAGGCCGCCGATCCCGAGCAACGCCGACTGCCAGTTTAACGGATCATCACCGGAAAGCCCGGCGCGAATCTTCGGGCTGAGCTCGCCGAGGTGTTGCATCGGCCAGGCGTTGTTTTTGTAGCCGAGCGCCCGGAACATTCCCTCAATCAACGCCTGTTCCCAGCCGGCCTGTTTTGCCCGCGCCCGAATCCGGCTGGCCCGCGATTCCAGACGCACGCGGGCGGCGGAACGCAGCAGTGCTTCGAGAGATTTTGAATCGAGCTGTTGCAGGGGCGCGCTGCATTTTCCCTGCTGATCCGCAGTCAATGGCGGGGGCGAATCCCCGTCGAGCAGTTCACGGAGTTCGCTGATCGGCGCATCAATAAAATCCTTCATAACAACGGTCGGCAGATCGGTCTTCGGCGTCTCGGATGTCTCCCAGACGACGTGCAGAACCACGCTCTTGAAATTCGGGTTCCGGTCATGGCCATGCGCTTTCCAACCGCCGCTGCTCAAGTCGATTTCGACCTCGCCCTCGCGCGCATCACGCCCACCGATGCGGATCACCGCGCGGGAAAAATCAGGTCCAGCTTCGCGATTCCAGAACCCCGGATGCAGCACGGTCAGCGGTTCGCCGTCGGTCGTCCGCAGCTGATCACGTTTTAACCGCTGACGGGCCCAGATGTGTTGCAGCAGAATTTCCGGCGGACGGCTGCTGCCGCCCTCGTGAAGCGCCCACGCGGGTGTGCGCTCACGCCACCGGGCATAAAAATTGGAAGAGTATTCGGACACCTTGAGTCTGCTTGTCGGCTCTCGAACCGACGATGTCAAGGCCGCAGAACTTCTGGCGTGGGATCGACAGCGTGAGGCACGGTGGAGTGAGTTCTCCGAACGAACTTTGAGCGCAGGGGGCCGTGCTCAATTCTCCGGCCTTCTCTCGCCCGTGCCCCAAGCCCTTCGGCGGTTCGCCGCCTTCCTCCATGCGGGACGGAACGGGATTCAGAGGTTCCCCCGAGACATCGAAGGCTCGCTCGGAGAGCTTACCCCACCTTCCGCCGACCGAGTCATCCTCTCGCTCCGTCCCAACCAATCGACGGTAGGGCGAGGCTCCTGTTGAGCCCATTTCAGAGTCCCGTAGGGACGGCACGGCGCGGGGTGGCGCGGGGTGGCGCTCCGTTGGAGCTTTGATCAGGGCTCCGTGGGAACGTCGCCCTACCCTTCTACACAAATTTCGCGAATGAGCGCGAATTCGGAACGGGACGCAGAGGCCTGCGGGCGTATCGGTCTTCACCGATTCACTGAATACTGTCCTACTGACTCACTGTGTTACTGATCGCTGTCTTCAAATTCCGTCCTTGCCCACACGTTTTCAGTCCTTCCCCCCGCGCTTCGCCAGCTGGTCTTCAACGGGCACGATAGATTTCCGATGCGCTTCCGCGATTTCGGTGGCTCGCTCGATGACCTCGGGATGCAGTGCGGCAACGTCGTATTGTTCCGACGGATCGGTGTCGAGGTGGTAAACCTCGGGTGTTTCTAGCACTTTCTTTGGTTCGCCAATTCCGTAACAGCCTTGCGTGATGAAGTGGACTTTCCACGGACCGACGCGTACGGCGTAGAGTTCTTCCTCGCGCCAGAAGTAAACAACTTCACGCGGTCCTATGTCCGTCTTGCCGATGAGCAATGGCGCGAGGTTGTAGCCATCGAGCACGCGATCTTTCGGAACCTCGACTCCGGCGAGCGAACAGAACGTCGGAAGCAAATCCATCGTCGTGCCCAGCTCCATTTGCACCCCCGGCTGGATGGTGCCCGGCCAGTAGAAAATGGTCGGCTCGCGCATGCCGCCCTCGTAGGTCGTCCCCTTGCCCTGACGCAGCAATCCAGCGGAGCCGCCGTGCGTTTCAAATGGCAGCCACGGCCCGTTGTCCGACGTAAAAACCACGAGCGTGTTTTTCTCAATGCCCAGATCATTGAGCGTCTTCAGAATCTTGCCGACCCCGGCATCGATCTCTTCAATCACATCGCCGTAAATGCCACGTCTGCTTTTTCCCAGATGATCCTTTCCAGCGAACAACGGGATGTGCGGCAGATTGTGCGCGAGGTAGAGAAAGAACGGGCCATCCTTCTTCGCCCTGATGAATTCGATCGCCTTGTCGGTGTAGCGACCCGTCAACGTGGTTTGATCCGCGGGCCGTTCGACGACGGTGAGATTCTCAATGATCGGGACGTTGAACTGCTCGATCGACGGCATGTAGTTCGGATCCTTGATTCCCATCTGCCGGTAGTTTGGATGTCCCTTCAACGCATCCATGTCGTTGGAGTAGGGAATGCCCCAGTAGGAATCAAAACCTTGCGTGACCGGCAGATGCTCCGGGCGATGACCGAGATGCCATTTGCCGACCATGGCGGTGGAATATCCGGCCGTCTTCAGCAACTCCGGGATGGTGATCTCCGACTGCGGCAAACCACCGAGCGAATCGGGAAACAACACGCGACTCTTCGCCGACATCATGCCGTTGCGAACCGGCAAACGGCCGGTCATCAACGCCGCCCGGCTCGGGGTGCAGACGCTCGCGCCGACGTAAAAGCTGGTCCACTTCTGGCCCTCCGCCGCCATACGATCGAGGTGGGGCGTGCGGATCGTCGGATGGCCGAAGGCACCAAGATCTCCGTAGCCCAGGTCATCGCAGAAGATGACGATGATGTTGGGTTTGTCCGCGGCATGGGACTGGTTGGTGAAGTGCCCGAACAGGACACCCGAAATGAGAAGTAAAAGAAGTCGGCGCATGGCAATGACAGATCAATGGATTTCTTGGAGAATAGCCGAAATCAGGCGGGTTGATCCATCAAAGAATCCACGGAATTTTCGATGCGAGAATCGTGTCTCAACTTGGAACAGGTGTTCAGACGGGGACAGCACCCGGGGGGTGTAATGGCGGGTTGCCCTCGCAAACGGTCAGGTTGGCCGTTCCACCCGGACCCAATCACACTGCACCAGCGCAGAACCGTGATTCCATTTCGTCGCGGCCAGTGGTTGTGCGAAAACCTGACGAGCGAGTTTCTGGCGAAGATCGATTCGGAACGAGGGCTAAAAAATCTTACCGATTCGATTCTTGAGCAACGCAGTGACTCCGATGCCCAACAAAATAGGAACTCCAATTTGGGCGAAACGAAGCAAAGATTCACCTATTGTTTGTTGGTCAGGAATTATTTCAATAGCCAACAGATTCGCAAAAAACCAGACGGTGAACCCGGTCAATATCGCCAGAGGATATGCCGTCATCCGTGTTCTCCTTTTTAGGTGCGACAGCGAGCAAGCGACGGCAGCGATTCCATAAAGCAGAAATGGCAGCATTATCGCAGGCGGAAGAAACCTTCGAACACCCAATCTCTCTTCGGAGACAAACGCGGCCATCCAGATCACGGAGAGATATAGAATCGAAGACATCAGCCCGAGCACCAAGAGCAGAAATGCCAAAGCCAGGAGGAAACTCTTCATTGTGTGAACATTATCAATTTTCCAAAACGGTGCTTTCCGATGGGGTTAGAAAAACGGGCGAACGCATTTCTGGCAAGGATCGATTCAAAACGGGCTGTGTTTGAGAGCGTGGGGCGTCGCAAGCGCCGAATCAGAAGGAACGGTAGGGCGACGCTCCTGCGGAGCCGTGACTAAGTTACCGAGGCGGTGTTGTCCCTACAGGACTTTGAAATGGGCTCGACAGGAGTCTCGCCCTACCACCGATCGAGAGAGAGGTGTATTCCCCCGGAGCGCGGGTTGGTCTTCGACACACCCGCGCTCCGTTCCAGATGTCCACCATGTCCCCGGTCCCTATCCGTCCCGCGTCTTCGAGCACACCTTTCGAAACGAAGTTCAGCCTCGGCGGATATTGAAACGACCCTCGGTTGCCCCAAAGGGGCAAAGCGTGAACAGCCGTGGGCTCGGCATGCGGGGAAGACACGTTGAAAACTCCGTCCTGCATAAAAAAAGCGGGACCCGCATTTGCAGGTCCCGCGTTTGTGAAACGGTCAATTCTTACTCGAATGATGTCGGTGGCGTAGAAGCCTTCTTCCAGTTTTCCCAACCCTTGATCGGGTGTTCCTTCATCATGTCCTCGATCATGTAAAAGTCAGTGCGAGCCTTCACCGATTCGCGAACCTTCTTCACCTCGCCGGCCTTGATGGCAGGCAGGTCGTTGCCGAAG
>JBDNGP010000297.1:0-6343 GCA_041689265.1 Verrucomicrobiota bacterium
CGATGCCATTCACGGCGAAATCCCGACTCCCGAAAACGAGGTTGCGCTCAAGGAATTCAGCGCGGTGTTCAAGCTGGAACCGTTTCAACGCGGCATGCGCGAACTGGCACCGACGATCTGGATCACCGCGTTGCGCAAGGTGCAAAATCCAAATCGTGAGGGCATGGATATCGTCACGGCGGACACCAATTTTGGGGCAGTAAAAGTTAACCCGGTGTTTTACCTGAGCGACGCGGAAATGGAAGCTTACCTGACGGAACACAAATTACCGAATGAATGGGATTATTTCGACCCCGCCAAAGCTGATGACAAACGCGAATGTGGCCTGCACGCGGCCTGGGGTAGACAAGCCGTCAAAGCCTAGAGCAAACGGAGAAACACCAACCGAACCTGACGCATCCGGCGACACCGACATGAGTTCCTACCATCTCGACCATCTTCAATATCTTGAGACCGAGGCCATTCACATCATGCGTGAAGTGGCGGCAGAATTTGAGAAACCCGCATTGCTGTTTTCCGGCGGCAAAGATTCGATCTGCCTGCTGCGCCTCGCGGAAAAAGCGTTCAGTCCTTCGGACATTCCGATGCCGTTTTTGAACGTTGATACCGGCCATCATTTTCCCGAACTAAACGAGTTTCGTGATCGTCGTGCGAAGCAGCTCGGCGGCAAACTGATCATTCGCACGGTTGAAGACGCGATCAAGCAGGGCATCGCCGTTCCGACGCCCGGCGAGGTCAGCCGCAACCGGTTGCAGATCCCGACCCTGCTCGCGAGCATCGAGGAATTTCAGTTTGACTGCTGCATCGGCGGTGCGCGTCGTGATGAGGAAAAAGCCCGCGCCAAGGAGCGGTTCTTCAGTTCCCGCAATTCCTTCGGCGAATGGGATCCGAAGAATCAACGGCCTGAGATCTGGAATCTTTACAACGCCCGGTTGAACCACGGTGAGAACATGCGCGTGTTCCCACTCTCCAACTGGACCGAGATGGATGTCTGGGAATACATCAAACAGGAACAGCTTGAAGTGCCGAATATTTACTTCAGCCACAAACGTCAGTGCGTCCGACGCGGCGGACAGTGGCTGCCAGTCACGGATTTGATCCCGCCGACGGCGAAGGAACAGGTGAAGGAAATGGTCGTTCGCGTGCGGACGATCGGCGACATCATCAGCACCGGAATGGTGGAAAGCCCGGCCAACACCTACGACGACATCATCGCTGAAATTGCTGCGGCACGCGTGACGGAACGCGGTTCCCGCGCCGACGACAAATCATCCGAAGCAGCGATGGAAGACCGGAAGAAAGCTGGTTATTTTTAAACCCGGCGTTGATTGAAGGCGGCAGATTGAACATAGAAATTCCGACTGTTCTGGGATCAAATACGTAGTCGATCATGAACACTGAGATTCAGCCCCTGGCAGACGCCATCTACCGCGAGCGCGTGTTGCGGGCGCGAGAAATGACGCCAGAAGAGCGCATGATTGAAGGGGTCCGCATGTTCGAAATCGAACAGGAAGCGGTGCGGGCGGAGTTTTCTAAGACGATGCCAGGCGCATCCGATGCGGAGTTGGCCGAAGCTGTTCGCCATCATTTCCACCTTGCCCGTGAACAAGAACGAGGCCCTGATTTCTACGAAAAGTTGCATTATCTCCCAGTGCCTTGAATCGATTACCGACTTACGAACATATGACCCACACTTCTCACCCCATCGAACTTCTGCGCTTCAACACGTGCGGCTCGGTGGACGACGGCAAGTCCACGCTCATCGGCCGGTTGCTCTACGATTCCAAGAATCTCATGGAGGACCAGATCGAAGCGTTGGAACGTTCCGCCGACATCACCGGCGGCGGCCAGGTGAACCTCGCGAATCTGACCGACGGGTTGCGCGCGGAAAGAGAGCAGGGGATCACCATCGACGTGGCCTACCGTTACTTTGCCACACCGAAGCGAAAGTTCATCGTGGCCGACACCCCGGGTCACGTGCAGTACACCCGGAACATGGTCACCGGCGCTTCGACCGCGAATCTTTCGGTCGTTTTGATTGACGCGCGAAACGGCGTGATCGAGCAAACTCGACGTCACACCTACTTGTCCGCATTGCTGGGAATTCCTCATCTGATCATCGCGATCAACAAGATGGATCTGGTCGGCTGGAGCGAAGAACGTTTCCGCGAGATCCGCGACGAGGTGGAAAGTTTTCTGCCGAAGCTCAACGTGTTCAAGGATGTGCGGTTCATTCCGATCAGCGCGTTGTCCGGGGACAACGTCGTGGACAAGTCCAAGAACCTCCCGTGGTACGAAGGGCCGACGTTGTTGGGCCATCTTGAAACCGTTCACATCGCCAGCGACTGGAATCTTGGCGCGTTCCGGATGCCGGTGCAATGGGTGAACCGTCCGCACAAGGCGACCGATCCCAAGCTTCATGATTTTCGCGGGCTCAGCGGTCAGATCGCAGGCGGCATCGTCAAGGTCGGACAGGAAATCATGGTGGCGCCCGGCGGTCTTAAATCGAAAGTGAAACAGATCTGGACGCTGGATGGCGAAATCGAAGAGGCGTTCTGCCCGCAGTCCGTGACGATCGTGTTGGAAGACGATATCGACATCAGCCGGGGCGATATGCTGGTGGGCACCGACAAATTACCCGGTAAGGGTTACGATTTGAAAGCGCGTGTCTGCTGGATGAGCCCGACACCGCTGCAAAACCGTCGCAAGTATTTTCTCAAACACACGTCGCAAACAGTGCAGGCGATGGTGACCAACATCGATCACAAGATCGACATCCGGACATTCGATGAGATCCCTGATTCGCAGGATCTCCACGTGAACGAGATTGGTGAAATTCGAATCCGAACCGCGAAGCCACTGGTTTACGACGCCTACACCGCCAACCGGCTCACCGGTTCGTTTATCCTGATAGAGCAGGGGACCAACCTTACTGTGGCCGCCGGAATGTTGCGCGGTTCGACCGAGCCGTTCGCGCCGGAATACGTCGATTTTTCAATCTAGGTGGTGATCAGCACGAATTTTGACGGACCGGGACCGGTTTCAAAACCGTTGAAAGAAGGCGTTAGATTGCTCTTCCCTTCGCGGACGTCGCCGGTATCTTCTGCGCGTGCCTGACAGCACCAGTTGTCCATGGAAGCGAAGTACATACGAAATTTCAGCATCATAGCCCACATCGATCACGGCAAGACCACCTTGTCGGACCGGTTGCTCCAACGTACCGGCACCTTATCGGATCGCGATTTGCAGGAACAGCATCTCGACTCGATGGATCTCGAGCGGGAGCGGGGGATCACGATCAAATCCCACCCGGTCACGATGCTTTACACGGCGCTGGACGGGATTACCTACGAGCTGAACCTCATCGACACGCCGGGGCACGTTGATTTTTCCTACGAAGTCTCGCGGAGCTTGAGCGCTTGCGAAGGGGCGTTGCTGATCGTTGATGCCGCCCAGGGTGTCGAGGCCCAGACCGTGGCAAACGTACACCTGGCGATGAAGGCGAACCTCACGATCATTCCGGTGATCAACAAGATCGATCTGCCACACGCCGACGTCGCCCTGGCCAAACAACAACTGGAAGACATTCTCGCGATCCCGGCCGACCAGGCGATGCTCGTCAGTGCCAAGGAAGGCATCGGCATCGACGAACTGCTGGAGTGCATCGTCAAGAATGTCCCGGCACCCAAGCCGACTGAAGGCGATTCATTGCAGGCGCTTTGTTTCGATTCATTTTTTAACAGCTACAAGGGCGTGGTCACCTATGTGCGCGTGTTCAACGGTGAGCTGAAGCCAAAGATGCAGGTCAAACTGCTGCACTCCAACAAGACCGTGGAAGTGAAGGAGGTCGGCAGCTTCAACCCGAAACCCTACGCCCGCGACCGGCTCGAAACCGGTGAGACCGGCTATTTCACCGCCAACATCAAGAGCCCGATGGACGTCAAGATGGGCGACACCATCACGAGTGCCCGCAATCCGTCGCCGGCACTGGCCGGGTTCAAAGAGATTCACCCGATGGTTTACAGCGGGATTTACCCGATCAACACGGCTGATTTCGAGGCGCTGAAAGCCAGCCTGGCGAAGCTGCAGTTGAACGATCCGGCGTTCGTTTTTCAGGCGGAAAGTTCCATTGCACTTGGGTTTGGTTTCCGTTGTGGTTTCCTTGGGTTGTTGCATCTGGAGATTGTGCAGGAACGGCTGCGTCGTGAATACGACATGGACATCATCGCCACGTATCCGAGCGTGATCTATCGCGTGTATACGACCGATGGCAAGGAGCTCGAAATCGACAATCCGGCGTTCATGCCCGAAGCCACTTTGATTGATCATATTCAGGAACCGATGGTCAAAACGTTCGTGATCTGTCCGAATGAGAACATTGGGGACATGATGGCCTTGCTGGCCGAGAAACGCGGCGCTCCCGAACACACCGAAACGCTGGACTCGCGTCGGGTGATGCTAACCAGCCGGTTGCCGCTCAACGAAATTCTGATCGATTTCCATGACCGCATCAAAAGTATCACGCGCGGCTTCGGTTCGATGGACTACGAGCACGACGGTTACATGAAGGCGGCCATGGTCAAGCTGGACATGCTCGTGAACGGCGAGCCGATTGATGCCTTCTCGTGCATTGTTCACCGTGACAAAGCCGAACCTCGTGGACGCGTTCTGGCTGCCAAGCTCAAGGACGTCATTCCCAAGCAGCAATTTCAGGTGGCCATCCAGGCGGCCATCGGCGGAAAAGTGGTTTCCCGCGAAACCGTGACCGCGATGCGCAAGGACGTGACCGCGAAGTGTTACGGCGGCGACGTCTCCCGGAAACGCAAACTTTTGGAGAAACAGAAGGAAGGCAAAAAACGGATGAAATCCATCGGCAGCGTGAACATTCCGCAGGAAGCATTCATCCAGGTGTTAAAGGCATGACGGAGCAGGGCGTATGAATTTTCGTTGGTTTATTTCAAAGACGATCCGGCAGACGACGGAAATGCGGCGCACGGTTCAGAAGCTTCTGAATCACCAGCGGGATCTGCTCAGCAAACCGGCCATCGCCGCACTGGAAAGCGCGCTGACGAACATCGATCACGCGCTCAAAACCAATGCCGATGCCGAGACGCTCAAAAAGCAGATGACCGAGCTGGAGGAGGCCGCCAACAAGTGGTTGAAGCCTTATCCTTTTTCGGCGATTCGCGAAAACATCGAGGTGTTTCTGGTGGCCATCGCGGTGGCGGTCGGCATCCGCACGTTTTACCTTCAACCTTTCAAAATTCCGACCGGATCGATGCAGCCGACCTTGTACGGCATCATGCCCACGACGGTGGATCAGGGCGGACCGGGCAACGATTACTCGCTGGAAATCCCAAATGCGCTGCAGCGAAAATGGGATTTCTGGTTCCACGGCAACAAATACTATCACGTCGTCGCTGAATCCGGTGGCCATCTTGATGATGTCAGACCACCGCGAAAATTTCTCCTGTTCAACTTATGGCAGGAAATCAAGATTGGTGATCGGTGGCAGAAGATCTGGTTTCCCGAAGATCAGTTGTTGCAACGTGCGGGTCTCGTGGACCGTTTCGGCCGATACGCTCCCACGGAGTTCAAGCCCGGCGACGATGTCATTCGCATGATGATCCGTAGCGGCGATCATCTGTTCGTCGACCGGTTCACTTACAATTTCAGAAAACCAAAACGCGGCGACATCATCGTCTTCGCGACCGCCGGCACGGCGATCCAAAATCAGGACCAGTTCTATATCAAACGCATGGTCGCAACCGGAGGTGAAGTCGTCAGCATCGGCGATGATAATCATGTCGTCATCGACGGAGTCCGGCTGGACGCTTCAACACCGCACTTTGAAGGCGTTTACACGTTTGCGAACCCCGATGTGCCGCCTGAGGATGGAGAATACTTCGGGCACGTGAACAATCGCCGGGGCCATCAATTTCTGCGCGGAGATCTGGCTCCCACTTTCCGGGACGCGGAAACTGAATACACTGTGCCGGACAAAAACTATCTGGCATTCGGAGACAACACGCTCAACAGCGCCGACTCACGGACCTGGGGACCGGTACCGGAGCAGAACGTGATCGGCAAATCGTTCTTCGTCTACTGGCCAATCACTAGTCGGTTTGGCTGGGGCCACCGATAAGAGGCAATCCAATCGAAGCAGGGACTTGGAATCCGGCTGCATATAATACGCGCACAATGTATGTTATATTCAGTTGCCCAAGGACTTGGAAAACGGAAAACCCGATGTTACGCAGCGTAACATTCCCGGAAATGACCGTCAGCCGGACGCCCTTCCGAAGTCTGGCCCGAAGGCTCTGAGCCCGTCGGCTCCTAGAGA
>JBDNGP010000298.1:0-20090 GCA_041689265.1 Verrucomicrobiota bacterium
CGGAGTCCGGGTCTGGTATGACGCGGTGCAAGCGCGGCGCCCAAGCATGGAAATCCATGATGACGACGGTATCGGCCGGCAGAACAGCCCGCAAAACGGACGTTCCAACGAGGATCCGACCTGACTGCTTGAGGTTCTGGCAACCACCGGTTCCATTCGCGTCCGTTCGAGTTTTCTTGCCGCACGGTTTCAGCTGAACCCGTCGGACGATTGGGAATTGAACGTGCCCGGCTCGGCTCGGAAGTCGGAGCCTCCTGACTTCGGCTGTTTGATTCGTCGTCCGCCGGAGGGTTGAAGGTGAGTTCAATGGGGACGCGGCAAAGAGGCCGTGCTGTTTCCGCATCGGCCATGTCGGGTGCGAGAGGTATGGCAGGCCCACTACGATATTCCGAATCGTTGGCACCTTTTGAATTTGGATTGATCGTCGTGCTGCTCGATCACTTCCCTGATAAGTCTTTCCCAGTTTTGCGAAATAGTCTCGGGCAGAAAACGTTTGATCTCCCACGCTTCACGGTCCCAATACAACCGGCGATTTGGGTGTCGGGATATAAAAAGCCCGATAAAAGGACCAAATAGTAACCGTCGTCATTTTGTTGTCAGGATGCTTTACACTTTGATGTTCGTTCGACTACCAGAATAATAATGCCATGGAATCGATGTTAATCGTTCAAGATAAGGGCATTATGAATTAGCCGGTCAAAATAGATGGGGCTGGTTTAAAACCCGCTGAATGCATCGGGTTGTTTACTACTATTAAAACCTATGATGTATAAAAAATCGTTCCTTCTCAGCACAGCTCTCGCAGTCACTGCGTCGTTGTTTCTGACCTCAACCACAACCAATGCAGTCGAGATCACCGGAGGTATTTCCTTTGCCGGAGGTTACACGCCGGATGACAGTGACCTCACCGTCGCCACGAAGGTGACGTTCGGGCCGACCGTCGTGATGGATTCCAATGGTGACTTCACCCTTCCGATGTTCACGATTGTAACCATGGCCAACTACCTGGAGTGGGACCCGTCGTTCACTGTTTCCCCGTCGAACCCGCTATGGAGTGTCGGTGGTTTCACCTTCGATCTTACGTCCCTCGCAGTCGCGGCGGAATCTGCCAACTCAATCACCCTGAATGGTCTCGGTGTCGTGAAGCATGCGAACTTCGACGATACAGCCGGCAACTGGGTCGCCACGTTCAACACGAGTGGCAACACGTTCAGCTGGTCGGCGAGCTCCTCAAGTGTGCCTGATGGCGGCGCGTCCGTTGCGCTCCTTGGTATCGCCTTGGTCGGAACCGGAATGTTGCGCCGTCGCCTTTAATTCAACCCTTCGTAATAAACCAGAGCCAGACAGAATTCTGTCTGGCTCTTTTCTTTTGCCGAAAACTCCCGTTGTTACGGCGTTCGTTTTTGTTTTGCTGAGGTTGACGAAGTTTGCTGCGTTCCGCTGACCTTAATTCCTTTTCCGGTCAGCGCATTGAGAAACGCGGTGATGTCCGAGACTTGTTCTTCAGACAGTTCGAGTCCGAGTTGCATACTGCCCATCTGCCGAACGGCTTCGGTGAGGGTCTCAACCTGTCCGTCATGAAAGTAAGGCTGTGTTGCCGCGCTGTTTCGAAGTGTCGGCACTTTGAATTTGAACTGATCACTTTCGTCGTTGGTCACAGCGGCCCGGCCCACGTCTTTCTGGTTCGGGTAAGGTTTCACCAATCCGAGTTTTTGATAACTGTTCCCGCCCAGCAGAGGACCGTTGTGGCAGGTCGTGCAACCGACGGCCAGGAAGGTGTTGAGCCCTCTGATCTCCGTTTTCGTCAACGACTTGTCGGTGCCTTTCAGGAAATCGTCAAAACGATCCCGTGTGATGAGGGTGCGTTCGAAGGCAGCGATGGCTCGTGCCATGTTTTCATAGTTCACGGGAGAATCTACATTGGGAAAAGCTGCTTCAAATTCCGACGGATAGTCAGGGTCTCAGAGTAGACGGGCGACAACTCCGGACTCTGCCGGCATCGCCATCTCAATCGGATTGAGTGCGGGGCCTTTCGCCTGCGCGGTGAGATCTTCAGCGCGTCCATCCCAGAACTGAGCCACGTGGAAACCGGCGTTCCAGGTGGTAGGCGAATTGCGGGCTCCACGCTTCCCAAACGCACCGAGCGAGGTGGGTTGATTGTCGACGCCAGCACCACCGTTATCCACGACGTGACAGGTGTTGCAAGACTGCGTCTGATTCTTCGGAAGCTTCTTTTCGAAGTAGAGTCGCTTGCCCAGCTGGATCATTGCCCCGGTGTCTTTTTCCGCGCCGGGCATTTGATCGGGTAACGGTTGAATGTATTCCAAAACGTCCGTCCGCTGAGGCGTGGTTTCGGTGACAGGATCTGCGAGGGCGACATGCGCCAGTGTCGCAGTGGCCGCTAAAAGACTGATTGCATGGTTCGTTTTCATGGTGCTTGTTTTCGTTTTATGGGGTTAACACATGTTCATTTCATACTCACAAATTATCCTATGCCGCTGGAGCAATATCCATATTCGCCCGAAGCTTGCCGTCTTCCATTTCATAGGTGCGATCAAACACGTCCAGCGCGCGATGATCGTGGGTGACGACGATGACGCCGGCCCCCTGTTCGTGTGCGACTTTCGAGAAGAGTTCCATTACCTGCCGGCCGCGATGACTGTCCAGGGCGGCGGTTGGTTCGTCCGCAAGAATGAGGCTCGGTCGGTTCGCCAGCGCGCGGGCGACCGCGACGCGTTGTTGCTGCCCGCCAGAAAGTTGGTCCGGTAGATTGCCCGCGCGATCGGCCACGCCAAGGTAGTCCAGCAGTTCCATGGCGCGCTGGTGAGCCTCTCGGCCTGGAACGTCGTTGATCTCAAGCGCGATCTGGATGTTTTGCAGCGCCGTGAGGAATGGAATCAGGTTCGCTTTCTGAAACACGAAGCCGAGAAATTTGCGTCGAAATGCCCGGAGATCAACGAGCGCTCGCGGACCATCCACCACCTTCTCTTCGCCGATGGTAATTCGCCCGGAGGTCGGTGGGTTGATCAATCCCATTGCCGCCAGAAGAGTGGATTTTCCCGCACCGCTCGGCCCGAGCAATGCCACCACCTCACCGCTTTCGACTCGCAGTGAAACGCTCTTCATCGCCACGACTTCGGTGTTTCCACTTCCATAGATCTTTGTGAGATCAAATACCTCGATCGCGCGAGAAGTGGATGAGTTGGCGTTCGTCATGACAGTACCTTGTTTGGCTCGACCCGCATTGCTTTCCAGATACCCACGAGACTGGCAAAAACTGAGATCAGAATAACCACGCCCGCCAGCGCCCACAGATCCTGAGACACGATGAGAACGCGTCGGGGAAAACGCGGGAACACCCATTGTCCAAGCACGTTCGCGATGCCATAGCCGATGAAGCCGAGCAGCAGTGCCTGTTGCAGGATCAATCCTACGATCATCGAATTGCGCGCGCCCATCAGCTTTAGCAATGCGATGTCGTGAACCTTGTCCAAGGTCATCGTGTAGATGATCAACGCCATGATGATGGTGGAGATGATGACCAGCAGGACGCGAAACAACCCGATCTGCCGCCGTGCTTTGTCGATCATGCCGTAGATCAGAAGTTGTTGCTGACCGGACTGCGTGTGAACGGAAACGTCGGGCCAGGCGGCGATCGTCTGCTCGATGGTCTGCGGGTTCGCACCTTTTTCGAACCGCACCATGATCGCGCTCACTTGAGGGGGCGCGAGTGCCGGCACGCCCGATGAAGCGCCACCACCGCGCTCGAGAAGCAACGGTTGCAGCCGTCCAATGTCCTCGGCTCCCGCCCGCTGAACACGCGCGGCCCGTTCCATGCGAATCGCCTCGCCAACTTGATCGAACTGGATCGACTGCGCATCAGCCACGGTGAAAAACGCAATGCCGTCCCCGCCGGAAGCCACCATGCCGCGCGTGAGCCCGACCACGGTAAAGGTGTCCTTGCCCAGAGGAACGCGGTCGCCGAGGGCCAGGCCAAGCGTGCGATCGGCAATCATTTCATAGTGAGCCTGCGCAAGCGGACGTCCCTCCACCAGTTCCACCCATGCTCCCTTGTCCTCGGGCCAGGAAAGACCGTGTACGTTCATCCGCAAGGGACGGCCGAGATGTTCTCTCTGAACATTGTGAGACACGAATCTTCTGGCGCTCTCCACGCCCGGGACGGCGAGCAGTCGATTTTCCAACACGGCAGGCACCCGGGAAACTTCTGCGAAGGGGCCACGGGTTCCTTTTTGTACGACCCAGAGGTTGGCGCCAATGCGATCCACCACCACCAGTGCGTCATCGATCATGCCGCGATAAATGCCGCTCATGCCGAGGACAATCATCAGCAGGAGACCAATCCCCAGCGCGGTGAGGGCAAACCGCCCGACGTTGTGCCGGATATCCTGTGTCGCGAGATTCATGGTACACGGATGTGCTTGCCGTCCTTGAGTGAAATACCGGGGGCGCCGGCTGGTTTGACGGCGCTGTCACCCTCTTGCAGGCCGTCCGTCACTTCGATCACATCATTGCCCCTCAAACCCGGAGTAATGACGCGCCATCTGGCCTTGCCAGCGTCATTCACAAACACTCCGGCTTCGCCGTCGCGCCAGACCACAAAACCTTCCTCTACGGTCAGCACTGAATTCTTGCGATCGGTTTCAATGTAGACTTCTGCGCGTTGGCCCACCGCCCAGTTTGCGGGCAGCTCTTCCACCAGAACGTTCACGATGAATTCCCTTGTCTCGCGATCGGTCTGGCGACCCAGACGCGCCACCTTGCCGGCAAAGTCTCGCGCGGGTTCTGAGCGGAAGACGACCCGCGCAGATTGACCAGGTGCGAGCGCCGCCATTGCGGTCTCATCCACCCAGGCCGAGATCCAGAGTTCATTGGTGGAAATTAAATGGAGAATCGAAGCACCCGGTACGACAACGTCGCCGGGATCGCGATCGCGACGAACCACCAGGCCGGCAAACGGACTCATGATCCGGGTATCGGCGAGGCGCGCCTGCTGATACTTGAGTGAAGCCTGCGCGGTTAGACGCTGCCGCTCGGCTTCGACGATCGCCGCTTGCGCGCGTTGAAGGTCTGCCTCGGCGACCTGCATCAGTTCAATGGCTTTGTCCAGATCCGCCTGGGCCGCGACGTTTGCCTTCATCAAGTCGAGCGCCCGAGCGTGATAGAGTTGGGCCTGATTCAGCACGGCTTGGGCGCGATTCTCCTCGGCGCGCACACGGTCGATGGTGGCGATCGTTGCATCGAGAGTTGCCTGAGCCACCGCCACCTGTTCCTTGAGCTCGGCATCATCGAGTACTGCGATGGGTTGCTCCGCCGCCACGCCGTCATTCTGGTCGACCAGCACCTCCATCAACCGTCCCTGAATCTTCGGACTGACGGTCGCCTCGACCCGTGCCTCCAACGTGCCGGTTCCCATCACCTCCGCGACAATCGTGCCTTTCTCGATCTGCTCGGCAACAACCAGAACAGGCCGTGCCCGGATCCACCAGATGGCTGCACCGGCGACGGCAATGAGCAGCGCATACGTTGCAATGGATTGAATTCTTCGACTGGATCGAGCTGATTCACTCATGAGGGGTCTGTTGTTGTTGGTTGAGTCTCCGACCGCCAGGCACAGGTCTGCCGTGCCGTGAAGGAGAATGATTTAAACACTGTTTTCACGATGCAAGAGTGATTCAATTTCTGTGTTGGCGCTTTCCAATATTTAACCAAATGCGGCCATCTGTTGATTTCGAATCACTTGCCGGAACCACTCAATGCCAGCAGAACGCCGATGACTGTTCCGTAGAGCGCGCCACGCCACCACGTCGACGTCAGCGGGCACGTGCCGCCGGAACACTTTCCGAAGTGTCCCCTCGCGGCACCCAGCGCAGCGCCGATGAATGGAGGGATCAAGAATTGCAGCATCAGTTGGCCTTTCCACGTCCGGCGCCTTTGTCAGATCCGCCGCCCTTGCATCCAGCAGCGGTGGCAGGTTTCTTGGGGCTCGCTTGAGCGCGACAGTTTTGGCACTGCGCCTTTCCGGGTGCAGCGGTTGGTTTGTCGTCAGATACGCTCAGCACTGGGGGATGAGATCGGTCATGCGCGGCCCAGCCATGTGCCGCGAAATCAGCGATCACCTGCGCGTGATTTTGAGCGACGAGAACCGCCACCGGTGAATCGCCCGTAACGGTCGCTTTGATGCCATCCGGGATTTTGGTGAATTTGTGCTGAAGCTCGTCGTAGTTTTCGACGTACTCGGCAAATGCGGGATCCCCGCGTCGAACCATCAAACCCGATTCGAGTCGCTCACTCATCTGTTTCACGTGAGACTGAAGCGCCCTGACAACTGCTGGAGTGGTTGAGGCGGTCGTGGCGGTGTAGCCAGTCTTCGTCAGCTCGACGGTGCGTTTGATTTGATCGTGCTGATCAAAAAAAAGATGAATATTCTCGCGGGATTCGGGCGGCATTCCCTAGGCCGCCGAACTGAACGTCGAACTGAACGTCGAACCAAAGAGAACGGTAGCGGAGAGAAATGCGATGGAGAGAAGCGAAGTCGTTTTCATAAACTGGGTTCCTTTTCTACAACAGTCATTGTTAACCATATGCGTACATAGTTGTGTAAATGGTTTTATGCAACCTTGTTTTTGAACTTTTCCCAGGAAACGAATGAGCGCCTCTGCCTGCTCACCTGGATCTTTGTGAGTTAGAAGAGGTGGACAATCCCGATCATCCGCTGCGGCCCCTTACGATTTATGGCCTTTCTCAACCATTCGGAAAGACTCACAACTCGTTGACAATCACTCTTGCTGCTTTTATATCAAACGACTGTTTGAAACATACGTTTGATTAAATGTCCGCCGCTGATACCAAACTGACCATTCTCGATGCCGCTGAACGCTTGTTCGCGGATCACGGTTTCGCGGCGACGTCGTTGCGAAACATCATCTCCGAGGCCGGGGTCAATCTCGCCGCGGTGCACTATCACTTTGGGTCGAAGGACGCCTTGATCAAGGCCGTGCTGGACCGGCGCATCATTCCGCTGAATCTCGAACGGCTCCGGTTGCTGGATCTCGCCGACGCGGGCGGAGCGGATGCCGTGGATTTTCTGGAGCAAATCATTGAAGCCCTGATCGGCCCGCCACTTCGGTTGAGTCGTGAAAACAAGACGGCAGGCGAACACTTCATGAAGCTGATAGGCCGGACCTTTGCCGAAGCCGACGAGAACTTGAAGAAGATGTTCTTCGCGATGTTCGACGAAGTGGTCCGGCGCTTCTTTCCGGCATTTGAAAAAGCTTGCCCGCATCTGCCCTCCTCGACACTTTTCTGGCGCTGCCATTTTATGGTGGGAGGCATGGCTCACACCATGTGCGACAAGGAGGCGGTTGAAATGTATGCCAAGGGAGTTTGCGATACCAATGACGTGGATGGAATCATCCGTGAATTGGTTGAATTTTCTGCGGCGGGCCTTCGTGCAACCGCCAATTTGACCACCGCTAAAACCAAGGTAAAGGTGCGCAAGTGATTCGTTATTTCCCGATTTTTCTAATAGCGATCATTGCCGGTTGCGTCTCCCCGCCGGAACGTGAACCCGCTCCAGAAACGGTGAACATCCCCGGAGATTGGAAGGCGGTCTCCAATACCAACAGGGTCGTCGCGTCCTGGTGGAATTCATTCGGCAGCACGCAAGTGGTGGATGTCGTGACGAAGGCCATGACGAACAACTACGATCTGCAGGCGGCAATGGCGCGAATGGACATCTCCGCTGCTGAATCACGCATCGCGGGAGCGGATCTCTATCCACAGATCGGAGCCGATTTTGATGCCGCTCGCTCGAAGCAAAACTTCATCGGGTTGCCCATTCCCGGTGCGGGCAATGATCCGCTCTCGACGACGTTCAACTCCTACGGCCTGCGACTTGTCACAACATGGGAACTGGATCTCTGGGGCCGCATCCGGTCCGGCCAAAAGGCGGCGATTGCCGACATGCAGGCGAGTCAGGCCGACTACTTCGCGCTGCAACAATCCATCGCCGCGCAGACCGTGAAAGCCTGGCTGGTCGCGGTGGAGTTGCGGCGTCAGATCGCGTTAAACGAAAAAGTCATTGAAAGCTATTCGGGCACGGTTCGGCAGGTGGAACGGCGTTACCAGCGTGGCATCGCCAATTCGGTGGATTATCGGCTGGCACTGACGGATCTCGAAGGAGCAAAGGCCTCCCTCTCCAACTGGCGCGCGCAATACGAAGCCGCTGTTCGTCAGCTTGATTTTCTTTTGGGTCAATACCCTGACGGTTTGCTGGATGTGCAGTTTGAATTCCCCGAGCTCACCTTGGAAATCCCGGTGGGACTTCCATCAGAATTATTGGAACGCCGTCCGGATTTGATTGCTGCAGAACGTCGACTGGCTGCTTCGTTTGCACGGGTGAAGCAGGCGAAACGTTCGTTGTTTCCGCGTATCAGTTTGACAGCGAGTGGCGGGACAAGCAGTGGCGATCTTTCCGAGCTGACGAATCCGGACTTCAGCGTCTGGACTCTCGCGGCAAACGCGGCGCAACCCATTTTTCAGGGCGGGCGTCTAATCGCCGGAATCGATATGGCGAAGGCAGCGAATCGTGCGGCGGTTGCCGACTACGGCAAATCCTTGCTGATGGCGTTTACTGAAGTTGAGACTGCGTTGTCGGTTGATGACGATCTGGCCAGCAGAGAAGAGCATCTCGCTGAAGCGGCAAAGCAGGCGCGGAGTTCACTTTCGCGCGCGGACGAACGTTACTCATCGGGTCTTGAATCCATTTTGGCGGTGTTGCAGGCCCAGCGAAACGTGTTCACCGCGGAGAGTGCGTTGATCAACGTTCAACGCGTCCGACTCGACAACCGTGTCGACCTCCATCTAGCGCTCGGTGGAGGGTATCCCGCCGAACTGAATCCGCCCATTCCGGTACAAGACGAACCGGTCCAAGTTTCTCAATTTGAATGAAAACGTTGCTGAAAGTTTTGTTGCCGCTCCTGATGCTCTTATTGGGCGGCGGCGTGATGTACACGATGATGTTGAGCCGCAAGCCCTTGCTGCCGCAGGAGATCGTGGAAGTCGCACCGATGGTACGCGTCAAAGTCGTCCAACCACAGCAGCTTGCTCTCTCAGTTCGCAGTCAGGGAACGGTCATGCCGGGGACTGACATCACGCTGGTAAGTGAAGTGGCGGGAACGATTATAAGCGTTTCCCGTGCGCTCGCTGCGGGTGGATATTTCGAGACGGGCGATCTGCTGATGGAGATTGATCCGGTCGATTACGAACTGGCGGTGGTGCAGGCGAACGCCCGGTTATTGGAGGCGAAAGCGCGTTTGATGCGGGAAGAAGCGGAAGCGGAGATCGCTCGGATCGAGTGGAAGGAACTCGGCAAGGATGGCGAAGCATCGGCGTTGCTCCTTCGAGAACCTCAACTCGCTGAAGCCGTCGCTTCGGTCGAATCCGCAAACGCGAACGTCCGACTGGCCGGGCGCGATTTGGAAAAAACGAAACTCAAGGCACCGTTTGCCGGTCGTGTGCTTTCGACCTCCGCCGACATCGGACAATACGTCCCGCGCGGCACACAACTGGCCCGGATTTACTCAATCGAGACGGCGGAGATTCGTTTGCCGCTTTCGGCGAACGAACTGGCGTATGTGAAAGTGCCCTTTAATTTTCGTGGTGAGAACGAGGAGGGCAATCAGCCGAATGTAAAATTGACAGCGACTCTGGGCGGACGTGAACGAACGTGGGTCGGAAAAATTGTTCGGACGGAAGGCGAGATTGATCCGCGCACCCGCATGATCACGGCCGTGGCTGAAGTGCAGAATCCGTATGGTCGAAAGCCCGGCGAGGATTCGTCGCCGCTGGCGGTTGGGTTGTTTGTGCAGGCTGAGATTGATGGCGAGACAGTAAACGATGTCTTCGAACTCCCACGAACGGCAATGAACGGAATGAGCCGTGTCCTGCTTGTCGACAAAAACGATGAGCTTCATTTCCAGGACGTGACCGTGTTGAAAGCAGAGCGTTCCGTGGTGGTCATTCAGTCTGGTTTAAAAGCAGGAGACCGCGTCTGCCTCACCCCATTGGAAACTCCGGTCGACGGCATGAAGGTTCGTGTCGCGGATGAGGTCACGAATAGCGGTGATAAGATCGCGCAGGGAGGTGTTCTTTGAAGGGCATCATCGCCTGGTTTGCCAACAACGGCGTCGCCGCCAATTTTCTGGCGATCCTTGTCCTGGCCGGTGGTCTCATGATGATGGGGCAGATCAAGAAGGAGGTTTTCCCAGAGATGTCGTCGGACGCGATCGAGATTCAGGTGCCGTATCCGGGTGCCGCTCCCGGAGAGGTTGAGGAAGGCATTTGCATCAAAATTGAGGAGGCCGTTCAAAGCGTTTCCGGGGTCAAGAAAATCACCTCAATGGCCTCTGAAAACATGGGCACGCTGATGCTGGAGCTGTTGCCGGGGGAAGACGCCGCCCGCGTGCTGGATGAAGTGAAGGCCCGTGTTGATTCGATCGATACGTTCCCGATCGAGGCGGAAAAGCCGGTCGTCAACGAGGCGATTCTCAAGCGGCAGGTTTTGAACGTGGCGATCTCTGGTCAGGCCGATGAAAAGACGTTGAAGAAACTCGGCGAACGCGTTCGCGACGAAATCTCTTCAATCCCGGGCATCACGCAGGTGCAGCTCGCAAACGTCCGGCCTTACGAAGTCAGCATTGAGGTTTCCGAGGATTCCATGCGGCAGTACGGGCTCACCTTCGAAGAAGTCGCAATGGCGGTCCGCCGCAGCTCACTCGATCTTCCCGGGGGCTCGGTGAAAACGCGGGGGGGCGAAATACTTTTTCGAACACTGGCGCAGGCCTATCGCGGACCGGAGTTTGAGGACATTCTCGTTCGCAGCACACCGGACGGTTCGCAGGTGTTCATCCGCGATGTCGCCACGGTGGTTGACGGGTTTGCAGACATCGACAACCAGGCCAGTTTCGACGGTGAACCCGCCGTGCTCGTGCAGGTCTTCCGCGTCGGTGAGCAAAGTGCACTGGAATTGTCCGACAAGATTCACGAGTACATCAAATCGGCGGAACCCCAGATGCCCGCCGGCATCAAACTCACCGTCTGGCAGAACGACGCCAACTTCCTTCGCGGCCGTCTCGATCTGCTGCTGCGCAACGGCATCGCCGGTCTGATTTTGGTGCTGATCGTCCTGACGTTTTTCCTGCGACTGCGGCTGGCAATCTGGGTGGCGTTTGGAATTTTGATCTCTTTCCTCGGTACTTTCTTTCTCATGCCCTTTCTGGGCGTTTCGATCAACATGATCTCGCTCTTCGCGTTCGTGCTGGTGCTGGGCATCGTGGTGGACGACGCGATCGTGGTGAGCGAAAATATCTACACCCACCAGAAACGCGGTGAGGATCCGCTCAAGAGCGCCGTGGCCGGTGCACAGGAGGTCGTGAAGCCGGTGATCTTTGCGGTGTTGACGACGGTAGCGGCGTTCGCCCCGTTGATGCTGGTTCCTGGAAACACAGGCAAGGTCATGAAGGTGATTCCGCTGATCGTCATCCCCACGCTTCTCTTTTCTTTGATCGAGTCTCTGCTGGTGCTGCCCTCGCATCTCGGGCACCTCAAACCGCAGCACGACATGAAATACAGCAAGCATCGCGATCCCTTCACGCGGGCAATCAACGGCTTCAAATGGGTCGTGCAAACGTGGCGCGATTTTCAGACGAAATTTTCCGATGCGATCGAGCGATTCGTGAACCAAGCTTATCGTCCCGTTTTGTTACGTGCGCTGGACTGGCGGTACCTCACGGTCTCCATCGCGTTGTTCTTCATGTTCATCACCGCCGGTCTGGTGGGTGGACGTTTCGTGCAGTTTCAATTTTTCCCACCGGTTGAAGGCGACAACGTCGCAGCGTTCCTCACGATGCCTCAGGGAACTCCCGCCGAAGTGACGGCGGAAGCCGTCCGCAAGCTCGAGGAATCCGCGCTCAAACTCGGTGCCGAACTCGACGCTGAACACACCGAGATGACGAACAGCGTAATGCGTTACATGCTCGCCTCCGTCGGCGAACAACCCTTTCTCACTGCGCAACGCCAGGGCGTGGGCAACTACGTGAAACTGATTTCGGCATCACATCTCGGCGAAGTGAACATCGAACTCGCGCCCTCCGAGGAACGCGGTGAAATCAGCAGTGCTGATCTGGCCAATCGCTGGCGCAAACTCACCGGCCAGATTCCCGACGCCGTGGAACTCAGTTTCAGCGCCTCAATTTTTTCGCCGGGGGAGGCCTTCAATTTGCAACTCGCCGGCACGAGCATGGAGCGGTTGAACAAGGTGGCCGACAAAGTGAAAGCCCGGCTCGCCCAATACGACGGCGTGTTCGACATCGCGGATTCGTTCCGCGCGGGCAAACAGGAATTGAAGCTGAATCTCAAACCCGAAGCGGAGGCGCTGGGTGTTGATCAACAGATGCTCGCACGTCAGGTTCGCCAGGCGTTCTACGGTGAGGAAGCGCAGCGGATTCAACGCGGACGGGATGACGTCAAAGTGATGATCCGATATCCCGAGGATGACCGCCGTTCGTTGGCTGATCTTGAAAACCTGCGCATCCGAACCGCGACTGGTGCCGAGGTGCCGTTCGGCGAAGTCGCGGACGTCGACTTCGGTCGTGGTTACGCCAGCATCACACGCGTCGATCGGCGTCGCTCTGTGAACGTCACTGCCGATGTGGATCCGACGAAGGCAAACGCAGCAGAAATCGTCGCCGAAATGGAACTGGAATTTCTCCCGCAACTGATGGTTGACAACCCGGGCACCAGTTATTCCTTCGAAGGCGAACGACGCGAGCAACAGGAAACCATGGGCGGTGTTTTCCGCGGACTCATTCTTGCAATGGTGATCATCTACGCGTTGCTGGCGATCCCGTTCAAGAGCTACGTCCAGCCGTTGATCGTCATGTGCGCGATTCCGTTTGGGATGGTTGGCGCGGTGTGGGGTCACCTGTTTCTTGGAATGGATCTTACCGTTCTCTCGATGTTCGGCATCGTCGCTCTCGCGGGTGTTGTCGTGAATGATTCGCTCGTGATGGTTGATTTCATCAACCGCGAAGTGGAGGCGGGCGACTCGCTCATGCACGCCATCCGCGAAGCGGGCGCGGCGCGGTTTCGGCCGATCATGCTGACGTCCGTCACAACCTTTGCGGGCCTGACGCCACTCTTGCTGGAAAAAAGTTTGCAAGCGCAGTTCCTGATTCCGATGGGTGTGTCGCTCGGGTTCGGCGTGATGTTCGCCACCTTCGTCACCCTCTTCATCGTGCCGTGCGGCTACCTGATTCTTGAGGACATCAAGGCCGGCTTCAAATGGCTCTACGGCCATCCCGAGGAAACCGACGGAGCGCTTCCGCCGCAACAGGCCGCGCTGTCGGACAGGGCATGATTTGGAACTGCGGCGACGCGCGGTTCAGCCGTATGTCGGGATTCGCCGCGCCGCCAATCGGAACGGCGACATTCCTGTCGCCAGACACGCTGCGGTGGGATCGGGTGATCGGAATGTCGCCCTTCAATCTGTGGCGGGGCGCGTCTTGACACAGCCCCTGGAGCGCGGCCTTCAGGCCGCTTCAACGACCGAGTGGGCAACGGCGAAACGACTGGCCCGTGGGCGATTGAACGATGAAGCGGCGTAAACGCCGCGCTCCGAGCAGGTTTAATTTCGGGGGCAGCAACGAGATGCGCCCGCAGCGGCGGGCACCCAAGATTTCGCTCGCTTGTTTTTGGGGAACTTGCTGACCATTCACTTCGATTTATGAGGGGCGTAATGCTGGCAATCTTGATGTTTGGAGTTGTGGCGGGGACAGCGACGGCAGCCGATCCGCTGGACACCTGGTATTGGCGCAGTCCGTCGCCACAGGGCAACCCGCTGAACGGCGTCTGCTTTGGGGCGGACGAGTTCGTTGCGGTGGGAGCCAACGGAACCGTGATGACTTCGCCCGATGGTGCGGCGTGGCGCTCTTCGAGCAGATCGAACTCGGCAAAAGCCCCGTCAAAAAGCCGGTGCAAAAAACTGAAAAATCGCGTGTCGGATCCCCTCAGAGGTGAGGGCGGCTTCCAGCCGCCCGGAAAAGGGCACCAGACCGCCGGACGGTTCTGCGATTGCCGCGTGCTGGACATCTCCAACGCCGGACCCGCCGGGCTGGAAGCCTGGCTCCACTTCAGCCACGATGGCTGACGCCACCATTTTCGGGTACTCGCGTAAAGGCATGCGACACAGTTCCGCCAAACAAGCGTTAAGCAACCTCTCCCCGCACAGGGCTGATCGCCCTATCGCCAAGTTCTTTCAAATTTTTTTGAACATTTGATTTATATTCGGTCAAAGAGTCCGTTGTTAAAACACCGATGAGAACGAATTTGGGATTTCCCCCGGAAACCGTCAAGAAAGGTGTTTACAGCGCGGTTGCGATTCGTTATGTCCGTGCGCTCATTTCCGAGAGAAACTGTAGAAAACAGGTATGATTAACGTTCAGAATTTGACGAAGAATTTTGGACCCAAATGCGCCGTCAATGGGGTGTCATTTGAGGTCAAAAAGGGTGAGGTTCTGGGCTTTCTTGGGCCCAACGGTGCCGGCAAATCCACTACCATGCGGATGATCACGGGCTATTTTCCCCCGACGTCCGGTCGCATCACAGTCGGCGGTCACGACATCGGCGACGAACCGATCCAGGCCAAGCGGCTGATCGGGTATCTTCCCGAGAACGCCCCGGCCTACACGGACATGACCGTCAGAGGCTTTCTTCAGTTCGCTGCCGAACTTCGAGGACTCCGTGGTGAGGCCAAGACACGCGCCGTTTCCCGGGCCATCGAAATGTGTTTTCTGGAAAACGTGGTTCATCAAAGCGTCGATACTCTCTCAAAAGGTTACCGGCACCGGACGTCGCTCGCGCAATCGATCATCCACGATCCGGAGGTTCTTATTCTCGACGAACCCACCGATGGTCTCGATCCGAATCAAAAACACGAGGTACGCGGTTTGATCAAGCGGATGGGTGAAACCAAGGCGATTATTTTCTCGACCCACATTCTCGAAGAAGTTGAAGCCGCCTGCACCCGGGCGATCATCATCGATCGCGGCAAGGTCGTCGCAAACGGCACCCCGGCCGAACTGCTTCAACGCAGCGATAACGCCGGTGCGGTTTCTCTGCGCGTTCAGGGCGTCGCGAAAAACGCCATCACCGACAAGCTTTCCACCATCGGTATTTCCAGCAAAACAATTGTCGTGAAAGAAAAGGATTCAAACGTCTGGGTGCGCGTAATGCCGAAGGGCAGACTGCGCAATGGCGAACTCGCTGCGGAGGTGGCTGCCGTCGTGCTCGCCGAGAAATGGCACATCGATGAACTTCACACGGAGCACGGACGTCTCGACGAAGTCTTCCGCAGCATCACGTCATCTGACACCATGAAGGAGGCCGCCTGATGAACAGCGCATTGTCAAACATCTGGTGCATCACGAAACGGGAACTGAGCGGGTACTTCAGCTCACCGGTGGCGTATGTATTCATCGTCATCTTCCTGCTGTTCGCCAATTTCTTCAGCTTCATGCTCGGTGGCCTGTTTGAGCGAGGGCAGGCAAATCTGGAATCGTTTTTCACCTGGCACCCATGGTTGTTCATGGTTCTTGTTCCTGCTGTCGGAATGAGATTGTGGGCGGAGGAACGGCGCCTGGGTACGCTTGAACTTCTGCTGACGATGCCCATCACTCCGTGGCAGGCGATTGTCGGAAAGTTCCTCGCGTCGTGGATCTTCCTCGGTCTGGCGTTGCTGCTGACGTTTCCAATTGTGTTCACCGTGAACTTCCTCGGTTCACCGGACAACGGCGTGATCATCGCCGGTTACATCGGTAGCTTCCTGATGGCAGGTGCGTTCCTCGCGGTCAGCTGTGCGACATCCGCGCTGACTCGCAGCCAAGTGGTCAGTTTCATCATTTCGGTGGTGATCTGCTTCGGACTGGTGCTCGCCGGATTTGAACCGGCGGTTGAGTTCATGCGTTCGGTCGCGCTGCTCGGCGACAACATGGTGGACGTCATTACCTCGTTCAGTGTGATGACGCGCTTTATGAATTTTCAAAAAGGCGTGCTGGTGTTTGGTGACCTCGTGTTTTTCTTCTCGGTCATCGGATTCGCCCTGTTTACGACAGCGGTTATTCTCCGCGGTCTGCGTTCCAACTAAACCGGAGTTTTTAAAATGAGTCAGAAAAGAAACGAAACATTGATCTATTCGTCGGTTGGATTGATCGCGGTGTTCCTGATTGTGGTGGCGCTGAATTTTATCTTCAGCCTGAGCAACGCCCGCATCGATCTCACGGACGAGAAGTTGTACACGTTGTCCGCTGGCACGGAGGAAATCTTATCGGAACTCGACACCCCGATTGAGATCCGACTCTACGCCACGCAGGACGACAAGGTGATGCCCGCCGGAATGAAGGTTTACGCGCGTCGTGTGGAATCGCTCCTTCGCGAATACGCCGAACTGGCGAATGGCAAAATCACGATCCACAAACTAAATCCGGAACCCGATTCCGACGCCGAAGATTCAGCGCGTCTCGATGGCGTGCAGGGTCAGCCTGTCAATCTCGGCGAAGCGGTTTATCTCGGTGTCGCGATCAGCATGCTGGACCGAACGGCCACGCTCTCGTTCCTCGCACCGAACCGCGAGACGTTGCTGGAATACGATTTGACGCGTGCCATTTCGCAAGTCGTAAAGTCGCAGAAACCTGTCGTCGGCGTGATGAGTGCGTTGCCGGTGATGGGAATGCAAATGAACCCGATGATGGCTCGCATGGGCCAGCAACAGGGCGCACCGGCCTGGGCGTTGATCTCCGAATTGCAGCGCGACTTCGATGTGCGCGAAATCCCGATGGCTTCTGATTCGATTGAAGAAGATGTCGATGTGTTGTTGCTGATTCACCCGAAGGACATCACGGAAACCACCGAGTATGCGATTGACCAGTTCGTGCTCCGCGGCGGTCGCCTGGTGGCCATGCTGGACCCGATGGCAATCTCCGATCAACAGCCGCAGCAGCAACAGCAGAATCCGATGGGCCCGCCGCCCAGCATGTCGAACTTGAAGACCCTGCTGCCTGCGTGGGGGATTTCGTTCGACTCCGCGAAAGTGGTTGCGGATATGAATCTCGCGAAGGAACTCAGTTTTCAGCGTGGCCAGCCGCCGCAGTTGATTCCGACATTTCTGTTCGTTGGACCGGACAACATCGATCGTGAAGACGTCAGCACTGCGCAGATCGATGATCTTTGGATGCCTTTCCCAGGTGCCTACAGCGGCACGGCGGCGGACGGTCTGAAGCAGACCATCCTCATGCATACCAGTGATCGTTCGCAGCTGGTCGAAGGTTTCCTAGCTCAGATGGCCCCGGGTCAAATTGCGAAGGACTTCGTTGCCAGTGGCAAACAAATGCCGCTTGGCATACGTCTCACCGGCAAGTTCAAGACCGCCTTCCCCAACGGGAAACCCGGCGCAACGCCGCCGCCCGCAGAGGGGGATGATGCGGCAGCAGCTCCGGCCGGCGGTTCGCTGAAGGAATCCACAACCGACAGCGTGGTTGTCTTACTCGGCGACGTTGACATGGCGAACGACAATTTCTCCGTGCAACAGGTGTTTCCGGGAATCGTTTCATTCCGCAACGGCAACCTCAGTTTGATCCAGTCGTTGACCGAACAACTCGCCGGCGACGGTCGCCTGATCGGCGCCCGCAGTCGCGCGACGATGAACCGTCCGTTCACCAAGATTCGCGAGATGCAGACGGCGGCCGAAGAAAAATATCGCGAGACCATCGCCAGCCTTGAGAAGGAACGGCAGGACGTGCAGACACGGATCAGCCAGTTGCAGAGCAACAAGGAGGCGGGTCAACGCTTCGTCCTTTCTTCCGAGCAGCAGAAGGAACTTGAGCAGTATCAGGAGACGATGGTTGAGAAGAACAAGGAACTCAAACGTCTCCGCCGCGATCTTCGCAAGGACATCGATGCGATGGAAAATCGGCTGAAACTTTACAACATCGCCGGCATGCCGTTTCTCATCATCCTCGTGGGTATCGCCATGGCCATCATGAAACACAAACGTACCGCCGCAAAATGAACAGCAAGCAATTCAAACTGCTCATTCTCGTCTCCGTTGTCATCATCGGATTCGGAGCATTCAAGCTCTCCCGCGAACGATCGTCCTGGCAGGATTCCAACAAGGAAATCGGCGGCAAGGTCTTCGCGGAATTTCCATTGAACGAGATCGCCGCCATCACGATCAAGACCGATTCAAACGAAGTTGAGGTCGCGAAGTCTGGCGATATCTGGACGGTCGTCAACCGCGGCGACTATCCCGCTAACTTTGACAGCATCAGCGGACTTCTGAGGAAAGTCTGGGAACTGAAGGCACTGCGCAACGTCAAGGTTGGCCAATCGCAGCTGGCCGGTCTGGAACTCGTCGAACCCGGTAAGGGCAATGGCAGCGGCACATTGCTCTTGTTCAAGGACGGCAGCGGAAAGGAAATTCATTCCCTGCTGCTCGGTAAACAGCACATGCAGGAAGGCGCGGCCAACAGTTCACCGTTCGGCGGTGGCGGGTCCTATGCGAATGGACGCTACATCATGCCGGATGGAGAGAACGACGCCATCGCCCTCGTGCAGGAACCGTTCAGTGAAGTTCGCACATCGCCGGCCGACTGGTTGTTGAAAGACTTCTTCAAAGTCGCCCAGGCCAAGTCGATCGAGGTGACCACGACCAACTCCTGGAAAGCCGAACGCCAATCGGAAACCGGTGACTGGAAACTGGTCGGCTTGAAGGATGGCGAGGTGCTCGACACGACGAAGACCAGCGGATTCAACTACGCGCTGTCGTCGCCGAGCTTCACGGATATCGTGGTTGATGTTGAGCCGATTGACGTCGGCTTGACCACGCCGAGGCAGGTGGTGATTACGACCTTCGACGGGTTCACCTATGCGGTTGACGCGGGAAAGAAAGTCGGTGAGGACGACTACTACATCAAAGTAAAAATCGACGCCGATCTGCCCGCCGAGCGTGTCCCGGGTGCGGACGAAAAGGAAGAGGACAAGGCGCGCCTCGACAAGGAGTTTGCCGATGCGCAGGCCACGTTGAAAAAGAAGCTGGAGCAGGAACAGGCGCTTTCAAAATGGACCTACAAGGTGTCGAACTATACCCTCAATTCTGTGCTTAAGGAACGCAACGAACTGCTCAAGGAACCCGAGCCGCCCAAAGAAACTGCGGCTGAAGCAGGTATTCCCTTCACCGATCCAGTTCCGTTGAATCAGTAGCTTGATCAACGTGCTGCGGGCATCCTGCCCGCAATTTCGTCCCGACGAAATCGACGGCCAACGTGCTGGGGCGCTGCCAGCCCCCAGTTCCGAGCGGCCAATTGCCAGGGTTCACGGAAGTTGACGCTGCCGGCGGGGATTCAACTGCCGGGGGACCCCGCCTCAACCGGAAGCAGCAGATGGAACAGAAGGAAACGAAGTGAGAGGCAGAGATGACCTTGCGGTTGGGTTGCCTGTGGCTGGCGAGACTGCATTTCCGAGTTTCACTTCTCCGGTTGTGCGGCGTCGCGGTTAACGGCCTGAGTGACCTGATTTTCCCACCACTTGGTCCAGCGCTGCCCTTCGTCGCTTCGAATCCATAGTACGTAGGCGGACCCGTCCTGACTTGTGTGGTACATCACGTTGTCAGAGAATTCGTCAAACCCATGTTCAGCAATGAAGGTGGCCCGAAAAACGCCGGACGAGACCGAGTTCGCATGCCGTTGATCGAAAGCGGCCGGGTCGGCCTGGCCTTCATACAGCGAGTTGGCCCAGGCCATAAACCCGGGCCGACCACTTATCCCCAACGCCTCGATGACACCACCCTGCAAGGTGGATCTCACCAGGGCGATGGACCGCTCTGGTCAACGACAATTATCCTTCCCCGGTGGCGACAATTAAAACTCGCCGTTTGAGACGGGGCTAAATCCGTATTTCTTGTGTCTTTGCATGGGTTTGAGAGTTTGCCCTTCGTGGAATGGAGTCTTTGACGCGCAAGC
>JBDNGP010000299.1:0-6554 GCA_041689265.1 Verrucomicrobiota bacterium
AGGCCGGGTGCGGGCGATGAGCGTGCTAGCGAACGCAAAATCCAACCGTCTCCGAAAGACGCATCCGGTAGAGCTGGGCGACGCAGGCCGAAAGTCACTGGACCTTACCCGGGGAGATTTCCGCGCTGAAAGGCGGGAAGAAGTCAGCAGAGGCCGTGGGCGACCGCGGTTCCGTGCAGAATGTTTACAATGGCAACTACGCTTATGGCGGTCGCTCATTGGGTGGCGGTGGATTCGGAGGTGGTCATTCATTCAGCGGCGGCGGATTCGGCGGGTTCAGGCGGTGAGCACGCCGGAATAACGGATAATAATTCTCGCCTTGGTGTGGGAATCCGGGTGTCAACCCACGCGTTCCGTTCCGGAACCGACCCATTATCTGATGAGGAAAACACGTTGATCGCTGTTGGCCTGACCGTTGCCGCCTTGGTCTGTCCCTCCCTGAATTACGCTGCAGAGTCCGACTGGATATTTAATGTCGCCCCTTACTTCTGGCTGGCGAGCATCGGAGCTGAAGCGAATGTCCCGGGGAGCCCCTCGGCTGGAGGTGGCGGAGGTGATCAAGTAAATCACCACCCATGATGATCGGAGCGAAATCCGTCGCGTTGGCGACCAACCAGTCGAATTGCTTCAGGGCGTAATGTAGATCGGCCACGAAAAGCATCTTCATACGGGTGGCATCGACAGTGGCGCGGCCGTGCTCGCCCGCCGACTAATAAGAGATTCGAGCCACGCAGCACTGACAGCGACCATGTCATCGAGTTCGGAACGCAAGTCTGTGACTCGCAGTGATTCCGTCGTCCAGAACGCTTGCGGGAGGAACTGAAGCGTCCCGAAATTCGGACATTGCTGCGGCTCGCAGAGCCGCGGGAAGGGGACGGACGGCGTCTCTGTGAATCGCGGCGGGAGGGTGTCATGACACCGCCTCTTGTTCCCCTTGATTGACGCGGTGCCCAGCGGACAATAGAGTCTTGGATCACAATCCATTGACTCTGTGAAATGAAAGAATCTGACCCTACCGTATTTTCTGGAAGATCGCCGACCGCTTGCTGGCTGATGAAGCGATCTCGAAGGGGACCATCATGGGCTTTCCCTGCCTGCGCGTGAACGGCGAGTTCTTCGCCAGTGCGGATCATCGCAATGGCGATCTGGTGGTGAAGCTTCCGGGGGACCGGGTTCAACAATTGATCGGGCAGGGCATCGGAAAATCCTTCGTTCCCGCAGGACGGACGTTCAAGGAATGGGCGGCGATTCCGGAGCGGCACACCCTCACCTGGAACGAGCTGCTGAAGGAGGCGCGTTTATTCGTCGAATCGCTGCCGAAGAAAAAGTGATCGGTCCACTTCCCGAAAGGGCGAACCGAACCGACCACCGGACAGAATGCTTCGCGAGTGGAATTGATGGACAGGTCTCGGAATCACGCGGTGAATCCGAACCGGTATTTCTCCTCCTCGCCCTTGATTCCGAGGGACGCGCAGATGCGTCGGGAGGCGAGTATTCCGGCGGCGGTTTTCACCATTTTGTCGAAGTCTTTCTGGGGCAGATCCGTGCCGTCGTGTTTGATCCCGCGAATCTTGTAGCTGCGCTCCTGCAGCTCCTCCAGAAACTCCTCGGCGGCGACCGGATCGTCGGTGCCCATGTGATGCATGAAATCGTGTTTCCGGAAGGTGACCGTGTATTCGATGGAATATTTGGGCAGCATAAAATTACTTTTCGTTGAGGTTCATGGGTAACATCGAACCAACTCACACCGGACGCAATGCGACCGGTGAAAAAAGCACGCCAGATTTTGGCGATATTGGCGGAGAGCTGGGATCAGAATGCCCAGTGAATACCTGCGGTGAGATAGATTCCACCGCTCAGGTCGAGTGTGGCTTGGCGACCCTGACCGTCAAGATTGACGCTGGTCATCCCAATGTATTGACCGCCCAGATAGAGCTCTCCGCTCTTCTCGGCCTGCCAGTAGATCATCGCTTCACCGTATCCGCCCAAAACGAAATCGGTTGAGCTGTAGCTTCCAGAGTAGTTCAATGTGCCGCCGGAATCGTAGACGATGTCCTCGTTGAAGCTGTAATCGCTCGTGACAATTCCGGTTGAGAAACCGAGTCCAGCACCGACCGACCAACGACCGGTCAGGTGCCAACGGGCGGTGGCACCCAAACGGATGTTGTAAAGCATCGAAGACAGCTCGCGTGAACCGTTCAACGTTCCGGCTGAGATTTCAGCAGGCCCCTCGGTTGGAGTCGCGTTGATCAACGGGCCAGTGCCGCTTGCCCCGCCGTTGTAGGGCGCCTGCGGCAGGATGATTCCGCCGGTGTCGAAGGAGTAAGACGAACGCTTTCCAAGCACCGGTGAAGAACTCGTATTTTGAATCTTCATCGGCAGCAAGGTGAAGCCCAGTTCCCAACCAATCGCCGTGTCGCCCCAGTCGGTGAGCCTGGTGCCGTAAGCCATGTCGAAGCCGATAAACGGGGAGTCGTCCTCGGACACCATGCCTTGTTGCGACGCAAACGCGGTGGTGCCCTGATACGTCAACGTGTTTGCGCTCGGCTCGTATTGGGAGGCGTCCTCGTAGCCCCAATAAGAGGTGAGGCCCTGAGCATTTCCGGTGTCGTCGAGCCGGACATAGCCATTGTCGTAATTAAGATCGTTGGGATTGCCGGTTCCTCCGCCCGGCACCACAAACGCACCGCCGGTGGAAAACTCTGCATTGATGTTGAACCCGACGCTGACACCGATGCGGAAGCGTTTCGTCCAGTCGTCCTGAGCTTCGGCCGAACACACCGCCAGGGTCACTCCCGCAAGAGTCAACGAGGCTGGTCCATTGATTGATTTTTGTCGCAAGCGCATGTTCATCCTTCTCCGCCGGGCTTCATTCCGTGAGCTCGATCACCCGATAAAATCGGTGGTCTGTGTCCCCCGGGCGTCGGCTCGTTTTGGGTGGTCCGGCATCAATCCATTGCACTCCATTGGCCGGGGCGGAAACTGGAGGAAGTGCTCTGACCGCGTTCGTGAGGGTGGCCTCATTGCTGTAGATCACCGAATAGGATTTGCCTGACACCGCCGCGAAATCAATCAAGACATTACCGGAATCGAGTTTGTGAATGGAATAAATCTTCATGCTGTTTCCAGTCGGCGCGCCTAGAATAAACTGTGGAACCGACAATGCAGAGAGAATCGGACTGGCCTTTTCCACCCGGGAGGGAATGAAATATTCGAGCAGGAACTCAGCCCTCTCAGACGGTGCCAGCGGACGTGTGAGTGTGACGAAAGGAATACCGTTTGTGCTCACCGAAGCATTGGTGCCGGCGGCGCTCATGACTTGATATGGGAAGCCGCCGATCATCACTCGCGCCGTCGGGATATTGGTGGGGCCGTTGTTCGTCAGGCGAAAGGTTTGTTCCATGAAACCAGTTTGAGGATTCAGCGTCTGTCCGCTGGGTTGCGAGATTTCGAGATTCGCTGTGTGGGCCGCTCCCAACGTCACTGTATTGGTGGCCTTGTTGTTTCCCGGCGTCGGATCCAGAAGGCCGTCGACATAAAGGCTCGCAAAGAGTTTGCCCGCTCCGATCGTGTTGGGCTGGATGACGATGTCGTAAAACAGGTTTGTTCCCGGAACGAGCCCCGGGGTCGTGAAGATGAGTTCGTTGTCACCGGGCGCGGAAGTGATGAGAGGATTCGACGAGATGAGATCTGTGTCCGTCGGCCAGGTCGTGGTCACGACGATGCCGTTCACCGTTCCGGGCCCGGCGTTGGTGATCATGAGACGATACTTGATCCAATCGCGGGCGACCAGCGTGTTGGTGGGGGACAGGATCGAGACTCCCAGATCCGCCTCCGCCGAGAAAATCACCTTCCGCGTTTCCTTGGTCTCATCGAATTCATTGTTTGCGAAATAATTGTAGAAATTGGTCAGTACACCAGGTCGGGTTGCCGAGATTCTGAGCGACATGAAGTTCGTGGTAAACGGGTTGATGAACGGCGTGCTGTAGACGATGTCGCTTCCGTCGACAGTGGCGGTTCCGTTGGCGTAGAAATTTGTTGCCGATCTGAATTCGACCGCCTCTGAGAAACCAACGTTTAACTGAAATCCCTCCACTGTCCCACCGGTATTGTTCGCGAATGCCATTTCGAACGTGATGACGTCGTTGGTGGTGACGAGAGCCGGTGTCGAGGTGATGGAGAGATCCCAGACCTGGGCCTTCGCTGACACGAGGCATGCCAGAAAAACCACGGCCCACACAACGGGTTTGAATACCTTTGAAATCACTGGGTTTATTCAAGCTGTCCACCGGCCGGTTTGGCAAGCAGTTTAGCGGTAAACACGCCCGAAGAAACAAAGTCGCAATATTTTTTTTGCTCTGGTAACAACCCCCCGCCCGGCGCGTTGCTGGCGGAAGGAACCCATATCATGCTCGTCATTTCCAGATCTGTCGTGATTCCCGACAGCGAGATTCAGATCACCGCCGTGCGCTCGCAGGGTGCGGGCGGGCAGAATGTGAACAAGGTCGCCACCGCCATGCACCTTCGCTTCGACATCCGCGCCTCGTCGCTGCCGGAACTGTACCGGGAACGTCTGCTCGCCATCAACGATCACCGGTTGACCGTCGATGGCGAGATCGTGATCAAATCACAGGAATACCGGACGCAGGTGCAGAACCGTGGTGCCGTGCTGGAACGTCTGCGCGAGCTGATCTGCTCCGTGATGGTCGTCCGTAAAAAACGCCGGCCGACCAAGATCCCGCGCGGCGTCAACCGACGTCGGCTCGAGAACAAGGCGCGACGAAGCCAGACGAAAACAATGCGGCGCAAGCCCGTCGATTGAACGACGGGAGAGGCCGGGTTGCCGGCACCGGGATCGAATGGCTCGACAGTGCCCGCATGTCTGGAAATTTTTGGGTTTATCACGCATCTGAAGCAGACCTGCTGGCAGCCGAATTTTTCCTAGCTCCCTGGTCGGGGACTTTCCGACGAGGAGGCCCGGGATGGTGTCCGAGGTTCGATTGAGAGTGCATCGTGGAATTACCGGAGCTCATGCTTTCGCCTGAGCCAGACCTGGTGGAAAACCGTCTGACGCGGAGGTCCGGCAGACCGCACCAACTGGCTTGCCCCCGGTGTTCAACGGCTCTGTTCGGGCAATCCGTTGTTGACGGTCACCGGGGCATTACAACACGTTCAGTCTCATGAAACTGAAAACGACATCTCTCCCGTCACGTCGGGCATTCCTGCGGACCTCGGCGGTTGGATCCGCGGCGGTGTTTTTTGGTTTTCATATTCGAAGCGCAGACGCCGCGACGCCTTCCGCCAGGTTGATTGACAACCGTGTCATCAGTCAGCAAGACGAGTTTTATTGTGGCTGGCCGACACTCGTCCGCCGTGCGAACGGAGAATTGATTGTCGTCTGGTCCGGTGGTAGGGAACAGCACATTTGCCCTTTTGGCCGGGTGGACATGATGCGTTCTCACGATGATGGCAAAACTTGGACATGGCCCCGCACGTTGCACGACGGGCCAATTGATGACCGCGATGCTGGAATCGTGGAAACAGCGAAGGGGAGTTTGCTGGTCACCACATTTACGTCGCTCGCATACGAGACCTATTCCTTGAACAACGCGCTCGCGAAGAAGCCCGGGGAACCCGGTGCCTGGCCGGAGGAAAAGTTGGAACGTTGGCTGGCCGTTCACAATCGCATTGACGCAGAACAGCGACAGGCCGAGTTGGGGCAGTGGATGATCCGTTCAACCGATGGAGGAATCACGTGGTCGAGTCGATACCCAAGCATCGTCAACAGTCCGCATGGGCCGGTTCAGCTTTCGGACGGACGACTTCTCTACGCGGGCAAGGAATTGTGGACCAGCGAAAAACGCGTCGGTGTTTGTCAATCCGTGGATGACGGACAAACCTGGCGATGGCTTGCCGAGATCCCCACGCGTCCCGGTGACGATGCGAGTGAGTATCATGAATTGCACGCGGTGGAAGCAGACGGTGGACGTTTGATTGTTCAGATCCGGAATGAAAATAAGACGAACGAGAATGAAACGTTGCAATGCGAGTCTGATGACGGTGGAGCGACTTGGACAACGCCGCATACAATCGGCGTCTGGGGCCTGCCATCGTATCTGACCAAGCTAAACGATGGCCGGTTATTGATGACCTACGGCTATCGTCGCCAGCCGTACGGCAATCAAGCACGCGTGAGTCGTGATGGAGGAATGTCATGGTCGGAACCAGTGACCATCAGCGGCGATGGAGCAGGGGGCGATCTAGGGTATCCCAGCACGGTTCAGTTGGTTGATGGATCATTGTTGACCGTGTGGTACGAACAGATGAGCGGCTCACCACACGCCGTCCTGCGCCAGGTGCGGTGGAGACTCTCAACTGAATGAGTTCAAAGACGAGAACCACGGAATGCACAATCCCCGCGTTCAAGGGTGAAATGCAACACGTTAGAAATAGAACTTAGATAAAGTAAATGAGTGAGGCGGGAGCCTCATCTCGCTTAGGTGTTGGTTGTTCGACCCGCCGTTTCTGAGTCCGTGACCTCAAAGGGAAGAATC
>JBDNGP010000300.1:0-6766 GCA_041689265.1 Verrucomicrobiota bacterium
GGCACCCGGGGATCGGTGGTAACGTTGGCGGCATCAATCGCGATGATGGGGCCGGGAAAACTGACGGTGGTCACCCGGTTTGTGGCGACCGGAACGACGTAGACCACACGGTCGTCGAGCGGAGCAGTTTCAACGGGTTCGCGTGGTCCGGCAAGGACCGTGAGCGGCGCGAGGAACAGAAGCAGTTTAGTGGGTGATTTCATAGCGGAAATCGGCCACGGCGGTCGGAAACCGGCCGTTCGTAGCCATGTTGGGGTTGCGAAGCAGTTTCAGCCGGAGCGAGAAAGGGAACGCTTCCGTAAAGGCCTTCTCCTGAAAGATGCCGCTGCGAATGACCTGCCCGGTGACGTGGACCAGCACCTCGTTTTCCCGTGTGCCCAGAATTTCAAGTTTCGCGATCTCCATTTTCTGATGAAGCTGTTTCGCCCGAAACTCCTTTGACTCGAGCGCCCGTTCGTCCTGCGCCTTCTGGAGGGCGGATTTCAGAAACATCTGTTTCAAAAGATCGGCATGATCGAAGTCCCTGGGGTTCCGCTCCAGGAAGGCGATGGCCGCCAGCGTCGCCTGTTGCGCGTGAAGTTCCTTCGCTTCCTGAAACTGAAGCAGCGGTGAAACGTAATAGGTGTTGGACGGGTCAATGATGACCACCCGTTCTCGCTCCTTGAGCGACCGTACCAGATGGATGCGATCAAACGTCGAGAGAACGATGGCCGCGACCGCGAGACAGAACCAGATCCACGGCAGACGGTCGTGCTGCGCGAAGAGCCGCGTCGGGTCGAATCCCCGACGTGCCCGAGGTAGCTGACCTCGATCAATGGTCGGCGTGGATTTTGTTTCAATGGTTGTGGCGGTCATAACGTTTGATTTCGGGATGCGGAAATAAGGTCACGAACAGCCTTGTCGCCCGTGATGTCGTCGCCCGGACGTCCTCGCGCCGAACGGGGAGGAAGACCGGACCCCGCGATGATGACGGCCCCGGCGCTGCCCATGCCGCTGCTGAGTGAGAGCGTGCTCAGGGTCGCCGCGATGCCCGCCGTCGCGGCCGTCACCATGGGTCGGCCCAGGGGTGCGGCCACCGCCGTTGCCGCCGCCGTGGTTGCGGCCGTTTGCAGGAACGTACCGATGCCTCCGCTGAGCAGCGCACCGCCGGCCTCCGCTCCATAGGTCAACACCTTTTGAATCATGACCGGTCCGGCGCAGGTGCTGAAGATGGTCCAGAAGGCGAGAACCGCCACGCCGATGAGGTTCTGCAAACCGTAGAGGCTGGCGGTCGGATCAATGACGAGGAACGACTGGTCCGTCATGAAGTCGAGCAGGCCCTGTGAAATGAGCGCGGCCACTCCCCACCCAAGCGGCCAGAGCACGATGCCCATGAGGTTCATCAGGTAGCGCGAACCCGTTCCGCTGAGCGCCGGCACCGCGATAAATCCGATGAGGATGGGAGACAAAGCGTACCCGACGTTGAGAATGATCTTCTGAAAAATGTAGGCCCAGAACAGCAGCAATGAGGCGAAGAACGCGAACGCCCACAAGAAGAAGGCGATGAGGGCATTGATGAGGAACGAATTCCAACTGGCGACCCTGTCCCACAGGCTTTGGGACGGTCCCTGTTCCTGTTTGATGGCGAGCGTGTCCTTGTACGCCTGCAAGATCTGGTCGGGGTCGGCCTTGAGGGTGTTGGTCACCGTGCCTGCCACAATCTGCTGGGCCGCGTCGCCCCAGCGCGGCAGAAACACCAGCAGGGACATGACGACGATGGTGCGAACGAAGTATCGCATCCAGGCGCGGACGGACGGTCGGCGCATCGCCATCATGATGGTGCCGACGACGACCAGCATGTAGGCCACCACCATCAGCACCATGCGCAGATCCGCACAGCGCTGGAGAAAGGTCGGGAACAGTGAATCAAACGAGTTCATGGATCGTGACGGACCGGTGTTGTGTGACTAGTTGGGAAACGTCGTCGGGGCGTCGAGCAACTGAAACGTTGTGCCGTAGTTTCCGATCGCCTCGGAGAACGCCGCGTTTTGTTCATCCTTCAAGGCCTGCGCCTGCCTGCGGTCGTCGTTGCGATTTTCCATGTCCTGCACGAGCACGTTGGCGAGCGCCTCGCCGGTCTCCTGTTCGGTGCTCGCCAGCGCGGCGGACAGCCCGGTCAGCACGCCGCTGAGTTTTTGAACCTCGGCGTCCGTCGGTGCGGCGTGCAGCTGGTCGATTGTCGCCGCGATTTCGCCTTTCAGCCGGATGCGTCTGGCAGCGGCGGCGGCGGATACTTTCTGATAGTTTTCGGTTGCCCCGTTGATGGCGGCGAACTGCCGGAACGCCTCTTGATTTCGGGTGATGCTGACTCCGGTGGGCGTCGTGAACGTCGCCCCAACCGCGTGATAGAGTCCGTTCGCGTCATACACCAGGGCGGCGGCTCCGTCCGCCGCATTCATCAGCACACCCCACGATTCGCCAAGCTCCGTCTGGGTCAAATCGGCGACCAATGGCGTGACGGCGGGAGCCACGACCGACTGGGGATCGCCAAACAGCGACTTGTAGTGTTGGAACTCGCTCAGTTGATTGTTGAGCGACTGGATCTGCTGGACCTGGTTGTTGATCATCTCCACGAACTTGGCGATCTCCTGCGCCGTGCCGATGATCTGCTGGGTGTGAACCGCCGGATCGTAGACCGTCCACTGCGCGTGAGCGGTGGAGCCGATGCCGAGCAGGACAACAATGGGGGCAATCAATTTCATCATGACATTTCCTTTCGACTATTCCTCGATTCGAAGATGTTTGGTGGTGGGTTTGAATGTGACTCCGTCGATGGTTTGTTCGGGAAGCCGGACCTCATATAGTCGGACGTTTCCCTCCCGGTCACGGGCGCGCTGTAGCGCAACATAGAGCCAGTACTGCTGCTTGACCGCGTCGCTCCGACCCTTGTCATAGCCCTCGGCGTATGCCGCGTCGGCCTGACGTCGTGCGGCGAAATGAAGTGTCTCGCTCAGGATGACCCCTCCGGCGGCCCCGGCGGCGGTGGCCACGGGATTGCCGTCGGAAAGTTCGTGGCCGATCACCGCGCCGCCTGCGGCGAATCCAACATCGCTGAGTGTCCGCGTGGCCGCACATCCCGTGAGGAGGGTGACCAAGATTGAGAATAGTATGGTTGGTAACGGTTTCATGATTTGGTGTGTTGATTTGTTTCCGATTGAATTTTGGCGGCGTGCGTGTGCGCGATGATGCCTTCCACCACGTTCTCGCTGGCCCGGAGTTCCCGCGCCCGCTTGTCGAAATGTTCACCGCTCGACGAGCTGCAGTAGAGCATCTCGGAAGAGGCGACGTTGTGAACCGTCCCGCAAAGATTCCGCACCGAGTCCGTATGGAAATAGGTGAAGGGGGCGTATTTCTGCCCGGCCTGATGATCGGGCAGCGCGTAGTTCAGAATGGCGTGCTGGGTGACCTCCGGAAGCGCGATGTCCTTGCCCATGTCCTCCAGGTCGGCCCGGTCGTTCTGGCGCATGACATAGAACTGGCGGCTGTTGCCGAACACGGCGGAACGGATTCGCGACTGCTTGAACCGCGCATACTGTTGCACGATGGAAATGTTCCAGCAGTTGAACTTGCGAAGCTGCGCGTAGGATTCCTGGACGATCTCCTGCCCGCCGGGAATGTCGAGAAACCGGGCGACCTCCTCGTAGATGTTTCGTTTCCGCAACTTCCGTGGGAGCGTGATGATGTGTTTGCGTGCGTGATTTGTGATGAGAAAACCGGCGGCAGATTTAAGTTCCTTGGCCGAGTCCGGGATGTAGCCCAGCTCGAAATGCGCGATCCTGCCCGTCAGCGAGAGGTTGCTGACACCGTCAAAGAGGCAGCCATAGTTGCCGTCGCGGCACCACGGCAGAAGCAAGGTTGCGATTTCCATGATCTGCTCCTTCTCCGCTCCCATGGGATCGAGCATCATCAGCTCCTGCAGCATCCGGTGGGTGGGAAAATCGTCCGGTGCCAGATAGGCGAACGCGAGGTTCCGGACTTCCTTGGACGTTCTCGGGTCCTTGATGAACCGGAGAACATCGTCCTCGGTTTCGCGGGCGAGACACGATTCCGCTTCGTCAGGATGGACGGACCGCCAGTCCCGAAAGTCGGCGAAGGTTTCCAGCGTCGTGGCTCCCGGAGGCATCCGCTCGGATCGGAACCGTTGCAACGCCAGTCCGTGCCTCGCGATGGCCATCAGATCCCCATGCCGTGTCTTGCACCAGTTTTGGAAGGAATCCTCGTACAACAGGTTGATGTACTTGGCGATCTGCGCCTGCCGGAGCATCTGCTTGTCCTCCCGGGTGCTCGTTCCGATCATGCGCGCGACCAGCGCCGTGGCGGCGGACATGTGATCCGGCGTCATCGGCAGCCCCTTCGTGTCGAGGTAGTTGATGGTCAGGTCGCCGTCCGGCTGGATGATGATGGGACGCGCGCCTTCCTCGACCGTCGCCGTGTAGATGCCGTAGCTCAGGCCCTCCTCGATGATGACGGTGTAGGCGAAATAGCCTTCGGTCTGCGACAGCAGATCGCACATCGTCACTGATTTTCCCGAGCCGGACATTCCGAGCAACACCGCGTGCTGCGGTGACTTGTTGTCTTCCGAACCGGAGAAGGTCTCGATGCCGACCAGATTGTGCGCGGGGCCTTCGTAAATCGCCTCCGCCGTGGCAAGGTGGCCGGTGAACGTGCTCGTGAGCGGCAGCATGTCCGCCAGATACCGGTGTTCCGCGTAGAGCTTGCGATATTCGTAACGTCCCCAGGTCCAACCGGGCCACGTCTGGAAGAAAAGGTTCTTTGAGGTCGTGGCGAGGTTGGTTTCGAAATACTGCGCCGAGTTCATCGACTGGAGCGCGTTCTTGAGCGCGGCCGTTTTCGCCGAAAGCCCCTCCTTGGTCCTGTCCCACGCACGAACCACGAACATGGCGTTGAACGGAATCGTGCGCCCCTGCATCAGCGCGGAAATCTTGCGCTGCTTCTTCTCCAACACCGTCAGCAACGAAATCTTTTTCTCGCTCGCATAGTCTCCGGCAATCCGGTCGTGCTCCTTTTCCTCCTTGGATATTTCCCGGGTGACCGGCAGCGGATCGATGTTCACCGTAACGGTGTAGTCGAGCAGGCGCAGGTTGGTGAGACGCTGGATGATTCCGGGATAGGTGGTTCGCGGCCACCGGGTCAGAACCAGGATGCTCTGATAGTGACCGTCCAGATAGAACCCGAAATCCGACTGGCCGCTCCCTTCCGAGTGCCAGCAGTTTTCCTGCAGGGAAAGTTCCGGATCAAATCCGTCAACCGGATCGTAGTCAAACCGGTCGTCAAACGAAGGATTGAGAAAACGGGCGTAATGCTGGAAATGATCCTGATCCGTCATCGGCGTGACGCGGGTGCCGCTCCCGGAAAACACTTCCAGCAACAGCCGGTGCGTGTGGGCAAATTCACTGGCCAGTTGTTCAAGCAGGGTTTCGTAGTAGGACCGTCGTGCCCCACCCGGTTGGGCGAACTTCGGCTGGTTCTCCAGGGCGTTCGTGACGTAGATGATGACGCGCTGCCGCCGCAGTTTGCGCTCTGACATCGCCTGCCAGTAGCGACAGAACCGGTCATTCCTCACGCGTTTGGTCCAGGGATTCTCGAAGCGCTCCGTTTCCCGCCGGTAGCGCAGCAGTTCCTCCTTGTAGTTGGCGTCACAGAAATACTGGACCTGCATCCGTTGGTTTTCCTGAAGCGAGGCCAGCACCAGACAGAGCTGCTCCTGAAAATCATTGAGATCCATGATCGGGCTGTTGGTCAGATCGGGCGTCTCGACAATGAACCCTTTGGCCACGTAACCGCCGCGCCGAAGCTGGTTGAACACGATCATGTCCCTGACAAAATATCCGTTGGGTGGGCGTTCAAACATAATCAACCGGTCATGGTTTCATTGTCCTGCCGGACCGTTGTGGTGGACGGAGCGTCTCGTGCAGATTTTCCATCTTGAGGAGCTCCGCGACGAGCTGGTGAACCGTGCGGGCGCGACCTTCTCCGGCGACCGCCACATACGCTTCGCGCACATGCGCAAGGGCACGTTCCATATGGGCGCGGCCATTCGAATCCAGACCGTGCATGTGAAGGTTGGCGCGCAACGCCGAGTCGGCTGACATCAACTGTCCCCGCACCGTCTGCCGGTGTTTCTCCACGGCGTTGGAATCCTCCGGATTCATTCGTGAGCCTCCTCGAAAGGGTGACGGACGGATGCCGGTTCCGGACCGAATCCGTTGTGGGTCAAAGCCCGCTCAATGATGTCGCGGTCATAGCCGGGCGGTTTTCCCTGCCGCAGACCGAAGATGTAGGCGAGGCACAGGATCACCGGCAGGATTGCAATGCCGAGCGACAGGAAGATTCCCGCCTTGAAGCCGACGACCATCAGGAAGAAAACGGTGATCCCCAGGCCAAGCCCGCCGATCAGCCACCAAAAAAGATTTCCTTCGAGCCCCCACGTCCGGCCCGCCGAGTCGGTGGCCGCGTTCGTTTCCGTAAGCCTGAGTTCCGGGTTCATGTTTCAGTTTTCCGCAATTGCCAGGAAAGGAGTGAACGGGAGGTCGCTGCGTGTCATCAGCCAGAGGAGCAATGCTCCGAGCAGTCCCAGAAGGAACAGCAGACGGTAAAGCCGTGTCTTTGCTGTGGGCATTTCAACCTCCCGTTCAAAATCAGAATCCGCCGACGCCGACCGTGGAGCTGGCATCCAGCCCGAAGATCTTGAAGAACGCGAACGCGA
>JBDNGP010000301.1:0-19872 GCA_041689265.1 Verrucomicrobiota bacterium
ACGGGCAGGTCAAACAGGATTGCGAGCTCAACGCCGCCAAACGCTGGCTGGATATTCCCGCCGCTCCAGCCCTTCACGACCGGGACCCTCCTCTCCATGCCCCTCGCCCCTCTTGTGACTCCCCCAAAAGGAGAATTGCTGTTCTTTGGACGCAGCCGACACCAGATCGCAGGCCGACCCACTTAATGTGGTTCAGCCCGAATGATCGATATGTCGTCGTCGGATACCATGGCGGTGCAATCGACGTATTGGACGTCAAGTTGAGGGGGCAGCAAGTCACCGGATTCACCAACCACACCAAGGTAGTGTTGTCACTTCAGTTTCTGACCGACGGCAAGGAGGTCATTAGCGCCTCCCGGGACGGCTCGGTCAGAGTTTGGGAGTTGAATACAGGTTGCGAGGTGGGAGAAACAAAATCTGCTCCTTATCACGGAACTAAAGGGATCCGGGTCCAGGCGATCAACCCCAACAATTTGAACGAAGTGGCCACCGGCGATTACGACGGGGCGCTTTTTCTGTGGGATCGTGTGACTGGCAAAAAACTCGCCCCTGATTTTCGTCAGGGGGTTGATGAGATCAGCCACCTCTCTTTCAGTAACGACGGTTCGTATCTGTTCGTGGTGGAGGGGGAGAAAAGGATCCGGGTATTGGACCGGGCCTCTGGAACCGAGCTGGCCGACATTCCTTCCGCGAACGAGTTCATCAGTGTTACGCTGGGTCCGGACAACGAACGCATCCTGACTGCATCCAGAAGTGGCCGTTCCCAAATATGGGCACCGGTCCACACCAAATCCGACGTAACCGATACCCTCGGCCGTGCGCACGATGACCTCGTCATACAGGCGGCGTTTAGCCCTGATGGGAGCCGTATCGTGACGGCATCCTATGACAAGACGGTCAAGGTCTGGGAAACGGCGAGCCAGAAACTTCTTCTTGTTTTCCCAGGGCACACCAATGAACTGCTCAAGGCGGATTTCAGTCCCGATGGACGACGAATCGTCAGCGTCGACTCACGCGGGGAGTTCCGCGTCTTGGATTCGCGGACGGGCGAAGAAATCTTTCATCAAGCATTCAGTTCGGATCGCTTTTTTAAATCAGCAGAGTCGAGAAACGGACTCCGAGGCATTTTTCTGGACCACGTCGCCGGGCTGTCTTCCAACCCATTTTCGCCTTCTGCGAACGAGCCCAAAGTGGTCGTCAACAGTGATCAGGGGTTGCTCGTCCGGCGGGGAGTGGATGGACGCGATTCGTTTCTTCTGAAGGAAGGCCAGAACGTGGCGTGGCCGGTGATCAATCCGTCGGGTGACCTTGTTGCCGCGATGACCGCCACGCTCGATGTCATCAACGTGTGGGACTTGAACACCGGCGAATTGAACTACACGCTCAAGGGCCACAAGAGTGTTGCGTTCTGGGCTGAGTTCAGCCGTGATGGCAAACGAATTGTGACCGGGTCAGCAAACAAAACAGCAATCGTCTGGGATGCGAGCGATGGCGCGAAGTTGTTCCCTCTGATCGGGCACAAGAATTTCGTCTCGGTGGCGCATTTCAGTCCTGATGGCGAGCGGATTGCGACTTCAGGGTTCGACATTGAAGCATTGATCTGGAACGCCAGAACCGGGAGCTCTTGTCCACTCTAAAAGGTGCCGAGCGACGGATTACCAACGTGGAATTCAATCCCGATCCCGGCGTGTCACGTGTCCTGACGACGGCGTTGGAAAATGTCGTTCGCGTCTGGGACCCAACCGGTCCCGTTGGGCGGGAAGTTCTTCAGATCACCCGGGACTCGAAACTGATTTATGCCACGTGGAGTCCGGACGGCCGCACGATTCTCAGCTGTTGGAAGGATGGTGTCGTTCAGCTCTACAAAACAGTGCCGTGGGAGGAATTTGCAAAGATCACGGATGCGGATGAAATGGCCGATCGAATCAAGCAATGGCGCGCTATTCAAAATTGAGGGCGTCAGCGCCCTGAACCGGCGTGGTCGTTTGCCATTTTTCGAATCGATCACGCATTGACCATGTCGAGATTGGAGGCCCAGGCTTCGGGCTCCCACTGATCAACACCGACCTCGCACGCCGTCGAACTCTCCGCACTGTCTGGTTCGGAGAGGAGATAATTAGTCTCCGGCCGGAAACGCACGCTTTCAAAATCGTGGTCGTTCTCATCCTCGCCCTCGTCCTCGAAATCCCCCGCCAAATCGAGGACGAGTATGATATCGGTGGATGAATGACCCGCCGCCAAAAGGGGCCATCAAGGTTTCCGTTTTCGCTGCAAAACGCGAGTGGCACTTTTTACATCCCAGCTTTTCTTCTCCAAGGTTTCGCGCGCGCCATCGTAGCTGCAACCCGTCAACTCCGCCACGATTCTCGCGGCGCGATCCCGGAGTTTCACGTTCGACGGATTCAGATCGATCATCAGGTTGCCCACCACTTTCCCGATGCGAACCATCGCGATGGTGGTAATCATGTTGAGGATCAGCTTGGTCGCCGTGCCAGCCTTTAATCGCGTTGAACCCGTCAAAACTTCGGGACCGGTCTTCGGACAAATCAGGACATCCGGTCTGTCCGTCCGGTCGATTTTCAAATTGGGATTGAAGCAAACCAACGCAGTGGTTGCCCCGCGTGAATTCGCCTCGCGCAGAGCGCCCCAGACAAACGGAGTCCGACCACTCGCCGCAATGCCAACCACGACGTCATTCTTCCCGACTCCACGAAATTTGATGGTGCGCTGCCCTGCCCCCGCGGCGTCTTCCGCTCCTTCAACCGCAGACCAGATTGCCTCGCGCCCGCCGGCGATGATTCCCTGGACCATTTCGGGCGGTGTACGAAACGTCGGCGGGCACTCGCTCGCGTCGAGAACACCAAGCCGTCCGCTCGTTCCCGCGCCAACATAGAAAAGCCGTCCACCATTCTTGAACGACCGAACAACCCGGTTAATTAGTTTTTCAATGGCAGGCTTCTCCGTCCGAATCGCCGAACAAATCTTCGCGTCCTCGCTCAACATCAGCTCGATCGAATCCTCGACACTCATGCGATCAAGATTCATCGAACGCGGATTCCGCTGTTCAGTAGGCGAAAGCGTAGGACAGGCGTCCCGCCTGTCTTCGGCGACTGGCGCAGTGGGTTTCGAATCAGCCGCCCGCGTGTTCGGGGAGACAGGCGGGACACCTGTCCTACTTTGCATCGCAATCTCGACCGCTCCCCAGGCGGTTTCGCGTTTCAAGGATTTGAACCGGGCTTGCGGAAATTTCCCGATGATCAGTCGCCGGATCTGCGCGGCAAACGTCGGCTGTTTGAGCAGCACGCTGCCCGCGAAAACAAATTCAACCGTACCGTTTTTTGTCGCGAGCTTCCGCGCACAGGCGACGGCGTCCTTGGCCAGCGTGCTCGCGGCACCGGCCAGAACGTCCCGCGCAATCTTGTCGCGACGTTTCGCGGCGTCGAACACTTCGACCGCCAACGCGGCAACCTGATCCTTGCTTGCGGACTGGACCCACGCAATGAGTTGTTCCGGATCATTGAGTTGGAGTTTTCTTAGAATCGACTGGCCGAGTCGCGTCCATTTGCAGTCGCGATCCAGATAGAAAATAACGGCCTTGAGAGCGCGCAGACCAATTTCGTATCCACTTCCTTTGTCACCGAGAATGTGGCCCCAGCCGCCGATCTTGGCGGCGCGTCCTTCCAATGTCTTTCCGTAGCAACACGAACCAGTACCACTGAGCACCACCACGCGCGGCAGGCCTGTTTCCAGACCGCCCGCAGCCCACAGCGCGGTTTCAAGATCGTGGGAGATGTGATTCGGGATTCCTTTCCAGACGGCGGAAACGATCTTCTGCAACTGATCCTGGTCTTCCGTCCCGCGAACACCGGCCATTCCAATCGCAACCGCCGACGGTTTGGAAAACTGTTTCGCGAGCGCGTGCAGATGGTTCGTTAATTTCTGAGCGCCGAGCAACCGCATGTTGGCCGGTCCGGCCTCGACACGTTGAACCAGTTCGCCCGAGGAGTCCGCGAGCAATGCGACAGTGCGCGTGCCGCCGCATTCGATGCCGAGAAATTTGAGTTCGCCAATTGAGTTATGCCGCACGGGAAAAAACGTTAGGCGGTCCGAAGAAAAAAAGAAACGAAGGATGAAGGGAAAAAGGTCCAGTGTTTACTCTCAAACTCTGGGAAAAGTCACGCTGTTGTTCCTAACCAAGTGTTACGTCATCACCCTGTCGCTTCCCTCGCAAACCATAATCAGTTGTGCCACAGCCGTCACCGTTAGGTCCGCGGCTTCGTCGCCAGGCGGGGTGCGATAAATCGCACAGGTCTTAACTAGTGGTATCATCGGCGGTGTGCAAGACTTCTTAACCCTTTTTAAACATTAGTTTTGAAGTGTCCTTTTTTGGGGACGCTAATTCAGGTAAGGAACGGTCAACGGCCCCTGCGGAAGCACGGCTACGCGAGCGTTCACCGGCAGACGGTTCAACTCGTCGCGCACCACGGATGCGATGTCGTCGCACGGAGTCAGGTGACACGCGCGCAAAATTTCATCCGGCAACGAACTCTTCACGACCACGCGGGCACGACGCTGGATCAACGCCTGGATCTGGCTCTGCCATTGTTCCGGCCGGACAAATCCGGGAGTCGCGATTCGCGTCAGCAATTCTTCCGGTGACGCCGATTCACGCAGCAGTTTGTCAAACGGGCTGCCGTTGGGAACGCCGTCGCTGCATTCACAAGCGAGGATCAACAGACCGCCTTCCTTCACGATGCGTGCGGCGGAACTCATCCCCTTCACACCCTGATAAAGATTCTGATCGAGCGGATAACCGCTGTTCGTCGTCACCACAATGTCGAACGGCTCGTCCATTTTTTGCATCGCTGATTTGCGTACAAATTCACGTCCCCGCTCGTGCGCCTGCAACATGTCGCCGGCGAACACGCCGGTGATCTCGCGTCGTTCGTTCAAAGTGACGTTGAGCAAAAACTTCGGCCCGGTCCGCAGCGCGATGTCGCGGAGTTCCTCCCACAGCGGATTGCCCTCGGTCCGGCCGAACGTCGCTCGTGGATCACCGATGTTCGCGTGGCCGTGATTGCTCATCACCGTTTTCAACCCGGCGACGCCCGGCATGATGCCCTTGGGGCCGCCGCTGAACCCGGCGAAGAAATGCGGCTCGATGAAACCCGTCACAATCCGCCAGTCCGCCTCGACTGCCTGACGGTTGATCAATGCCGGCGCACCGGAGCGGGTAGTGCCCAATTGCACGAGCGCCTCTTCGTTCTCCGGTTCGTGATTGATCACATGGTAGTCTCGAACGACTTCCGGCGTCAGCATCTCCTCCAGTTCGTCGCGCGTGTTGGGACGATGCGTGCCGAGCTGGTTGAGCAGCGTGAGGTTCTCGCGCGGATGATCTTTCAGATAGTCGAGCAGCCACGGGATCAGCCGTTCGTTCGGCGTCGCGCGCGTGATGTCCGTGAACAGAATGCAGAGTCGGTCGGTCGGTTTGATCAGTGCGCGAAGCGACGCACAACCGATCGGCTGATCCAGCGCATCCGTGACCGCCGCCCGTTCATCCGGCAACCCGGCCTGTTCCGCCGGTTCGATGATCGTCGTCCGGTCGTCGGGAAACGCGACGTCCAGAAAGCCCCTGCCGTATGCCAGTTTCAGATTCATTTGAAGAGCGGAGCATTGGAGAAACTTCATCGCGTTGCAAACCCGTTTACCGCTGATGCACGCCCGGCTGAGGAGGTCCTAGTTGTAGAAGCGGGTTTCGGAGACTCATGCCGGATTCACCCGGGCTGCGTCGCGCTCCGGCCGGTTCATCAGCGGCTTTTCAAAATTGTTTGATAAAATCGCTTTTCGATTTCGCGGAAGACGCTCTACATTCTCGTCCATGGAACACGCTCCTGAATTTTTAAAACTGGTTGATGACGCAAAATCTCGCACCAAAGAGATCTCCGTCGAGGACGCCAAAAAACGGGTAGAGGAAGATCGCACGGTGATTCTAATCGACGTACGCGAGGACACCGAATGGCAGATGAGCCACGCCCGTTCTGCGGTGCACATTGGCAAGGGTGTGCTCGAGCGCGACATTGAGAAAAGAATCCCGAACAAGGACGCCGAGATCATCATGTACTGCGGCGGCGGATTCCGCTCGGCGCTGACTTGTGACGCCGCCCAGAAAATGGGTTATACCAATGTCAAGTCGTTGGAGGGTGGGTTCAAGGCGATGTTGAAAACCGACTGGGACATGGTGAAGTATTGATCCGCAATGGCGGCGCGATCTCACGTCCCCCCCGGCAAAACGACGATCAGGCCCGTGTGGCTTGAATTTTCCGGCGCGCCTCCTCCAGTTCGCGCTGGGCGAGCAACAGATTGGCCTGGATCAGTTCGCGGTTCTCGCTTTTCGCCATGGCAAGCTCACTTTCCAACTGGGACACGCGGCCTTCGGCCGTGTTGATGCGGGTCAGCAGTTGTCCCTGCATCCGTTCCACCCGCCGTCCGAGTTCGTCCGCGTGATGCGCCGCTGTCTGCTGCGCCTTCATCATTTCCTGACGCTGGGAAACGAGCGAACCAACAAAGTGTTCCTTCAACCACCGGAGCATCTGCGGGCGCATTTTTTTTCGCTCCTTGTCCGTCAGGACCGGGTCGCCATCCACCTTGGCCGCAGCCTCCGATTCCTCCTCGTTGAGAAACAGAATATTTTCACCGGTCGATGATTGCAGGGCGCGGCCGGGATCGAAGGCACGCTGCGGTCTGCGGAACACGAGCAGCAACATCATCAGGACCGCGAACACGCCGAGTCCGGCAACCCACCAGCGTAGTTCAATTCCAAACAGCTCATTCGCGGAATCTCCGGCCATCACGATCTGCGGACGGGCGACCGGCATGGCGGCGTTGATGTCCCAATCAACCGAGACCATTGCGTGATCCGAAATGATGCTGGGGAACACCTCGGCGGGTTTGAGGAATCCTCCTTCATCGGCGAAAATATAGTCGGCGGTGGTCGCGGCGTACTCCGTCCGCCCGCGCAATGTCATCCGCTCCGGCTTGGTCAGGTCAAGAAACGCACTGGTGAACCCGGCATCCCGTCCGAGGCCGAGCGTGGTTTCGCCGGTGCGCGCAGACTCCTCGGCGTCCGTGTTCAACGTGCCAGCCACGAGAAACGCGACCGGTCGGTTGGTCCTCCACTCCGAGGTGGCGGCGATCAGGGTGAGCAGCTGCCTCATCGACCTTTCACGTTCGGCCTTAGCGGTCACACGGTCAGGCAGATCAACTGAATGTACCGCGATCCACTGATCGCCAGAACGCAGCGTGGCATACGCAAGTCCGCCGGCGGGAATCTCGCCGTCGACGGCGTCCCATTCCTGCGGCCACGCCAGTCCAGACGGGAGCTTTGACAGAATGGCGACTTCTCCGGCGGCGGTGTCTGCGAATGTGGAGCAGACGACAACCTTGAATTCCTCGCCCAGCCCACGGGCCATTTCCTGCGCGGTTTTCCAGTCGGGCAGTCCCTGTAAGAAAACGATGTCCGGGTTCTGGCTTTTGAGATGAAACGCCGCGCTATTAATGCGCGCTTCGAGAGTGGAGCTGCGGTCCGCAACGTTGGTGAACGACTGTGCATTCCAGCTGACGAGCCGAAGCGGTTCCGCCGAGGCGCACTGGAAGCCGACCGACAGGGCGATCATCGTGCCGCACATCCCGATGAGTTGGCGGATGGGATTCATCTGATGGTTGCGTCAGCTGGAGTGGCCGGGGTTACGGTGTTTCGACGGACACGCCCAGAAGAAACGGAGCGGTGGTGTTGAGGGCCGAGGAAAAATCGAGGGACTTGATGGGGGTCTGCGCGCGCGGGTTGGACCAGGAAAACTGGTAGATCCGTCCTTCCTGCGGCTGGTCGCTGAAATTTTTCCCGATGATTCCCATCCAGGCGAGCTGGACGCCACCGTTGCCGTTGGCGGGCAATGGTTGCCACCAGTCGCGAACCTCCTGGTCGTAGTGCAGCGGGATGACCGATTTCTGTCCGTCATTGTAGTTCACGGTGATCGAACCCACCGGTTGATTGGCATTCTGACCGTAACCGGCCCCGATCAGAAAATAGATGGTTGCCGCACTCTCACCGACCACGATGTTGTTGACGTTGGTGGGATACCGGCCGGGGAGGATGGTGGTGAGGCCCGCCCCGTGGAGATGAATGGCACCGTCAACGTCGAACGGGATGCCGCGGAATTTGTTCTGCCCCTTGGGAAAATTCTTCAACGACGGCCCGTCCGGATTGGCCTCGTGCAGGGCGTCGGTCAACTTGACGTTATAGTACTTCTTCAGGTCGATGGTCTTGATCTTCGCGGCACGAACGCCGGTGGCGAAGAACTCGACCTCAGCGAGGAGCGTCTTTGGGGCGAGCGAATCCGGTGCGACCAGATTGGACAGCTCGGCCTCCCAGTCACCGGTGGTTTCGTATACCTTGCCGTCAAATGACATGTTCAACACACGGGGATGATGCAGGCAACGGAGCACGGGCACGAAGGAACCGACCTTGCCCATTTGAAGTTCGCGCCAGTCCCGCAGCGTGAAATCCGCCTTCTCATCGAAGCCCGGCACATGATGGTCACTAAACTCGTAGATGTACGACGTCGACAGTTTCGGATCGGAAAAACCGTTGTTCTTGATCTCCCCCGTACGACGCGTAACCGGACAGATCATCACATTCGGGCTGGCGACAAAATCCGGCACCAGCTCGCTCAGATGCAGCGGCAGCTTCTTGTGCTGCTCACGGTATTTCTGGATCCCGTTCCAGATCGACTGAAGATTGCGGGCGCAGTCGTCCCGATCCTTTTCCGCCGCCGCGACCGGCAAAACGGAGGTGAGCGTGATGCTGGCGGCAACCCAGACGGGCAGCCAGCGGGCGAAACGGAGGAAAGAATTCATTGGCAAAACAGGCAACTTTTCGGCGGATAATGGTTCCCGGATTAACGCCGACCGTCAGACATCGTGTCAAGCGGTGAATCGGCACTTGTCGGAACTCCATGAGAATGTCCCCCTAGTAACTCGATAAGGATGTCCTCCTCTGTGGCGGGTTGCGGTAGCAACCCAGCCACGACATGGAGACATTGACGATGAACGGGAAGGAACGGAAACGACTGACGGTGATGGCCGGGGTCAGGAAGAAGGAACTGACACTGGTGCAGGCGGCAGGGCTGATGGCGGTGGGTTACCGTCAGACCCGGCGCATCTGGAAACGCTATCAGGCCGACGGGGACGCCGGGCTGGTGCATCGCCTGCGGAGGCGGCCCGGCGCGCGGCGCAAGCCGCCCGAGCTGCGGGCCCGGGCCCGGGCGCTGGCCCGTTACGCCGAGGAACGCTACGAGGACTTCGGCTCGACGCTGATGGCCGAACAACTGGCGAAGGAAAAAATGATGGTCGATCACGAGACACTGCGGCGCTGGCGGCTGGCCGAGGGAAAGCACACCGTGCGTCGCCGCAAGCAACAGCACCGGCAATGGCGCGAGCGCAAGCCGGGCTTCGGGGTGATGGTGCAACTGGACGGCTCGCACCACGACTGGTTCGAAGGGCGCGCCCCCAAGTGCGTGCTCATGGTGATGGTGGACTAAAGTTCCCCCGAATTGGTGGACAGCCGGGGCGGGCCCTGCCCGAAAGGGCGGCGAGGAAGCGGCCGGATGGCAGCCCTGGCCTTCCTGCAGGAGCGGATATTTCCGATTCGACGTCTATTCGGAAATCCCCTCCACGAGCGGCTGGCCTTCGCGAACTTTCCGGAAGGTCCTGATTTCGGGGAGCAGCATCACCGTCGCGATCACGATCATGACGGCGCTGACGATCCCCATGGTGCCGAAGTCAAAATATCTCACCGCGTGAAACCCGATAACGGGCGCGGTCACCCCCCGCACTCCGGTGAAAAATGTGTGAACCGCCATGTAATCGGCCACACGAGTGGGCGGCGCCAGTTTCGTCACCCACAGGCTCCACGCGAGGTCGCCACCGGACCGGGCGATGCCGTAGATGACAGACCCGATGACGAACGCCGTAATGGTTCCGCCCACAAAGAATATCGTGATGCCGATCGCAAAACCGATGTTCAGTACGGCGCGCAGTATAAAGAAATTTATGTGATCAAAGAGCCAGCCCCAGACCTGGCTGAAGCACAGCCGCGCGACGTTGGGAACGACTTCGGTCAGCAACGCAATCGTCGCAACGGGAAGCAGCAATCCGTATTCAGGGTTGGCCAGATATTCCACCCGCAGCGGCAGCATCATGAGATTGGCGAATCCGAGAATCATCCAGCTGATCAATGTCCGCCGAAACAACGCATCCTCGCGCACGAACCGAAGGGCTCGGAACGGATGCGACCCCTGATCGTTGCAGATGGGTCGCGAGGGGGTCCTCCACATGCAGATAGCGGCGAACGCGAACGCCAGCGCGAACCACCCCAGGATGAGTGGAAATCCCTCCAGGTTTTCCGACAGATAATCGCCCGCAAATTTGCTGAACACGATGATCGAGGCGATCCGAACGATGAACGTCCGGGAGAACATCCGTCCCCGTTTCTCGCGCGGATAATTCTCCTGATAGACCTGAGTGAGCAACGGAATCACCACGGTGGCAGAGGCCGTCCCGATCATTCCCGCGATGATGAACACGGGTAGAACCGGAACCAGCGCCGCCAGCAGGAACGCGATTGAACCGACCACGAAGATGCCGGCGGCGGCTTTTGCCCCCGGAAGCTGACGGTGCGAAACGAACGACAGTATCAGCGGCGAGACCAACAGGCCCGCGCTCGCACCGGAGGCGATGAGCGCCTTGGCGGTCGCCCCCGTTTCAAACCAGCGCACGGCAATCAACAGCAGGAAAGTGGACCCCGCCGTGTCGACGATTCCGGCTGACACGGCCCGCAGCCGTTCGTAGCGATAGGTGAGTCTGGTGCGGTCCGCTTCGGACATGAAGGGCGGACATTACCCGGGCGACAGCCGGGAGACCAAAGAATTTTGACACAAAAATACCGCCCGAATGAGGAGCGGTGTTCTCGTGTTACGGAGGACGGGATTCTATTTCACCCCGGTTGCCGGAAGGTAGAGGGTGAACGTCGTCCCCTGGCCCGGCGCCGACTGCAGATGGAGCAGGCCCTTCGCCTCGAAGATGAGTCGTTTGACGATGCTGAGCCCGAGGCCGGTCCCCTGCCCCTCGGCCTTGGTGGTGAAGTAGGCTTCAAACAATTTGTCCAATGATTCCTCAGGGATGCCCGGTCCGGAGTCACGCACGGCGACCGCCAGCAACCGATCGGAATTCTTGAATCCTCCGCAATTGATCACACGACAGCCGACAGCATCCTGAAGCATTTTCAAATCGAGAGCCTGTTCCTGAAACGCCCCGGTGATCTCGACGTCATGAGGGGAGTCCGTCGACTGCAGGGCGTTGATTGAAAGGTTCAGCAGTATCTGGATGAAATCGACTCCGTTGACTCCGACGACCACGTCCGCCTCCAGCGGATGAACGGAGAGCTTGTTCTTCTTCACGCTTGGATGAACGCGGAGCAGTTCACCGAGATCACTAAGGACCTGATTGACGGCGACGCTGGAACGTTCACCCGATTCCTGCCGGAGAAAGCTCAGGTAGCGGCGCGAAATCTCGATGCAGTTGTTGACTTGGCGGTTGATGCGACCGAGCCGGTCCTTGACCAGATCCAGACTTTCTCCGTCGACGTGGTGCGTGTCACCGATGCGCCGGTTGATGATCTGGATGAAGCCCATGATGATCGTGAGCGGGCCGTTGATGTCATGGATGACGCTGGCGTAAATGTCGCCGCGCGACCGGACGATTTCCTCCTGCAAATGCTGGTTCTGCAACTCGTGCTGAAGTTCATCGAGTTTGCCATTGTTCGACTGGATCTCGATGTGCAGGCCGCGCCGTTCCATCGCGTTCTCAACGGCAGCGCGAATCTGCGTGATATCAAACGGTTTGTTGAGATAGTCGCACGCGCCGTAACGAAGCGCCTGACGGATCGTTTCGATCGTCTCGTAGGCGGTGAGCATGATGATCTCGATCCCGGAATCGATCTTCTTCAGTTCGTTCAGGAGGTCCACGCCGTTCATGCCCTCCATGCGGATGTCCAGAACCGCAGCATCAATCGTGTGTTCACGGGCCAGCTGTAGCGCGGACTCGCCGTCGTGAGCCATGAGAAGATTGTAATCGTCCTTGAAAATGACCCGCAGGGATTTGCGCGGTCCTTCTTCGTCATCAACGATGAGCAGGGTACGACGGTGCATCTTGACCCCCTGTGTTCTCGGAGGAGAAACCTCTCCGAACTTCGGGACGGGTTCTACTGATAGGATGGACATATGGCTGGTGAAGTGATCGACTTAGAAAAAATTGGCCATTGGTGCAAGCACTAAAAACGATAACCAGCGGAGAGGGCCAGTCCAAAGCTGTTGAAAACATAGTCTCCATTGGCCGCCGCGTTGTAGGCGGTCACGGCATTGGTAACGGTCAGGGTGGGGCCATATCCGTACTGGAACGCCGCGTCGAGACTCCAGCGGTCAAACTTCTTGCCGACGCCGACACTGAACACATGGCGGTCAGAGTCGGGAATCGCCGGGTTGAACCATTCGTCCGGAACGGAGTTCTGGCTGAAGATGTATCCCGCGCTCACGCTCCAGTCATTTTCAAAGTAGCGGGTGCCGCCGAACTGGAACATCCAGCTGGACTGCCAGTTGAACGGCAGCGAGACGTTCGGCGCGGGGGCAGTCTGTTCGAGGATCACCGTGTTCAACGAATTCCAGTCCGTCCAGTCCGCGTTGATTTCGAGATTCCACTTCGGCGTGGGCCGGAACGAATACCCGAAGGTAACATTCTGCGGGAATTTAAAATCAGCTGAGGCCGGACCCGGACGGGAACACAGCCGGCGAATAAACAGTGGTCCCCGAAAAATTCATGCTGCTCGCGCTGCGATACGTGGCTCCCACGGAATGCTGCTCCGTGATCTCCCAACGCGCGCCGAAATTGAACCCAACGCTCCAGGCGTCTCCGTTGAAATCAAGATTGTTCCCGGCCGGCGGAAACCCGGCCGGGGTCAATCCCCGGGTCAATGCGGTGTCGCCGTAGTTGACCATCACGCCACCAGCGACCGAGACTTTCTCGTTGATCTTCCACGCGGCGACCGGGTTGATGGTGCCGTAGGTGATCTCGCCGTTGATCGCCAGCTGACGAAACGGCGTTTGGTCCGGCCACTCGACCCCGAGGCCGAACGGCGTGTAGAATCCGAGCCCGAACGAAAACGGGATGCTCTCCGGGGAGAAGGTGTAGTAAAGCTGAGGAAGGACGTGAACCTTGCTCTCGGTCTCGTATTCGGCACCGGTCGGCGAGGTGTATTTATCGGAAACCGAGAGGACGTTCGCCCCCAGTGAAAGGTTGTGTCCGGAGAGCTGTGTGATGCCGGCCGGATTGTAATAGATTGCCGACGGATTGTCCGCGGTGGCGACAAACGCGTTACCGCGGGCGATGGCGAACGGGTCCTGATCTGGGACACGGATGCCCAAAGCTTGGACAGCGTTGGGAGATATTGCGGCGCCGGCAAGGGTGAGAACGAGACCGTTAAGTAATTTGGGCAGGGCAAGGCTGCGAGTCATTTTCATTGGGCTCTAAGCAGGGTTACGGAATCAGACTTTGGCAGAAACAGGTCGCACAACCTGAACTGGAGGAATGTCTGGGTCAGCAGGCGGCAGCAAAGGGACTGCCACACGGACAAATCCCGGAGCACCACCGTTCGCAGGTTGGATTTCCATCCGGCCGTTGTGGGTCTCGATAATCTTCAAACTCACTGTCAGACCAAGTCCGACGCCCACGTTGCGCGTGGTGAAAAAAGGTTCGTGCCCCTTAATCGAAGTCTCCAGTGTAAAGCCCGGCCCGTTGTCCTGTATATCGAGACACAGCCATTCGATCCGTTCGCGGTCAACCAGCCTGGACGTGCGCACCCGCACCTGGGGTGTCGCTGCGTTCGATTGCAACGCATTCAACATGATCTCCGCGACCGCGTAACGAAGACCGTTCTTCTCGCACGCCGGGATTACCGTCTTGTCGCCATTCTCGTACTGCAGGTAGGCGGATTTCTCCGCGTGCATTTCCTGCGCATCCTTGAACGCCTCTTCGACCAGCTGGGAGACGGACAATGAATCCATCAACACGGCCGAGTCGCGCGCGAGAAAGTACATCTGCTTGACCAGTCTTGAAACCCGCCGCACGCCGTCGGACAGAGCTTCGTTCAACGATTCCCGAAATTCGACGTCCCGGTATTTCTTCGTGAAGAGCTGCTGATGGGTGGACAACGGCACGATGGAATTCCCGATCTCATGGGCCAGTCGCGCGGACATGAGTTTCACCAGACGTAGATTCGCGGCTTCGATGTCCAGCTTCTGCAGGCGCTCGATCTGCGAGTAGTCTTCAATCAGGATGAGCGCCGCGTTCGGCGACGCCGGGTTGCGCTTCTGAAACGGCGCGATGGAGACCTTGTAAAGTGCCTCTGGTCGATCTTTAGGACTGTATCGAAAGGGTTCCACGACGCGCCCGTCCCGCAGCACCTCAAAGACTTTGCCGCCGATGGTTTGCGGCAAGTCGGAGAATTCCATTTGTCTCGTCGTTTTCTCCAGATGATTGAATACCGCCCGCGCGGCCTGATTGGCGTGCAATATCTCCATCGCCGCGCTGACCACCACGCACCCGTTGCTCAAATGGCCGAGCGCATCGGCCATGAGGTCGTGATTGGCGGACAGCTGGTCGTGCAGCCAAATATTGCGGATCGCCAAGCCGAGCTGTTCGAGCAGATGGAACAGCAGCGTCAGCTCTTCGCTGGAGAACGATTCACCGGTAAGCCGCGAATCGAACATGGCGACGCCAATCAGCGATTCACGATCAAGAATCGGGATGGCAACCTGGGTTCCGATCAGTTCAAATTCTTTACGGATTGCGGAGTCCTGCCGGACTTCCTCGGAGTGCGCCTGCAAAATCCGGCCATGCCGCAGGAGGTGCCTGCCCACGCCGGAATCAAGTGTGAGCTCAAAGTGTTCGAGCAGGCCCGGAGCGAGCCCGATTGCGCAGGCCGGCCGCAACCGGTGGCTTTGTGATTCGTTCTCGCCGTTGCTCAGCGCGCTGGGCGCGGTGCGGAGGAAAATACCGGCGCGGTTCACTCCCATCATACGGCGGATGAACAGCAGAAACTGTTTGAGCAGCGCCTCCGCACACAGGCTGTGCGAGAGCACGGCGGAATAGTCGCGCAACACCTCGAGCGCCCGCGTCGATCCGGGCGCCGATTCGTGCCGCGTCTGTTCATGGACGGGCGCGGAAGCAGTGGTAAGGGCGGGTAAGGAAACATCTGGCTTGAGAAACCGCTGCAACATTTCACACAGCAGACGGGCCCGGACTGGTTTTTCAAAAATGTGGCTGACCCCCAGCAGATACGCGTCTTCCTCCCATTCTTTCTGTCCGTCATTCGAGAAGATGAACAACGGGCAGTCCGGTAGTCGTTTTCTGATTCGTTCCACCAGTCGGAGCGGCTGCACCGAGGTCAGCTCGGCGTCCACGATCACGACGTCAAATACATCGGCGGTGGTGCGGGCCACGTCTTCCGTCCAGTCGGTCTGCGGCAGCACCCGGTAGAATTCGGAGCCCAGCAACCCCGCGATCGCGTTGGCGAGATCGGGTTCGGCGGAGATGACGCAGACGGTTGTCATGTGGCAAACTCAACCGCCAGATCCTGGGAAACTTTCTGCGGTCGCGGCGGCGGATCGCTGGGCAGATCGACCTGCACAGTGGTTCCTTGTCCGTGTTCGCTGGTAATAACCATGTTGCCGCCGTGGAGATGAACGATTTTCCTGGCGATGGCAAGCCCGAGACCAAAACCTCTGCGTTTGTCGCCCGTGTTCTTCGTGCTGAAGTAGGGCATGAACACGCGCTTCAAGTTTTCCGGGCTGATCCCCTCCCCGCTGTCCTGAATCACGACGCGGAACCAGTCGCGCGTGCGTTCGGTCCGGGGCAGCGGCAGCACGCTGAGAAGAATCGAGTTGCCCACCGGGGTCGCATCGATGGCGTTACTCAGAAGATTACAGATCAGCCGCTGGATCAGAACCTCGTCAATCTTCACTCGCGCCCAGTTCGCTCCATCAATCGTGATACGGATTTTTTTTCGCATCGCTTCAGATGAGAGCAGGCCGGCGGAGGTCTTGAGCACCTCGTTCAGGTCGACGGTTTTCAAATTCAACGAATGGTTCCGGGAAAAGAACAATGCCTCGCTGACGTACGAACGGATCGTCTCAATACTCAACACCGCCATGGGCAATATTTCGTCCATCGTTTCCTTGTCCGTGATTCCCGCCTGAACCAGCTGGAGACAGGTCTGAATGGGGGTCAACAAATTGTTCAAATCGTGCGCCAGTCCGCGCGACATTCTCCCAAGCATTTCCTGTTCTTGAGCGAGATGAATCTGATTCTTCAGCCGGATCTGATCGAGCACCAGCCGGAGGTTGTGCACCAGTTCCTTGATCAGACTCAGGTCGTTCGGCGTGTACGGTTCGCCGGTCTCCTTGGATCCCAGCAACAACAACCCGAAGGTGTCCTCGCCCGAAACCAGCGGGAAACACATCTCGGGATTGAACTGCGCGATGTCTCCGCGGGCGAGGCGTTCGAGATCCGTCTCACCCGGCAACGAATAGGCGGAGCGGCAGGCCAGATGGCTGTAACTGGTGGTCTTGAAGAATTTGAAAACAGCCGACTCCAGATTGAGGGACGGCAGCTGGGTGTCCGTCTGCATCGGATACGAATCCAGCAGGCGGAAGCCGCGCGTATTCTCGTCCAGCAGGATGATCTGGTAACTTCGCAGACCCATCGTGCGAACGAGCAGGTTTTGCAGCTCGGCCAGGAGCAGCGTCGGATCGTGGAGATCTTTGATTTTGACGATGATTCCGCGGACCTTGTCCTGATATTCAAAGCGGTCCCCCAGAAGTTTGCGCTCGAAATACTCCTCCCCTTTTCCAAAGAAACGGGGAAAGAAAAACGAGGCGAGAAACGACGTGAGCAGGAGGACGCACAACGCCGCGACGTAGGGATAAAGCTCGTTCTGGTTCGGATCGAACAACGACGCCAGCAGAAGCAGCAACAACCCGGTCAGAAACATGAACAGCACCCGAACGACCTGCGCGGCGAGCTGACCAAGCGCAACGTGGATATCCAGCAGTTGATGCTGAAGCACGCTGTAGGCGACGACCAATCCGTAGAAGATGGCGGCAAGATTCGCCAGCGGATAGATCATGATATCTGTAAACGGATAGGTTTCCAGTCCGTAGTTCTGCAGCAGTTTCAACTGGAGCAGATCATGCGCACCGAACGCCACCAGCAACGCGTAACCGAGCAGCATCGCCTTCAACCGCACGCGGTGCATGCCCTTGAGTTTCTTTTGCCGCCGGTAGAGCAGCCGGATCGTGATGATCGCGATCACGACATAGAGCACGGTGTAGAAAATGAACGCCGGCCCCGGTTTTGCGAACAATCCGAAATTCCGCGTCGCGACGTAGCCGCGGATGTAGAAATCTCCGAACATGACCGTGAGCGCGAGCGCAATGTTGATCCCGTACACAAAGGGGATCAACTGCCGGTTGCGCACGTCTGAAATGAGCAGGCACAAATGAAAAATCCCGACCGGAAGAAAGACCAGCCCGAGATGGATCATGCGCACCCAGAACATCGAGTCGTTCGTGGGCACCTGTAGCTTGACGAATGCACTGAGATTCCAGAAGGCCAGCGAAAATCCCCACACGGCGTAGACGCGGTTCACCTTGGATTTGAAATCCCGGGAGACGACAAACACCGTCAGGAACAGATGAAACAGCCCGGCGACCAGACATGTTATCTTGTAAAATGTCATAGCCGATTTTTGTCCACCCGCCCAAGTACAAGGCAGGAGTTTTTCCCGCCAAAGCCCGCGCTTAAATTCAATGCGACATCAATCGGGTACGGCCGCGCCTCGCCCGGCACGTAATCCAGGTCACACGCGTCATCCTGTTTGTCCAGATTGATTGTGGGAGGGATGACCTGATGATGCAGCGCCAGCGCGCACACCGCAGATTCCAGCGCCCCGGCCGCACCCATGAGATGCCCGGTCACAGGTTTCGTGGAGCTGACGGCAAGCCGACGCGATGAACTGCCGAACAAATTCGCGATCGCCTTGGATTCGACGGGGTCGTTGTGACGCGTGGCCGTGCCGTGGGCGTTGATGTAATCCACTTCGTCCGGCATCAGCCGTGAACGGCGCAACGCTTTTTCCATCGCCCGACGCGCGCCGATTCCGTCCGGATGCAAATCCACCAGGTGAAACGCCTCGCAACTCCGACCGTGGCCCAGGACCTCGGCGTATATTTTTGCCCGCCGGTTCAACGCGTGACCCAGTTCTTCCATTACAAAAAAGGCGGCCCCTTCCCCGAGCACGAACCCGTCCCTCCTCGAATCAAACGGTCGCATCGCCCGGGCCGGATCGTCCAGACTCCGGGTCATGACTTTCAGTGAATTGAAACTTGCCCAGAGAGGTCTGGAGATGTTGGCGTCGGCTCCTCCCGCGATCATGATGTCCGCGTCGTCAATCTGGATCATCTGGGCGGCGTAACCGAGCGCGTCATTGCTCGAACAACAGCCTGAGCAATAAGTGATCGCATGGGCGTGCAAACCCAGTTCCAACGCCAGAATGCTGCTGCCCTCGCCGCAGTATCCGTTGACCACGCTGACCGGATTTACAACCGTTGCCCCGCGGCTGAGATAGTTCTCGTGGGTCTTGAAGATGGTTTGCAATCCGCTAACCGTGGTTCCCTCAACAATTCCCTTGCGATCCGGATCGACGTCCAACAAGTCCAGCCCGGAATCCTCGACGGCATCGCGCGCCGCCGCGATACCGAACTTGATCGTCTTCTCGTAGCGCTTGATTTTCTTGGCGTCAAAATACTTGTCCCAATTTAGTGTTCTGACTTCCGCAGCGATCTTGGAGGCGAACTCATCGGTATCGAACTGCGACACCAACCCGGCCGCACTTATCCCCTTCCATGTGGAACTCCAGAAACTGTTGAGATCACAACCATTCGGAGCAACCACCCCGATCCCGGTAATCACAACTCGACGAAGATTCAGCAACTCCGGTGATCGACTATGCTGATTGATCCGCATGATTGTTATGCAGCCCGGTGGATTGTTGCGAATCGCCGCCGTTCAGCCCGGAGATGGGGGGAAGTCGGGCCGATGATCAGTCTCCAGCAGGAAATTCCGGGCATGGCTCGCGGTTGTGGCACTCGAACTTCGGTCAAAATGGTAAGATTTCGGAATACTCAACTAGCAAAGTCCCAAGGTTCCTTCAACACATTTGCGCAACAATTTGCACATTGAACTCATTGATCTCAATAGAGTTGGAGTTTTCCTGTTGACACGATCACCTCAAACGAGTGTCCGACGTTCGTTACAAAAGCCAACTTCCAGCAATTGCCCTATGAGCATCCATGGGATGGAGCACCGAGGTTTCCCAGACAGACCCGAAAACGGCGGCCATGATCTCGCTATTTTTACAAACAGCGCGAAATCGATCCCCCCCTGCAAACTGCCCCAACGAACGTGCCGGCGAGTCGGTTCGAGCCGATGGTCGCTGATCCCGCACTGGCACTGTTCACGCCGGAGATTTCCGCCGGTAACTGGTGGTTTCAACGGATGAACCACCCCCCCTGTTGCCTCATAACTGAAGGACACCGAAGGGTTTCATGGATTGGGCTTCCATTGCCTCACAACCTGGACACCGTAGCCTTTTTGGTTTTGGGTGTTTTGATTCGTGGTTGAGTTGCTCTTGGAGCGGGTTCGGAG
>JBDNGP010000302.1:0-4397 GCA_041689265.1 Verrucomicrobiota bacterium
TCCTCCTCCGATCGTTCCGGTGTTGGCGTCCACGGCGTTGTTCACGCCGCCACCGACCACCGCGCCGAACAATCCAGGGCCGACCACATTGTTTGTTCCGCCCAGCACGACACTCAAACCGTTCGCGTTCGGGATCAACCGAAGCGCGGTCTGATTGTTCACCCGGAATTCCAGCGGTTGATTGTCCGAGGTTCCGATGAATTCAACCCCCGGCACCGTCCCGTCATTTCCAAGCAGACTCCAGTAGGCGAGGCTTTCCCACACCATCTCCGAACCGCGAAGAACCATCGTCTGCCCGTCCGCCGCGCCGTAAGTGTTGATTTTCTCCAATGTCACCGAGGACAGGCCGAGCTGGTCGGCCGTGACCGCGCCGGGTTGAAGGCTTTCGGTGCCGATGCTTCCGGGCGTGACCCCGGAGGCCTGCGCGGCCTTCGACGCGTACGGCACGTTGACCAGCAGTGACCGGGGATTGAGCAGGGTGCGGTCATTCAGGTCGCCGGCCGGCTTTGCCGCGATTTCAATCCAGCAGTTGGTGAAATTCAGTTCGGAGGGCGTAAACGGCAGCTGGAATTCGTACAGGCCGTTGATCACCGCGACCGCCATGTTGGTGTACGTCCCGACGCTGGTCCCGTCGACGTCGGCATCGTACAGCGAAAACGTCATGTCATAGACGCCCTCGGCGGGGTTGAGCCCGTCCATGAGTCCGCCTTCGAATTGAAATGAACCTCCGGCGGCAAATGATGTGTGGACACCCAGCACAAGGCCGGCGACCGCGACGCAAACTCGCGTTAGAATACTCTTCATAGGTTGGTTTGGTAGGTGATGAGGACGATGGGTAAAAAGTCAGGACGGCCAGGAAGGACGAAAGGTTTCATAGAATTCTTGTGTCTTCTCAGTCAGGTCTGGTTGAAAAAAGTCCATTAGGGCGTAGCAACTTCTCACGGTAGAGGAATCCTACCGGTGAACCGGTACACATGACGAGAGTTGATGGATCATACGAAAAAAGCGCAAACATGGGAATGAGCGTTTCACCGCACACCTCCGAATTGGAGGGGTGGACGGGTTATTTTACCGCCCGTAAACGGCCCAGAAAGCGCGAGGGCGCCTCATAGCCCATCAATCTGAGCGAACGCCGCTCCTGCCCGTCGCTGCCGATAAACACCACCGTCGGAAGGGCTGAGACGGAATAACGCTCCGAAATTGCCGCGTTGGCGGGTGAATTCTGATCCGTCAAGTCGGCGCGCACCGTTACAAAAGGTGCCAATGCATCAGCCACCTCCTTGCGCGTGAACACCCGCGAATCCAGCTCGCGACAGGGCGGACACCAATCCGCATAAAAATCAATGATCACCGGTCGGCCCGCCTCGGCAGCCCGTCGGATCACCGCCTCCGAATACGGTTCCCACGCGATCTCCGCCTCGGGCCTTGGAGGGGCGAAAACCCAGGCCGCCATCGCGATGAAAACAAGGCTGACCGCCCATTTGAGCAGGTTCGGTTTTCTGGTGGGGAATTCTCGTTTGCTCCCGAAACCGACCATCATGCCGCCGAGCAGGAGAATGAGCGCGACGATCTTCAACAGCGGCTCGTCCAAAAACACCAGGGTCAATATCCAGATCAACCCCGACACCAGCGCCACGGCACCGGCCTCCTGAGCCAGCTGTATCCAACGTTTTTTTTCGGCGGCATCCACGGGCAATTCGTTCTTTAGAGCGACCGGTTGCAAAATGATTCCAAAACTGTCGCCGACGGCAGGATGCAGACATTCCGCACCCCGATCAACCGGCAACCTGCCCGAATTGTGCTTCCCTGCCCCAACCGCCTCAATTATAACCCCGCCCGTGCCGCGTCCGCCCGCCAGCCTGATCGATGCCTCCACCCGTTATTGCGCCGTTTTTGGGCATCCGGTGCGTCATTCCGCGTCTCCCGCGATGCAGAATGCCGGCATCGCGCAACTCGGGCTAAACTGGCGCTATCTCGCCTTCGACGTCGATCCGGATCAATTAAAGGAAGCTATCCGCGGGGCCCAGACAATGGGCTTCATCGGCATCAACCTGACCGTCCCCCACAAGATTCTCGCGGTGGACATCGTCGATGTCGTCGATCCTGCCGCGAAGAATTGGGGAGCCGTAAACACCGTTCGATTCGAGGGCCAGACCGAGACCGGCGAATGGCGACCAGTCGGCCTGTTGGGCGACGTTTCTTCGACAAAAACACGTTCAGTCGGATTCAACACGGACGCCAACGCAATCATCCGGTCGATCAACGAAGACCTCGGCCTACAGATCGAAGGCAAACATGTGCTCCTGCTGGGAGCCGGAGGAGCCGGTCGCACCGCCGCCCTGAGAATCGCCTCGGAAAAACCGGCTTCACTAACATTGATCAACCGGACGTACGCCAAGGCCGAGGAGATCGCCAACGAGATCCGTGCGAACCAATCCGACGTTCAAATCGCGTTCGACTACCCGGACTCGACCGTCGATCTCGTGCTGAACGCAACATCGCTCGGACTCAAGCCGGACGATTTGCTGCCGATTGACGAGGACTGGATGCGGGCCCACAAGCCGGGAATTGTTTACGACATGATCTATCGTCCGGCAGAAACCCTGCTTCTGAAAACGGCACGTGAACTCGGTTCAAAAACAGCGAACGGCCTCGGCATGCTGCTCCACCAGGGGGCGGACGCCCTCGAACTCTGGTCCGGACGGACCGCGCCGCGCGACGTCATGCGCGCCGCTTTGGAAACAAATATTTACGGGTGAAAAAAGTGCTGAATGAACAACGTGTTTGATCCTGAAATCTGGGCCAAGGTGCCGTTCCATTTCTGGTCCGTGGTCCTGTTCGGATTCGGCTGCATGGTGGGGAGCTTTCTCAACGTCTGCATCCACCGGCTGCCGCTGGATCAAAGCGTCGTCTCACCTCCGTCGCATTGTCCGCACTGCAAGTATTCGATCCCGTGGTACCTCAACGTCCCGCTGTTCACGTGGCTTTGGCTCGGTGGAAAATGCGCGAACTGCAAGGCGAAAATCTCGGTCCGCTATTTCATCATCGAACTGTTGACCGGGGTCGCATTCCTCGCCTGCTGGCTGCAGTTTGGAGAAGCGTCTCCGCTCGTCGCGCTGGTCTGGTGCACGGTTCTCGCGGGGTTCATCGTCGGCACCGCCACAGATTTCGAGCACCTGATCATTCCCGATCAGATCACCCTCGGCGGAATCGGCGTCGGCGTGATGATGTCGCTGTTCGTGCCAGAGATCCACAACACGGCTTCGCGGTTCGAAGCGATGAAAGACAGCTTCATCGGTCTCGCGCTCGGCGGCGGGCTGCTTTACGCCGTCGTGCGCGGCGGGAAGCTGATCTTCGGTCGTCAACAGATCGATATTCCGAAGGGCAGCAAAATCATCTTCGGTGAAGAAGCGCTCTACCTGCCCGACCGCGTCATTCCCTACGAGGATGTTTTCTATCGCAGCTCGGACACGATCACCCTGCACTCGGACCGCCTCGAACTGGCGGACCGTTGTTATTGGAATGCGAACATTGAAGTGAGCCTGCTCGCCGGAAAACTGCGCGTGAACGACGAGGATCTCGATCCGGAAAAGGAGCCCTACATGTCGCTGCAGGCGGACACGATTGATCTGCCGCGCGAGGCGATGGGTCTGGGCGACGTCAAGTTGATGGCCGCCATCGGGGCGTTCACCGGCTGGGCCGGCGTGCTCTTCACGCTCACGATCAGTTCCGTCCTTGGCGCCGCCGTCGGACTCACGCTCCGCCAGCAACGGCTGGCCTACGTCCCTTACATTTCCGCCGCCGCCGTCATCTGGATCTTCTTCGGAAAAGATCTGGTCACGCTCTGGCTCGGCGGGTCGTGACGTCCCACCGTCAGCAACCAGCCTGGAGGAAGTTCTTCATTCAGTTCCTATCGCGCGTCTCATCAGCCATTCCGAACCTCGGGCACTGCGTTTGGAGTCGTCTCGGCCGGGCGCATTTTGGCACTTGCTCCCAAAGTCGTGAGAACGAGGCCGACCGGTGCGGGCCGCATGCCGGGTGGTGTGGGAGCCGGGTAATCACTCCCGGCGACCCGATTCTGCGTTCTTTGTGCCTCTCTCGATCAGTATAATATCTTCAGGGTATATGCCAGCGTGAATGACGTAATGACCACCCTCAGACTTTTTCTCGATGTCCTGCACCGTGTAGTAAACGGAACCTGGGATTGCTCCAACACAATGCCATCGATAATTCCAATCCCTTTTCCATTGATGGAGTCCCGCCGTTTCTGAGTCCGTGACCTCAAAGGGAAGATCAATACACTACAAGGCATGAGGGGGAGGGACTGGTGGAGGGAGCCCGAAGGGCGACCGGAACCAGTCCCTCCCCCTGGCGTTCGCAAAATGAAACGGACAACA
>JBDNGP010000303.1:0-6092 GCA_041689265.1 Verrucomicrobiota bacterium
GCTCCGAACCCGCTCCAAGAGCAACTCAACCACGAATCAAAACACCCAAAACCAAAAAGGCTACGGTGTCCAGGTTGTGAGGCAATGGAAGCCCAATCCATGAAACCCTTCGGTGTCCTTCAGTTATGAGGCAACAGGCCTGATGAACTTGGTCTGGAATTCTTCAATTGAATCAGGACACTACCCGGGCACACCGAATGAATCTTCCAAACTATTTTCTCGCCGATCTGGGAAACAACTCCGTGCTGTCCGGCACTATCATCACGGATGCCGCCCAGACGCTGAAACGCAATCGTGCCCAATACCTTGCGACAAAGAACGTGCCCGCGATCGTCAAGCTGCTCGATGACCTCGGCGAAAACTGGCTGGACGACGATTTTCCTTTTCGAAAATTGGCTCTCGAGAAAGGCCCGGAAGAAACCGGCTTCTCACTTCCGGTTCTCCGGCACGGCCTCGATACATTCTTCAAACAACTCAACGGTGAAGCCCTGCTCGCCTTGCTCCAACAGGACCTTGGCGATCCACACCGCCTCGATTCCTTTGTCAGCTCGTCCGTCGAACAAAAGACCGGGCGCAAGTCATTCGCTCGCGGACCGGAACTCATTGCGCATTTCACTGCCGGAACGCTCCCGTGCTCCACGTTGCAACTGATGGTGCTGTCGCTATTGGGAAAGTCCGCGCAATTCATCAAATGCGCGTCCGGCGCCGCGTTCATCCCGCGGCTGTTCGCCCATTCGATTTACGACCTGGAATCCAAGCTGGGTTCCTGCATCGAAATCGCCGACTGGCCGGGAGGGAACAAGACTCTTGAGTCAGCGCTGTTCGAAGAATCTGATTTCGTCACCGCGAGCGGATCGGACGAAACCATTTCGGATATTCGATCCAGAATCCCAGAGAACACACCGTTCATCGGTTACGGAAACAAACTCAGCTTCGCGTATATCACGAAAGAAACGCTCGGTGGATTCAACGCAAAGAAGCTTATCCAACGCGCTGCCGAAGATGTCGCCGCGTGGGACCAATCCGGCTGCCTTTCGCCGCACGTCATTTATGTGGAACACAATCCCGACATTCCGCCCGAAGTCTTCGCCGGTCGACTTGCCGATGAACTGGCCAAAGTGGACGCCGACCGGCCTCGCAGTTCGTTGACCGCAGAGGAAGCGGCGCAGATCGCCAGCCGCCGCTCGATCTACGAAATGCGGGCCGCGCACTCTCCGGACACGAAACATTGGACCAGCGAAGGCTCGACGGCGTGGACGGTGGTCTTCGAATCGGAAGCACAGTTTTCCGTGTCGTGTTTGAACCGGTTCATCTACGTGAAACCCGTCCACGACTTCGAATCTCTGATCAAAGGCATCGAACCCGTTCACGGAAAAGTCTCCACCGTCGCCCTCGCCGCTGGTGATGATCGGGCCACCGACATCGCCCAGAAACTCGCGAACTGGGGTGTCACAAGGATCTGTCCCGTCGGCAAAATGCAGGACCCACCCTTCACCTGGCGTCACGACGGCCGCCCCGCCCTCGCCGATTTTCTGACGTGGACGGATTGGGAAAGTTGATTTGATTTACCGCGGAGACGCAGAGAACGCGGAGCGAGGCAAGGGAATGGTAGCAGAGGATTCAGCCGCGCGAACAGTTTCAGAAAGCCTGCCGCAGTCCACGACGCTTTCGCGTTTTTTTGTGCTGCTTCAAAATTCCACGCGGAAAGGTGGGGCGAGTCTCTCCGAGCGAGCCTTCGGCGAATCCAACTACGCTTTGATCGACCCGGTAAATTCCAATCCGCCAACACACTCAAAAGTTCGCCCGGAGGTCTCACTCCACCTCCTTCATAGCGTCGTTTGTTTGGCGGCAAAGCGCGTATGCCCAGCCAGCAATCCCGGAACACAGCGAGTATTTCGATTCGCTTCGTCACTTCGGTTCCTATCGGCTGGATTCGTTGACTGGCACAACCAAAAATTTGCCAGCGCGATCAATCTCCGTGGATGTGACGATAACCATCAACGCTCTTGCTCCGCCGGAGTGCGTCGAACGACCACCGGTAATGATAACCGACTGGCCATCCCAAATATTTGCGGCCGCCTTAAATTGACGTTCTTCAACCATTGGCAATTCCGCGAATTCGGGCGGCAAACCTGCCGCCGCCGCAGCCTCCCGCTCATCGACAGTCAACAATCGATTCAGGGAGATGACCATGTCCAATGAGATCGTGTGGCCGCCCTTCTCCAGCGACGGGAGAACGTCAATCACCGGACCAATTTCAAGCTGCCCTGTGGTGGCCACACCGTTCGATATGTCGGTGATGACGTTCTTGCGTTCAACCGATTTAATCTGCGTCTGACGTCCATTTGACGTCGTCACTCGCGGTGCGAACATCACGTCCACTCCTTCCGCCGCGGCCAATCGCTCCATCAATTTCGCAGTGTCCGGACTGTTCAACACACCGTTCGCTCCCCCGTCACTCGCGCTGGACGGAGCGCGGAACCCAAACTCCCGCCAGATGCTTGAATCGACAGGCAGTTCCACCATCCGCGCTTCAATCGTGACCTGCCGATTCCTTTCTCGTTCTTCATCCGCTACCGGGTCCTCCTCGCTCGCGGACTTGGCGGCCAGCAATAGCCGTTGCCGTTCCAGTTCAGCCTGCAACTCCTCGATCTGGTTTCGCATGAGCGTCCATTCGCCGCGGAGGCGCAAAAGGTCGAGGTGTTCCTTTCGCAAGGCCTCAAGTTCCACGTAGTCCACAGCCAGTTTGGCCAGCCGATCATTCTCGGCACGCAAGGCGTCGAACTCGGCGAATTCTTGTGCAAGCGTCGCGTTCTCGGCGTGCAGTGCACCGATGGTTTGGTGTTGAAGAATCATCGGAACGGCGATGCCTGCGGCGAGCACGATTCCAGCGATGGATTTGACGGCGTTCATGGATAGGAATTGTTGAATGGTGAAAATCATGCCGGTCCCGGCAACGGATCCGGCCAGAACCAGCGTCGCGGTCTGGCCAGCAAGCGCGACGGGCGCAGCCGTGACGGCATTCGCCAGCAAGGACGCGCTGATGCCGGTGACCGAAAGTTTTAATCCCCGTTTGGCAAATTTTGTCCGCAGCTTTTCGAGAGCCCGGCTCACCCGTTTTCGCGCGGCATCCTCGCCCACGCCAAGTTGTTCACCGACGGCGCGCAAATCCAGTTTCTCGAAGAACCGCAAAACGATCGCCTGGCGGTCCGCTTCGGAGAGTTCGTTCAGGGTGCGGTCGAGATGGGGTTCAAGCAACGCCCAGTCGATCGCGTCGGGTTCATGGTTGGCATTCATGGCGAGGGCCTCCTGTTCGCGGTGGCGGCGACGTTGTTCGGTGCGGATCATCGATGACGCGACGTAGAAAGTGCGCCGGTAAAGCCAGACACTGAGGATGATTTCTTCCGGCAACCGGGGAGCCTTTTTGGCAAGATCCGCGAAAACCGTCTGGGTCACGTCCTCGGCCAGATGGGTGTCCCCCGCGACGATCCGGCGGGCGGCAGAATACACCAGGTCGATGTGCGCCTGCACAAGATCCGTGAATGCGGACTCCGAGCGATGCTCAACAAATTCCTTCAACAATGATCGAGATTGCGCGCACATGTCTGCCAGTAGGTAGCCGCCAAAAGGGAAACCGGACAAAGAAATTCATTAAGGTCCGTCGAGACTTGCCCGCACGGATGGGTGGGAAAGTTGACTTGATTTACCGCGGAGACACGGAGAGCACGAAGCGAGGCAAGTGAATTGGGCTGAGGAATTCTGACCCGTTCCCGTGCCCCCATTCCTTTGTCAGCTTTATCAATAAACAGTTTTTGCGAGAGAATTCACTCATGCCGCAGTGCATCCACCGGGTCCATCTGCGCGGCTCGCTGTGCGGGGTATAAACCGAACACAACACCGATCAACGCCGAGATGGAGAACGCGATCACCGGCGACCAGAACGTCACGATGGTGATCATGTTCGCGAATTGCGTGACGAAAAATGGAATCGCGAGACCGAGAACCACACCGATCAAACCACCAGTTCCCGAGAGCAGCACGGACTCCACGAGGAATTGAGTGACGATGTCGCTCCGCTTCGCGCCCAACGCACGACGAACACCAATCTCGCGCGTGCGCTCCGTCACGTTGGCGAGCATGATGTTCATGATGCCAATCCCACCGACGAGCAATGAGATGGCGGCGATCGATCCCAGCACGATGTTGAAGATTTGCTTGGTTCGTTCGGCCCGGCGCAGCAATTCGAGTGGTACCACGACGTCGTAATCCTTTTTTTTGTGCGTCTCCTTTAGCAGATGTTTGATCGCGTTGGAAACCGCCACCACGCGATCGCGGTCGCGCACTTTTACCGTCACTTCGTGCAACTCCACGCGCTCCGATTCGTAACTGCCGCTCCGGCGCTTGACGAGCACCTCGCCAAACGTGTTCTTCGCTGTGTCCAGCGGCATGAACACCCGGGGAACGGCGGCAGCGCCATCGCCATCGACTCCGGTCGAGGTGGTGATCTTGGTGGTCCGCTCCATGACACCAATCACACGATAGTAAAGTTCACCGATCCGCACATCGCTGCCGAGAGCGCCACCGGAGGGAAACAAGTTCTCCGACGCCAACGCGCCCAGAACCAGAACAGCGGTCCGGTCCTCCATTTCATGTTCACTGAAAAAACGCCCTTCGGCGATCCGTTGATTTCGCATCTCGGGATACCATGGGACCGTTGCGAGAATCTCGCAGTCCTGCCGCCGCGAGATGTTCCAGACGTATTCCCTCATGAGCCTACCCGGAACGATCACTGACACATCATCCATCGTTTCTTGAATCCGCTTCACGTCGGCATAGGTGAGACCATACTGCAGCACGAAGTTGTTCTGCTGATTGGAGATCTTCTGTTCCTCCGGCGGTTTGACGCTTTTGAGGATGACGTTCTGGCTGCCGAGATTCCGGATCTGTTCCTGGGCCTCGTGACTGGCTCCTTCTCCAATCGCCAGCATCGCGATCACAGAACAGACACCGAACACGATACCGAGAACGGTCAGCAAAGAACGAAGCCGGTGAAGCCACAGACTCTTCACCGCCAACTCCACAGTGCGCCGCAGATGATCACCGAACAGCCACCGCAGGATGGGGATGGTCGAGAGTAGCTTACTGGATAGCATGCGTGGAAGGCGAGTTACCTGGCTGAAGCCTGCTGTTTCGGAGCGTCTTCAACCGGCTCAACATCAATGACTTCGTTTTCGTCCTCTGAATCCTCGCGGGACGGCGGACGCAGCATCACGAGTTCACCACCGTTCAGGCCATTCTCCACCGCGATGAATTCTGCGTTGAAATCCCCGGTCACGATTTCACGTTCCTCGGTCGACCGGCCATTCACGACGTGACAGTACGACTTGCCCTTCTGGGTGCGCACCGCCTGCAACGGTATGTAGACCGCGTCCTTCAAATGATTCACGAGAATCTCAACCTTCGCGCTCATGCCGGGTTTCACCCACTCGTAAGTCCCGTCAATCGTAATGGTCGTGAGATACACCTTCAGATCAGGGCTCATCCAACGATTTTTCGAATCCGGCAGCACCCCGACCTTGGTCACCCGACCGGTCAACTGTTCATCCGGGAACGCGTCGAACGTAATACGCGCCGTCAGTTCCTTGGAAATTTTCTTGATGTGAGTTTCGTGAATTTTCAATGTCACTGACATCTTGGTCATGTCGGGAATCGTGATGATCGCCTGACGCTCGCGCACCGTCGCGCCCTCGCGAATCTGTTCCTGGTTGCCGTAATACATGTAAGGATTATTGCCTCCACCATAAACGACCAACCCTGTTTTTTCTGCGGTGATGATGCACTTACCAAGTTGTTCGCGCAGGTCTATCACTTGGTTCTTCCCCATGTCGAAACGGTTTTCCGCGCTCATCTTTCGGGCGCGCGACTGGGCCAGCTTCGAGATCGATTCCTTGTAAGAGCCTGTCCGAAAAAGGAGTGACCGAAAAATTCGTGGAAAATGTGATCGGTCCAGATCGTTTTGATTGACACTTCGGGCTTGAAAAAACTTTTTATTTTTGGCGCAGCCCACTTGAGGCGATGAACATCGTCTCCTA
>JBDNGP010000304.1:0-3000 GCA_041689265.1 Verrucomicrobiota bacterium
CGTCATTCACATCGGGTTCATCGTGCTGAATCTGGACCAATGGCTGAGGCAGGTTCTTTTTTGGCTGCCAACAATGGGGCTGAAGGGGCTGCTCGCCATCCTGGGAGTTCAGACAAACAATCCGATCCGTTGGAACCCTTCCCTTCATGGACCCCCAACCCTCAGACTTTGTAAACCGGCTCTCTGGACTTTTTCAGGAAGCCCTAATTAGGGGTCCCAATCTCGTCGAAGTTTCCGGTGTTCGTCGAGTCCATCACGAAGTCCCTCTCGTAAACGACGTCAGAAACTTCATCTGGGATTACGAACAGGTATGCCGGTTTTCGCTGGCTCATTGCTCGGCGGCACATCATGAAATCACTGTCGTAACTTCCCCGAGCCGCGTTGCCGATTTTCGGTTCAAAAGCAATCCGATTCATTTTGTTGTTCATCGAGACACTTCGAGCGAGACCGGGCTTGCCGGAGGGGCGCTTGCAGACCTCGGTGTTGGACACGCACGATGCAAGGAGCGATGTTCTCGGGTCGAGGCGCAGATCGGTGTTTTGCCTTTCTGACCGATCGCATAAATCGCCGGCGACTCAAGTGGGATATTGAATTCCATGATTGCCGATTACAATGGATGCAAGCCTCCCTCCCAAATTGTCAGCATACATTTGCCAGACCAGTATGACCTGTCGATGAATGCTTCTGCACCCTGCCTTGAGCGCTGTTCCCTTCGAGCGACCCACGACCGGCAGAATCGGGGCGGCAAGCACCGCACTGATGCCAATGAGCACTGTCAATTCAAATGGAGTGAACGTAGTTTGGCGTAGAATCTGGAGAACTTTCCTTTTCATCAAAGATCCCATTCCTATCCGCACTATACCAAGATCCGCCAGCGATACCAGTAGCAAATCCCGAAAGTTTTCCGGCCGGGTTGCCTCGTTGAAGAGGACACCGAAGGGGTGGAGTGTGGAAATGCGGATAGTCATCAAACGTCCCATCGCAAACATCTGTGATCTGTACTGGAAAAAATGGACAGGGGATTCTCTTAGAAAGAGAATTGAAAAATGAAGCGACGACGACCTCCCAACTACCAGCTCGTGGCCGACGAACTGGCAGCCCGTTTTGCTTTTCAACGGGACCGTAAATCGGTCGCCGCTTACGCCCGCCGTCACTTCCCCCTGCTGGTCAATGCGCCCGCGCCCGCACCCAAACCCAGGCGGCGGTGGGAACGCGCCCGACTGGGGGAGCTCTGGCAGCACGATTCCTCCATCCACCAGTGGTGGCCCGGGGAGGACAAACAAACTCTCCTGCTGACTGTCGATGATCATTCCCGCAAACTCCTGCACGCGGTCTTCGTCCCCACCGACACCACCTGGCACCATTTTCAACACTTCCGCCGTGCCTTCACCCTTCATGGCCTGCCTCTGGCCATTTACACCGATGGCCTGGCCTTGTTCGGCCATGAGTCGACCCGCGACAACCTCGATCCCCGTTCCGAGTTCCAACGCGCCCTCACCGCCCTGTGCGTCTCCCATCTGGTCGCTCCCAGCCCTCACAGGCCAAGGGGAAAATCGAGCGGCGCTTTGGCACTTTCCAAAAGCGCCTGGTCACCCTTCTGGCCTACGAGAAAATCTCCGATTACGCCAGCGCCCAGGATGTCCTGGCCAGTGAGTTGGCCCGTCAGAACCGGACCGTCTGCCGCACCACCGGACTATCCCCGGATGACGCCTGCGCCAAAGCCCTGGAGGAACAGCGCAACCTCATCCGTCCCTGTCCTGATCCAAGCTTGCTCGATCTCCATCTGGCCCTGCATCTGAGACGGCGCGTCAATGCCGACCATCAAGTTGACTTCTTGGGGCGTAGCTGGCCCATCACTGCGACCTCCCGCCATTGCGTCACTCTCATCCACCATCCGCAAAACCAGTTCTGGATCGTCTCCCAAGCCCCTCAACACTCGCAAAACCGCTGGCCAGACATCCTCGGTAAGTTCTCCCTCTGATCACGGTCTCATTTTGCTCCCACAGCAAGTCTCATTTTGAACTCCCGCCGACAGTTCAGTTTATTGACATTTGGCAACCAAATATGTCAAATTAAAAAAACCCACGGGGAAGGAAGTAATCGTGGGAGGTACTTTATGACGCCAAAACTTCTAGTTTCGCTCAGCGTTCTGTGCTGCTTGTCTGTAGAAGCGGCGGTTCGTTTGTCGGGAACAGCAGAAAAAATCGTCAATAAGCGCGTGTTTATGGATGGGTCGGTTACCTTTGAATCGGTCACAAATAGTTTTTCTTTCGACGTAACACGCAATGATAAGGATTGGAAAATAGATATTCGCTTCGAAGATGCCGTCGGAGCTCGAGCGTCTTACGCCCGCGTTGACGGAGTCGTTTACGAGCTTGACTATCTCCAGACTGAGGAACCCCTAGTTTTTGTCGCGGAAACCAACAAATTCGGCGATCCGATCAAGAGAATCGTGGCAAAGTCTCGCGTCTATTTAGGAGAGATTCCTTACGAGGAAGGGTTTGACCTACTCCCGATTTGGTTGGCCTACTGTTCAGATCAGTACATTAAGACCAATTTGGGTGAAAAGTTGAAACCTATGTGGTCAACTGGATGGGATATATATATCGACCCCGATTTTGGCTACCGCTTCAATCTTTCTCGATTTTCGGAATCCCCCGGCCTGCCGGAGCGCCTCGAACTCGTTAGCGACGGACGAATGGAAACCATCTTTGAGGATGGCGGTTTCCACAAAATACATAAGTACCCTAAGCCTTATCACAACGGCTACACTAACGGGGTTTTTAAGGCTGAAGATCTGCAAGAATTAGGTGGTAATGCTTTTCCTCAAAGGTTCTCTATGGTTCGCTACAGCCCGGTTGAAGTGTACTGAGTTTCTTGGAGTTGAGATTCTCTTGTTTTATTGTTGTTGGTTTATCAGGTTTTTAGTTTTGGGTAAAGGCGGCTTTGTCGCCGTCTTTGCCTTCTTCCCCAACCGCCCCCGCGGGGGCGGTTCGGGAA
>JBDNGP010000305.1:0-16397 GCA_041689265.1 Verrucomicrobiota bacterium
CACTCGAGCAGCCACCTCGCCCCGGCGTTCCGCTCGGTCTTTACACGCACATCCCGTTTTGCCGGAAGCGCTGCCACTTTTGTTACTTTCGCGTTTACACGGACAAGGATTCCAAGGCGATCAAGAGCTACCTTGACGCCGTGCTGAAGGAGTTCGCGGTCTACGCTGGCAAACCGTTCATCGGCGGACGCAAACCCAAGTTCGTTTATTTCGGTGGCGGCACCCCCAGTTATCTTTCACCCGAACAACTCAGATATCTCACGGACGGCATGAAGAAAATGCTGACGTGGGACGAAGTCGAGGAAGTCACCTTTGAAGGAGAACCCGGCACTTTGACCGACAAGAAGCTCCAGGCGATTCGCGACCTCGGAGTGACACGACTCAGCCTCGGCATTGAGCATTTCGACGATCATATTCTGGAAATCAACGGACGTGCGCATCGTTCCAAAGAAGTTCAGCGCGCCTACGCTTTTGCTCGTGAGATCGATTTCCCGCAGATCAACATTGATCTCATCGCGGGCATGGTCGAGGAGACGGAGGACAAGTGGAAGGAAACGGTCGAAAAAGCCGTCGCCCTGCGCCCGGACTCCGTGACGATTTACCAGATGGAAGTGCCATTCAACACCGGCATTTTCCAGCAGATGAAAGCCGAGGGCAAACTGGTCGCACCGGTCGCGGACTGGGAAACGAAACGCCGGTGGGTGAATTACGCTTACAATGAATTCGAGAAGATCGGCTACACGGTTACGAGCGCGACGACCGTTGTGAAAGATCCGGCGAAGGTGAAATTTGTTTACCGTGAAGGACTGTTTAACGGCGCGGACATCATGTCCGTCGGCGTTGCGAGCTTCGGCCATTTGAACGGGATGCATTACCAGAACCATCACGATTTCGATCCATACGTCGAAGCGGTTGAGGCCGGTCAGCTTCCCGTCTATCGGGCGCTCGAACCGACCGCTGACGAAAACTATATCCGTGAGTTCATGCTTCAACTCAAGCTTGGCAGCGTGAGCGCCGCGCAGTTCACCAAAAAGTTTGGCAAAGACCCGCGTGAACAGTTTGCGAAACCGCTCGCAACTCTGAAGGACTGGGGTTTCCTCACCAACGGCGGCGACCAGATCGGTGTCACCCGCGACGGCCTGATGCAGATCGACCGGTTGCTGCACCAGTTCTTCAAACCCGAACATGAGACGGGGCGATATGCGTAACGGATGAACGCTCAACGCCCAACATCGAACGTTCAACGTGCAAGGAATGGCGACGGCCAAGCCTATGATTTGGACGAACGTTTGTTGGAGTTTGCGGCGGCGATCGTTCGCTTGACGGAGAGCTTGCCGCAGTCGAGGGCAGGGCATCACGTCGCTGGACAGTTGCTGCGTTCTGGCACCTCACCACTGCCCAATCATGGGGAAGCTCAGGCGGCGGAATAGCGTAGTGATTTCATCCACAAGATGAGCATCTGCCTCAAGGAGCTCAGGGAGACGTTGCGCTGGCGGCAGTTGATTCAGCGCATACCTTTGACGAAAAATCGTTCCGAAGTTGAAATGTTGATAACTGAGACAGACGAACTTGTTCGAATTTTTGCAAGCAGTCTCAAAACCGCGAGAAGCCGGAAATCTGGACGTTAAAAGTTAAGCGTTGAACGTTGGACGTTATTACTGAATGAACGCACCCCAAAATACGATTGCCACCAAAGTCCTCCCCTGGGCTTACCCGCTGGATGAATTTTATGCCCAGGCGCGGTTGCCGTTGCCGGTCATTGATCAGGTGGACGGTGATTCGGTTCCCGAACCGTACCGGTCACTGCTCGTTCACCAGAATGACATGACGCCGACCCTTGAGGCGTTTCACAAGGACACGATTCACATTCGTGCGTTGAGCCGGGACCAGCGGAACGGATTCTATTTTCGCGAAGTTGTGCTGGAACTGAACGCCACCGGCAAGCCGGTTGAATTCGGCGCGATCAAGATCATGCTGGACCTGTTTCCCGCGAAAGCACGGCAACTGATTCTCGCCGAGCGCGAACCGTTGGGCCACATCCTGGCCTCATGCGGTGTGGTTCATTCGAGTCGTCCCAAGGCCTATCTGAAAATCCAGTCGGACGATCTGATCAACCGAGCGTTGCAACTTGAAGGCGAACATACATTGTACGGTCGACGCAACACCCTGTTCGATCCCAAAAACCATCCGCTCGCGGAAATTGTCGAAATTCTCCCGCCTGCCGATTTGCAAAGTTGAAACCTCGGTTATCCTGACCCATGCAGAACGAAGCTGAACTCGACGTATTGATCATCGGAGCCGGCCCGGGCGGATCGGCCGCGGCCGCGACGCTCGCGGAACACGGTCGCAGCGTGCTGGTTTTGGAACGCGACACGTTTCCGCGTTATCGCATCGGCGAATCGTTGCTTCCCTTCACCTACGAACCGCTGAAGCGGCTTGGGTTGATCGATCAGATGCGCGCCTCCGCGTTCGTGAAAAAGTATTCGGTGCAGTTCATTTCTCCGCGCGGCCGCGCGTCCCAGCCGTTCTATTTCTTCGACCGGTATGATCGCGAAACCGTGGCCCAGACGTGGCAGATCCGGCGCTCCGAATTTGACGTGATGGTCAAGGAGAAGGCCGAGTCGAACGGTGCGCGGGTGCTGCATGAGATCACGGTGAAAGAATTGATTCGCGAAGACGGCCGCGTGGCCGGAGTTCGCGCCGCCGGTCCCGACGGGGAGGTGAAAGAGTATCGCGCCAAGATCACGCTCGATTGTTCGGGCAAGGAAGCCTTCGCCGCCGTGCGCAGCCACTGGAGGAAGAAGGACCCAAACCTGAACAAGGTCGCGGTCTGGACTTATTACAAGGGGGCGAAACGCGATGAGGGCGTCGATGCCGGTGCGACGACCGTGGCGATGATTTCCGAGAAGGGCTGGTTCTGGTACATTCCGCAACATGACGACATGGTCAGCGTGGGCGTCGTTGCCGAGGGCAAGTATCTCAGCCGCGACGGGGTGAAAGATCCCCAGGCGATTTTTGATCGCGAGAAGCAGCAGAATCCCTGGATCGAAGAGCACCTTGCCGCAGGCGAACAGACCGGCGATTACTACCTCACCAGCGAATATTCATTTCACTCCGAACATTGCGGGGAAGACGGTCTGCTGCTGGTCGGCGATGCGTTCTGTTTCCTGGACCCGGTGTTTTCCTCCGGTCTCATGCTCGCGCTGAAATCCGGCGTGATGGCGGCCGACGAAATTCATCAGGGTTTGATTGACGGCGATTTGTCCGCGTCGCGGTTTACCGCGTATGCCGCCTCATTGCGCGAAGGAATCGAGAACATGCGCAAGCTGATCTACGCGTTCTACGCCCCGAACTTTTCGTTCAAACAGGTGATCGAAAAGTACCCCGAACTCGCGGGCGACATCACGGATTGCCTGTCCGGCGACGTGAACAAGGATTTTTCAAAGCTCTGGAAGGGAATCGCTGAGTTTGCCGAGATTCCGGAAAATCTGCCCTACGGGATGCCCAAAACATCGCCGGACGCGAAACTCGTGGCCTGATTCCTCTTTCATTGCGTCGGATCGGGAAAGTCCGGCATAGTCGCGCCATCTAGTGAATATCGTTCAAATCACACCCGGGGCCGGCGGAATGTATTGTGGCGGTTGCTTTCGCGACAACGCGCTGGTGGCGGCGCTGCGCAAGCGGGAGCACGAGGTCCTCATGGTGCCGCTCTATCTGCCGTTGACGCTGGACGAACCGGACCAGACGAACGGCACCCCTACATTTTTCAGCGGCCTCAACGTTTACCTCGAACAGAAATCCAAGCTCTTCCGCAAAGCACCCAAGTGGATTCACAAACTCGCCGGTTCAAAACTCGTTTTGAAAATGGTTGCGAAGGGTGCCGTGAAAACCCGGCCGGAAGATGTCGGTGAACTGACGCTGTCAATGCTGCTCGGCGAATCCGGAAATCAGGTGCGCGAACTCGACGACCTGATCGCGTTTCTCAAAGCACAGGACGAGAAACCGGACGTTATCGTGCTGTCCAACGCGCTCATGCTGGGCATGGTCCGCAAGATCCGCTGGGAACTCGACGTGCCGGTTGTCGTGACCTTGCAGGGCGAGGATTATTTTGTGAACTCACTGCCGGAGAAGTTTCGCGACGTCTGCTGGCAGCACATGATTCACCGCGCGCAGGAGGTGGATCTCTTCGTGACGCCCAGCCAGTATTACGCTGCGGAGATGATGCGTAATCTGGAGATCGATCCCGAACGCATGCGCATCGTTCACAACGGCATCAATCTGGAAGGCTACATGCAGGCCGCCGTCGCGCCGCACCCGCCGTCGCTGGGTTACTTCGCCCGGATGTGCGCGGAGAAAGGGCTCGGTCTGCTCGTCGACACGTTCATCGAACTGAAGAGCCGCAAGAGCGTTCCGCATTTCAAACTGCGCGTCGGCGGCGGTTGCGGACCGGGCGATGAACCGTTCGTCCAGGAGATGAAGGACAAGATGCGCAAGGCCAAATGTCTGAGCGACGTCGAGTGGTATCCGAACCTCACGCGCGGCGACAAACTGGCCTTCTTCCGCCAGCTCACCGTGTTTTGCACCCCGGCCACGTACGGAGAGTCATTCGGCCTTTACCTGATCGAAGCCATGGCGGCGGGTATCCCCCCCGTGCAACCCAACGTCGCGGCGTTCCCGGAAATCATGGAAGCCGTGGGCGGTGGATTTCTGGCCGAGCCGAATCCCGTCGCGCTGGCGGACAAGATCGAGAAAATTCTGAAAGAACCGAAGCTCGCGCGGGAATACGGTGAACAGGTGCGGACCAACACCCACAACCTGTTCTCGATCGATCTCATGGCGGAACGGTTGCTCGTGGTCTACGAGGAGGCCGCCGAATCCTGGCAGGCCGCGAAGGCGGCGGCCATGGAACCTTCCGACGAAGAAACCGAAGAACCTGCCAATTCCTGATCATGCCCAGCGAATTTACCGTCCGCCGTCGCGTGGAATTTTCCGAGACCGACATGGCGGGCATCGTCCACTTCTCGAACTTCTTCAAATACATGGAAACCGTGGAGCACGCGTTCTACCGTTCGCTCGGGCATTCCGTCGTGATGGCAAAGCACAATCCGCCGGTGGGTTTCCCGCGCGTGCATGCCTCGTGCGATTACTCACGACCGATCCGCTTTGAGGAAGAGATGGAAATCCACCTGCGCGTGATCGAGAAGAAGGCGAAGACGCTCACACACCAGATCATCTTCCGGAAGATTGTCGGCGACAAAAAACAGGAGATTGCGCGCGGCAAACTCATCGTGGTCTGCGTCGCCCATCAACCCGACGGTTCGATGGGTTCCGTCCCCATTCCGCCGGAGATCGCCGACCAGATCGAAGTGACCGAACCCGAGCCTCCAGCCGTCAGGTGAGACGGTAGATTTTTGCGCCGGAGAAACTCTCCTGAACTGGCATTCACCGGGGTGCGTTCGAAAGCGTGGGGTAGCGAGGCAACGATCCGACGGACTGACACGCGGACACGCGGACACGCGACAGCAACTTGGAGTTGCGCTCTGCCGGAGTCGTTCCAAATTTCGCCGACCCGGTTACCCGCTGCGTTGCTGAAAAAGCGGCGGTGAACGCGCCGCAGTCCAGACGCTCCGCGACGTTTGATGAGCGCCCAACAAAATCGCGGAGCGTCTGGATTGCGGTGGCCTCAGCACCGCTTTCGCCCGCTCGAAGCGCACTGAAATGACCGGAGCTTCCCGTCCGCGCGAAAGCTCCATCGTCGCTGCGCTTTGCTGGAGCACTCGAAAATTTCCCGGTCGGGGAAAAGTGCTCGGACGCTTCCAGCTCCCGGTCTCCGGGCAATGTCCTCACCGCAACCTTTCCGACTAGGCCGAAGTTCGGCTTCCTGTCCGGAAACACGTTGTCTCCGGACCGCCATTCGCCACCACCGCTGTCGGTGTCAGGATGCACCCCGATTCTTCTGGTAGTGTCCTGATTTGTTGGAGCGCGGCTGTGTCGCAGACCAGTCGCAACAATGCCGATGTGCTGCGACTGACGCTTCGCGCACAGTCGCGCTCCGCCAAACGCAAACCAGGACACTGCCGGTCTTCTGATCTTCTGTCGCGACAACTGCGAGCGACGACGAAGGGATCTTGGTTTCTACGCGGCTAACCTTGGCGGACCTGTTGCAGCTGCTTCATGAAATCTTCCAAGGAACCGGTCATGGTGGCTCCGGCCTCCTCGATCGCGTTGCGATAGCTCGCGGCCGCCCGGCCACCGACCATTAACTTTACATTGCGCGGCAACAGCTGGCCGAGTTGGACAATTTCCTTCCCGACGAGCGGATCGTCCGGCGGGTAAACAATGCTGAGGCCGACAACCCGCGCGGGTTTCTGCTTCAGTGCACCGGCGATTTCCACCGGACTGATGCTCGCGCCGAGGAACGTCGCCTGCCATCCCATGGCGACGGCGGCGGCCGTGATGATCATCGCGCCCATCTCGTGAAGTTGGGACGTGGGCGTGGCGGTCAGAATGTGCGGTGACGATTCGTTCGGGGCGAAGGGCCGGGCCATGTTGCCGAGAAACGTGCGGAGAATGCCGGAAGCAAAATGTTCGTGCGCGACGCCGATGGTCCCGCTTTCCCAGAGGCTCCCGACTTCTTCCGCCAGCGGCGCCACGACGTGGAGAAGAGCTCCCTGCTGACCGAGGGCCACGGCTGCCTCTTCAAGAACCCGTTCGAGGGATCGTTGGTTCAGATCGGCAATGGCGGCTGTCGCCAACTCGACGAACTCCATTCCCAGTTCCTGACGGCCCAACCGGCGCTGGACGTTTGATTGAGATGCCGGCAGGGACGGCTTGTCCACGATCAATGCGCGAAGCGCACCCACTTCCAGGGTTGCGATGTTTCCGATGCTGTGACCGGCGGCTGTCAACGCCCCAAGCAGCTTCAGCCGTTCGATCTCCGGTTCCGAATACATCCGGCGGTGGGTGTCCGTGCGCTCGGGGTTTACGGCACCATACCGTCGTTCCCAAACCCGTATCAGGTGCGGGCTCAATCCCGTTTTCAAGGCCGTCACTTTGATCGGGTGTAACAATCCATCTTCACTCATAGGAGGACTCAATTTGACTGCACGGTTCGTAACTCTTTTATAACCAAAAGGTTAAATCTAAAAGTTACACCGTGCTAATTAGACGAATGTGAGACAAGAACGCCGTTAGTCAATTTTAATTAAACAAACATTGAACAAAGTGATAAAAAAATTAGACAAACAATAAACAATAGATTAGACATAAGTTGAACAAAGAAACAGCTATGAAAAAAATCAGTCATCAGGTGTTCCCCCGTTCCCGGCCTCAAACCTCCTCGACCGGCGAAGCGCTGCGTCACTCCAAGAGGGGCACGGTTGCCAAACTTGAGTTTGCGCACGCGCCATCAGACGACGCGATTGAGAAGCGCGCGGACCGTGTCGGACGAAGTCCGGTGGAGCTCTACATGCAGGAGATCGGGCAGGTGCCGCTGCTGACAACGGACGAGGAAATTGAACTGGCGGCGCGAATCAAGAAAGGGGACGAGGCCGCCCGGGAGCATATGATTCGCGCGAATCTGCGGTTGGTCGTAAAGATTGCCCGGGACTACGACAACCTCGGTCTTCCGCTCCTGGATTTGGTCAACGAAGGCAACATCGGTTTAATGAAAGCCGTCGAGCGGTTTGATCCCGCGAAGGGCGGCAAGTTCTCGACCTACGGTTGCTACTGGATCAAGCAGGGCATCAGGCGTGCCCTAGCCAACCAGTCCAAGGTGATCCGTCTCCCGGTCCACGTGCAGGAGCGGCTCTTCAAGATGCGCCAGACGCAGAACAAGTGGCAGGAGATGTACGGTCGCAATCCGGATCGCGAAGAGCTGTCCGCCGAACTGGGACTGGGCGACCGCATTGTGCAGCGGATGGAACAAGCCTGCATCTCGATGAACTCGCTGGACGCACCGCTCGGCGAAGATGAAAACACACGTTTGGGGGACGTCGTAAAAGACGAATCCATGCCCACGGCGTTCGAGGAATTCGATAAGAAGATGATGCACGGGCTTGTCACCGGAATGCTTTCATCCCTCAACGAGCGTGAACTGACCATCATTCAGGAGCGTTTCGGACTCGACGGCGGCACCGGCAAGACACTCGAGGAAATCTCTGAAAAATTTGGGCTGACCCGTGAACGCATCCGGCAGCTGCAGAACATCGCACTCTCCAAGCTGCGTGATCAGTTTGAGGAAATCGACCGGCCGAAAACGCAGTCGATGGCAGCCTGAACCTTCAACGAACCAAGCAAGCATTCCCATGAGCAAGAACGCAGTCATCATCGGCGCCGGTCCCGGAGGTTTGGCCACTTCAATTCTGCTGGCCAGCGCCGGTGTGAAAACGACGATCATCGAGCGGCTTCCAATTGTCGGAGGACGCACATCGTCGATTGAAGCAAACGGATTCAAGTTTGATCTCGGCCCGACGTTCTTTCTCTACCCGCGAATCTTGAACGAGATTTTCGAGGCGGCCGGCACGACGCTTCAAAACGAGGTGGAGATGGTCAAACTGGACCCGCAATATCGGATTCAATTCGGCTCGGGCGGACACCTCGACGCCAGCCCGGACGTGGCGACGATGGAACAACAGATTGCCAAATTTTCGCCAGATGACGCGCCTGGGTTCAAGAGGTTCCTCGACGAAAACCGCGTCAAACTGGAGCGCATGCAACCTTGCCTGGAGAACCCGTTCATGAGCTGGCAAGACCTGATCAACCTTCGCCTGCTCAAAATGCTCCCCTTGCTGAAGCCGCATCAATCTGTGGACACCTACCTGAAGAGATTTTTCAAGGACGACCGGGTCCGTCTGGCATTTTGTTTCCAGTCGAAGTATCTCGGCATGTCGCCGTTTCGCTGTCCAAGTTTGTTCTCCATTCTCTCCTTCCTCGAATACGAATACGGCGTCTGGCACCCCATCGGCGGATGCGCCGCCGTCACCCAGGCGATGGCCCGCGTCGCCCGTCGGCTCGGCGTGGAAATCCGGTTGAGCGAGCCGGTCGAGGAAGTTCTGTTCAGCGGCAAACGGGCGGTGGGTGTGCGGACCAAAACTGGCAACCTGCACGGTGACGCCGTGGTGGTGAATGCTGATTTCGCGCGGGCGATGCACAAGCTCGTGCCGGACAAACTGCGCCGCCGTTGGACCGACAAGAAGATCGAAAAGAAAAAGTTCAGCTGCTCGACATTCATGATGTATCTCGGGATTGAGGGCCAGTATGACATGCCCCATCACCTGATTCACATCGCCAAGGACTACGAAAAGAATCTGGACGACATCGAGAACAAGCACGCGTTGTCAGACGATCCTTCATTCTACGTCCAGAACGCCTCCGTCACCGACCCCACGCTCGCACCGAAAGGACAGTCCACTCTTTACGTGTTGTCCCCGGTGACGCACAAGACCGAGAACGTGAATTGGGACCAGGAGAAGGAACGTTATCGTGCGCTGCTATTCAAGAAATTGGAGGCCGCCGGTTACAAGGACGTTCAAAAACGCATCCGCTATGAGAAGGTCATCACGCCCGCCGATTGGGACACGCGCTATGAGATCCATAAGGGCGCGACGTTCAACCTCGCGCACGGTCTGGATCAGATGCTGACACTTCGCCCGCACAACCGGTTTGAAGACGTGGACGGCATGTATCTCGTCGGCGGCGGAACCCACCCGGGCAGCGGTCTCCCGGTGATCTTCGAATCAGCGCGCATCTCCGCCAAACTTTTACTGGATGACATTGGAATGAAGGCCGACGACATCGGGTCGTTCACCCTTCGATCTGAGCAAAAGAAGACCTTGCAGGCAGCGTAATGAGCACCACAACCCACAGTCATAAGAACCGCAACTGGAGCTTCTTCTCGGACGCCGGTAAAGGCGAACATACTGCCCAATCGGATCTGAATTCTCGCGGTTCGTCACTCGACTTAGGGTTGCTCAAATTGCGAAGCCAGCAGGCTCAATCTCACTCCGTGTCGGAACAAGTATCCGAACGCCGAAAATGCCTCAAACGAAGTGCCGCGGAACTCGTCGACCGCTCCGACGAACTCGCTCGCATGGTGGCGGCTCACCGTCACTGCACCCAGGCCGAAGCGTTGGCCACCGAACTGATTCCCCTGCTGGACGCAGCGAAATTTCTCACGAAGAACGCCACCCGGCTGCTTGCCCCAAAACGCCTTGGCACTTCCGGTCGCCCCAGTTGGTTGACGGGTGTGGAGAGCGAAGTGCATCGCCAGCCGCTCGGTTTGATTCTCGTCATCGCCCCCGGCAACTACCCGCTTTACCTCGCCGGTGTTCAGGTCCTTCAAGCACTTGCTGCCGGGAACGCCGTGTGGATCAAACCCGCTCCCGGCGCGTTGGAGTTGATGCTCTCATTCCGGGAAGCACTGATCCGGGGCGGCTTCAGTCCCGACCTGATTCAAGTTCTGCCCGAGTCAGCCGAGGCCGCCCGGGCGGCCATCGATGCCGGGGTCGACAAGGTAGTGTTCACAGGTTCAGCGGAAACCGGCCGGAAAATCCTCGCCCAACTCGCCCCAAGACTGACGCCCGCCATCATGGAACTTTCCGGCTGCGACGCCGTTTTTCTCCGCACCGATGCCGATGTCAATCTCGCTGCAAAGGCGATTCGATTTGGTCTCACTTTGAATCGCGGAGCGACGTGCATCGCGCCCCGACGAATCTTTGTTCCACGGCAGCTACTGGGAGATTTTACCCGCGCCTTGTGCAAGGAACTTAAATCCGCCGATCCCATCCGGCTCGGCGTGGATGGAACGAAGCGGTGGCTGCCGTGGGTGAAGGAGGCGATGGCGGAAGGCGCGTTCGTCGTGTCCGGTACGGTGCACGCGGATCACGCGACCGCACCACTCGTCCTCAGTGCAACCCAACCTGAAATGAAGGTGCTGCGTGACGATACGTTCGCGCCGGTGGCCTGCATCGTGACGGTGGACAGTGACAAGGAAGCGCTCGCCGCCAATTCGCAATGCCCGTTCGCTCTCAGCGCCAGTGTGTTTGGACGCGACCCCAAAAGCGCCCGTCGGTTCGCCGACCAGATCCGGGCCGGCAGCGTGATCGTGAATGACCTGATCGCGCCCACAGCGGATCCGCGGCTGCCGTTCGGTGGCGTCGGCCAGAGCGGGTTCGGAGTAACCCGCGGTGCTGAAGGCCTGCTGGAGATGACGACACCGAAAGTCGTCATCTCCAACCGCAGCCGTGTGCGGATGCATTACAAACCGTTTCGTGAAGCAGACGCGCCTTTGTTTCAGTCATTGCTTCAACTGTGTCACGGACGCTCGCTGGGTCAACGTTTCCGGGCCCTGCTCAAAACCATTTCCGCCGTTCGCAATCAACCTCGAACTCCCAGATAATTCTCATCATGAAAAATAACTATTCTCAAAAAGTTGGCGTCATTGGTGGCGGTCTTGGCGGACTCGCCGCAGCCTGCACGCTCGCCGCCCGTGGTCACGAAGTCGTCCTGTTCGAACGGAACTCCTGGGTGGGCGGAAAGGCCGCCCAGCTGGAACAGGACGGATTTCGATTCGACATGGGACCGACCATTCTCACGCTGCCCTCCGTCCTGCGTCGCATCTTTGCCGAGGCGAACCGTCGCCTGGAAGACTATTTGGAAATGGTGGAACTGGACCCGCAATGGCGCTGCTTTTTCGAGGACGGCAATGTGCTCGATCTCGTGAAGAACGGGCGAACCATGGCGGACAACATCGTGAACCTGACCGGACGCCGGGAGGATGCCACGGGTTATCTCGACTTCCTGAAGCTGTCCGAAAAGTTGAGCGACATTTCGCAGCGTTACTTCTTCTACAAAGCCGTCGGTGGTATTCGAGACATGTTCGAATGGAAGACCTCATTTGATCCCAAGATTCTGAAGGACGTGCTGACGATGCGCATGCACAGCACGGTGGCCAAGACGCTGCGAAACTACATTCCTGACGAGCGCGTTTCACAAATGATGGATCATTTCACGCAATACGTTGGTTCCTCGCCAGAAGGATCACCGGCGGTCCTGTGTGGCATCGCCCACATGCAAACCGACGAGGGCATCTGGTATCCGATGGGCGGCACCCGGGCAGTGCCCGTTGCCCTGGAAAAGCTGGCGCGCGAACTTGGTGTGGAAATCCGCCCCAACGTGAAGGTGGAAAAAATCACCACCACCAACGGTCGGGCCAGCGGCGTTGTGCTGGCGAACGGCGAGGCCATCCCCCTCGCTCAGGTGGTGTCCAACTGTGATTCGGTCCGCACGTTCCGCGAGTTGATCGGTGGTCCGGAAGCAAAACCGTTTTTGAACCGGCGCAAATACGAACCGGCCTGCTCGGGCGTGGTTCTGTATCTCGGATTGAAGAAACGCTACGAACACATTGCCCATCACAACTTCGTGTTCAGCCGCGATCCGCACGAGGAATTCGAAGCGATCTACAAACAGGGCGAACCCGCTCCGGATCCGACCGCCTATGTTTGCGCGCCGTCGTCCACCGAACCCGGTGTCGCCCCGGAAGGCGGCGAGGCAATGTATGTCCTCGTACACACGCCCTATCTGCGCGACCACCATGACTGGAAGAAGATGCTTTCGGAATACCGCCGCACGATCATCGAGAAACTCAAACGCACCGGCGGCATGGAAGACATCGAGGACCGCATCGTCAGCGAATCCGCGCTCACGCCGCAGGACATCAATGACCGATACCACGTGTTGAACGGTGCCATCTACGGGCTCGCGTCGCACGGAAGGTTCTTCGGTGCTTTCAAGCCGAACAACCGCAACCGCGATTTCAAGGATCTCTACCTCTGCGGCGGCGCGGCCCATCCCGGCCCCGGCATGCCGATGGTAATGATGTCCGGCTGGATCGCGGCCGATGCTTTGGACAACGACGTGACCGGAGCGAAGAAAGTCATTCCTCTGCCCGGGCGCCAGGAGGAAACATTGGCCCGCGCGGCAAGCTGATAAAGAAACGTAGCCGCCCACGTGAGGAGGCTCAGACCAAACATGATCGCCACCATCGAACCAAAAGCCGGAGCGCGGACCTCTCGTCCGCCTGTCCGGCCGGGGAAAATTCGCGCGGACGAGACGTCCGCGCTCCGGTCGGGCCTGCCGACCAACACCCTTTGGTTCACCCGCTTCTTCGCCCGCTACGCCGAAAAACTGGTTCGCAAGAATTTCCATTCAGTGCGTATCCTGGGGGCGCCTGATCTTTCGCAATTCAACAACCGGCCACTGGTCATCTATGGCAACCACCCCTCGTGGTGGGATCCGATGATCGGGCTGGTGGTATGGCGTCGCTTGCTGGCTGATCGGATTCCTTACACCCCCATCGAAGCGGCGATGCTCCGCAAATACGGATTCTTCAAGTGGCTTGGGTTTTACGGTGTGGAAAAGAAATCCATCAGCGGAGCCCGTCAGTTCCTGAGAACCAGCGAGGCGCTGCTCGATCAACCGAACACCCTTCTGTTCATCACCCCGCAGGGCCGGTTTGCTGACGTGCGGGACACGAATGTTGCCTTTGAATCCGGCCTCAGTCATCTGGCCGCGAGAGCGGTTGATGTCACGTTTCTTCCGCTCGCCGTTGAGTTCACGTACTGGGAGGAGAAGCGTCCGGAAGTCCTGCTCCGGTTTGGTCAACCGGTGAATTCCAATCAAGCCGCGCGAGCGAAGGATATAAACCACCAACTTCAAGACGCGTTGCAAGTTGCGTCTAACCGACTGGCAGTTGCTTCAATCAACCGCGAGAGCGACGCGTTCGAAAACCTTCTCCAGGGAAATGAGGGAACCAACCCTGTCTACGATGGCTGGCGTCGCCTGAAGGCGCGCCTCAAAGGACAAACCTTCACCGCAGCTCACGGAACCAAATGAATCAGGAAACAATGTTGGCCCTGGCCGTGGTGGCGCTGGTCTTCGCGACCGTGCCGGTCATTTTCTTTCTGCTGAACCGCACGGTGTATCGGCCAACCGTCAAGATACCAAAGAATACCCCGTTGCCGGGAGTTTCGGTTTTGATCCCGGCACGTAATGAAGCCGCCAATATCAGCGCCGCATTGGAGTGCATTCTCGCCAACCCGATGACCGAAATGGAGGTCATTGTGTTGGACGATCATTCCACGGATGACACGGCGACAATCGTTCGATCCCTTGCCGCAAATGATTCGCGAGTCCGGCTGGAATCAGCCCCTCCCCTCCCCGATGACTGGTGTGGCAAGCAGCACGCCTGTCATCATCTGGCCGGGCTCGCACAGTTTCCCTACCTAGTTTTCGTCGATGCCGATGTGCGGCTGTCGTCCGATTCACTGGCGCGAATGATTCACTTCATGGAAAGCAATCAGGCGGATGATACCCGGTTGAACGCGAACAACTACAGCGGTCCGGTCGCGCTGGCCAGCGGGGTACCGCGTCAACAAACTGAAACCTTGCTCGAACAGCTGCTGATTCCGTTGATTCATTTTCTGCTGATGGCGTATCTGCCGATGCGCCGGATGCGGACAGATCTGGCGCTGTCTTTGGCGGCGGGATGCGGACAACTTTTCATCGCCCGCGCTGATGCGTATCGACAAGCGGACGGCCACGAGGCGATCAAGAGATCTCTTCACGACGGGGTGAAATTGCCGCGCGCTTTCCGGAAGAAAGGAATGATGACGGGACTGTTCGACGCGACCGATCTCGCCACCTGCCGGATGTATCGTGGCGCAACGGAGACCTGGCAGGGGTTGGGAAAAAACGCGATTGAAGGGCTGGCCGCACCGCGCCTCATCGGGATCATGACTGTGATGATGTTTTGCGGGCAGGTGCTCCCGTGGGTGCTGATTCCGTTCGCCACCGGATGGTCGCTCGGGCTGGCGTTGACAGCGGCTGCCGTGTCACTTGTTCCACGCGTGGCCGGGGCGGTTCAGTTTCAACAATCAAAACTCGGAGCCGCACTGCATCCGCTCAGCATAATCCTGCTGCTGGCCATCCAGTGGCAGGCCTTTTTCAAATGGATGTTGGGAATGACAAATTCTTGGAAAGGGCGCAGTTACGGGGCGATCAAGAAACAAACATCGGCACCAACCAAACCGGTGACGGCAGCGGGAGTTCGCGCATGATTCTTGACCGTCCAGTGATTTGTTCACGGACGCCTTCCGGCGTGCTCCTCGTCTTCGGCGTGGCACTTCTCGTTTTTATTGGTGCGAGACTGGCACCGGCCGAAAACAGTGAAGCAGCCGGACCGGTGAGTTTTGCGCTCAAGGACCAGTTCAACAACGCGATGACACTCGCGCCGAAATTTGAACAACCGGTCCTCGTGACGGTCGCGGACAAAAAGGGTGCCGGACAATTGCCCGGCTGGATTTCACCGCTGAGCAAGGAGTTCAAAGGATCGGTTCGTTTCTTTGCGGTCGCCGACCTTCGGGCAGTTCCTGGTCTGCTGCGGGGAATGGTCCGGCGCGCGTTCAAAAAAGAATACGAATACGGCATCGCCATGGACTGGGACGGAACGGCTGCGGAACAATTGAAGATCACGGCTGACGAAGCCAATCTGTTTCTTCTCGATGAAGCCGGCCATCTGGTGTTCTCAGTTCATGGCGAGGCAACGGAACAAAATCTGGTTGCCCTCAAGGATGCGCTCCACAACCTTATCGAGGACGGTAAAAAGTGAGCGGCAACGCGGTCTCTGGCGAGCTGCACTTCCCTTGAGCGGCTTTTTTGAGCCCAGCCTCAAGGGGTTTGACGGATTCAAATATCCCCGATCTTTGGCTCATCAACCCGGAATACCAGGTCAGCTAGTCCAGCACATATGCGCTCAAGACCTGGTAAACCTCGTGGATGTTCTTGTCCTTCTTGAACTCCTTCACAATCGGTTCTTCCTGACCTTTTACCCAGATTCGCAGTTCGGCATCCAGATCGAAATGCCCGGCCGTCTCCTTGGAAAACCGGTTGATGTTCTTGTAAGGGATCGATTGGAACTCCTGTTTCTTCCCCGTCATTCCCTGCTTGTCCACGATGATGAGGCGCTTGCTCGTAAACACCACGAGATCGCGAACGAGCTTGTAGGCGCGCTGAATCTCCTCGCCTTCGATCAAGATCGAGGCGAATTCCTGTTCCAGTTCGCCGACGTTGATTTCCGAGGCGTGCCCGAGTATTCCGCTTAATATTCCCATGTCAGATCTTTCGTTGATTTTGTCCGCACATTAAACGGGCGCGTCGCAATATCGAGCAAATGTTTCCGGGAAAGAACCCCGGGTTCACTGCCTGTTGCCTCATAACTGAAGGACACCGAAGGGTTTCATGGATTGGGCTTCCATTGCCTCACAACCTGGACACCGTAGCCTTTTTGGTTTTGGGTGTTTTGATTCGTGGTTGAGTTGCTCTTGGAGCGGGTTCGGAGC
>JBDNGP010000306.1:0-4055 GCA_041689265.1 Verrucomicrobiota bacterium
CCACCGAGGGCGCGCTCTCCCCTTCCATGACCATGTAACGAACCGCCTCTTTCTTGAATTCCTGGCTATGTCGTCGTCGCTTCATTTTTCAATTCTCTTTCTAAGAGAATCCCCTGTCCATTTTTTCCAGTACAGATCACATAATGCCCGCCGGAAGCGCGAGGCGGGCGCAGGGATATGCTTAGGAACCTCGTGCCCAACCGCTGCATGGGAATCCGTCCACTCATGCCTGCCTGACAAACAACGGTTTCCTCAGCTGGTCGGACCGGGGATTTCACCACCCAATTTTTTAATCCCGTTCTACCAGAGTAGCCCCTCAGCCGGGTGCAATGAAACGCCCGGCCACGCTGACACGCGTGAACCGGGCGGAATATTAATGTTTATGAAGAACCGTGAAGTGGACGCCCCCGAAGCTCCAGCTAATAGTCAGAGCCAACATCGTAAAACAAAAAGGGGAAAATGGCCGTGGCAGTGGAGGCCAGTGCCGATTGATCTGAGCAACAACATGACCCTCTCGCCAACGGCACGACTGCTTTGGATCATCTTGCAGTCCTTTCCTCACTGGGAGGAAAGACCAGCATATCCGTTGATTGACACCCTGCGTAGACGAATGGGAACCACCAGCAAGAAATCAGGTGAGAATCGACCAATGGGAGAGAAGAAAATCCAGTCGGCGCTTAAGGAGCTTGAGAGTGCCGGGTTCTTGAAACGCGAGCGTCGGAGGACCCACAACCAGGAAGGCAGGAGCGTGAGAGGCCCCAATAACTACTACGTTTTAGTCAAACTTGAACAAGGTCGTTTTGAACACTCTCAGTCTGCCTCCTCTCAGGTTGAACCCTCACGAAACGGCAGCACAAGGGACAATGAGTGTAATGTAAACGGTAATGGGAAGGGATCTGGGGGGGCTGGGGGGCACCCCCCCCCGATTTTGACCAAAGGTCAAAAGAAGAAGAAGAAGAATCGGGGCGCTGCCCCGGACCCCGGCGCACACCCTCAGTCGCTGTCGCGAACTTCAGGTGATGCTGCGTCCCCTGACGGGGACGATTCTTCGTCTATTGCACCTGTCGGTGCTAACCGGGGCTCCGCCCCGGACCCCGCCTCCCAGGAAAAGATACCGTCTCTGGGTAAAATCTTCCCTGAAGCCCTGCTCACTCCTGACGGAGAGAAACGTGGACTAACCCTGGAAGATCATCCTGACGTGATTGCAGGGTGGTTCCTCTACTACTGGAGACGATACCAGGGGAAGATCCTTGGACGTAAACCTGTGCTTACCCAGAAGGACCATGATGCGTTTGTCCACTGGTACCAGGAGGCGGAGCCTGAACACCTGAACTCATACCTGGCCTTGGCTGTCGCCGGGTGGAAGTGCAAGGGTAAGAAACAGGCCAACGGATACATCAAGTGGCAGACAGCTGCCAAGTGCAGCCCACAGCTATCCAGCTTCCTGCGGAATCTGACGAAGATCGAGGGTGAGCTGGACTGGGATCATTTTGATGAGGAACGCCGTCGCTTCATGCTTCAGTCCGTAGTTATGAGCGAATGAGGCCCATTCTCCCTTGGCTGCCCTACACACCCGCAAATTCTGAGCTTGCCCATGAGCCACGCCCTGTCCGTCCTCCATTTGCGTCATACTCTCGCCAGCACTCCGGCAGTCGTCACCACGAGCCCGCGCGAGGGCAGCCTCGTCTGACCGTGGCCTTGACCGGCCAGGTGCCGTCACCAGCGTGCGGATCGTCTGATCTCGCATGAATGATGGCGGCAATGACCACAGGTTTTGTATACGTTACGGGGGGGCGTCGGCCAATTCGGGAACCGCGTTCTCTATGGACGACATGTTCAATAATGTTCCATCCGAAGCCGGGCCTGACTCCGTGTCAGGCATTCAACATTGGTCCTCCATCATTGCGGTCGATCCAGGTAGTTCTGGAGGCATCGCCATCGCGCAACCCAGAGCGCCCGTTAAGGCATTTCGGATGCCGCCGACCGAGGGCGACCTCCTCGAACTACTACGTGGCCTGGTCGTTGAGCCCGCGCACACCATCGCCGTTTTGGAGGAGGTCTCCGGTTTCGCCGGACGCGCTCAACCGGGGTCGGCAATGTTCAAGTTCGGGCGCGGGTTCGGCTTCCTGCTCGGCGTCCTCCAAGCCCTCGGCGTGCGCGTTGAGCTGGTGCGACCGCAGAAGTGGCAGAAGGCGCTGTCCCTGGGGACGGCCAGTTCCTGCGCCACGCCGACGATCTGGAAAAATAAGCTCAAAGCCGCCGCTCAGCGGCTCTACCCGCAGCTCAACGTGACACTCGCCACCAGCGACGCGATCCTTTTGTTGGAGTATGCCCGGAACCTGCGGCGTTAGACGGTCTGGACAACATCCGGCATGGCCATCGAGAAACACTATTCACTGTTGACGGCCGACGGAGGATGTATACGCGCGATTACCCCATCAGCGATCAATTAAATCCGACCGCGTTCTATAGGGAGAGATGACCGCCGCATAAAACCTAAATTTTCGTGCGGTAGTTAAGTGGGACCGGATGGTCCCAACGCGTGCCTGGACGTGAAATGAAAAACAAGATTGAGATCAACGCCGTGCGCCGGTTCTGCCAGGACTGCACCGGCAATAAGAAGAACACCATGAATAATACCGATTCAGCAGAGCACGATACGAAAGATCGTCGTTTCCGCCGAAGCACACACAATGTAATTCCGCATAAACCACTCCCGGGGCGGAGTCGTTTAGTTGGGGATGACGATTACGATGACTCCCCGCGAAGAAGTCGCCGACGAGATAGAAATGGAGATCGCGTGGCCGACGTCGCAGGTGCAGAGGCAGGGGGCACTGACCCCAAGGACACCAGCCTGCCCGAGCGGAAACGTTCGGGAAGCCGAATGAAGCGCGTGTCGCGGCCCAAGACTGAGGATGACGACCTGGATGAGGACCTTCCGGGGTCAAGCGATGCCGACGAAGAGCACGTTGATAAAGCCGAGAATACGCCCCGGATAGTTGCTCGCACTGACGACGCTGATCGTGCGGAAGAGGACAGTGACGAGGATTCCGACGACCGCGATGTCGGCGAAGCTCCGGATGATGGCCATGCCCGGAATGGTGAACCCGAGGAGGTCCAGGACGAGGCAGCGGCGAATGACCTGAACGGCGAGAAACAGGTTGGTGACGCGGAGGCCGTCAGCACCGCCGTGGACGACGGCTCGAAGGAAGGGCCAGTGTCGGTCGAAGCCGCCGGATCGGTGCAGTCCTCTGTTTTCAATCAGGCGGACTCCGCCGCTCCCGCTGAGACCACCGAACTGGCCGTGCTCTGCGGCGTGCTCGAACCGCTATCCCCGGACGAGGCGCAAACACTGGCCAAGTGTGAGCAGGTTATCGCTGGTGGGTTGAGCGTGTTTGTGAAGGTGGGGGCGGCGTTGAAGGAGATTCGCGACAACAAACTGTACCGCAGCCGATATGGATCGTTTATAGAATACGTGAATAACACGTTGGGCAAGTCGCGGCAGTGGGCGCACCATACGCTCCGGGCGTTCGAGGCGCGGCAAAACCTTATGTCAAACGCGCTTGACGTTTCCTCGGCGAGCGTGCGTGCGCTCAGCGAGGTAGGCCGGGAAAAGAAGAAGGACATTCAGGTTGAACTGTGGCGTGAGGCATGCGCTCTGGCTGACGGAAGCCCTACTGAGAAGGACGTCAAGGATGCAAGGCAGACTGTGGCCCCAGAGGAGCCGAAAGCACCGAAGAAGTTCGATGCGGCGAAGTATGTCGAATCCTTGAAATCGAAGCTCAAGGAGAAATGGGAAGCCTGTCCAGAGGACGCGAGAGCGGACTTTTTGGATCGACTGAGTTCCGCAATCCAGGACCTGTCTGACGGATCAAATAATCCGGAATCCGAAATCGTCAATCCATCTTAATTAAAGAATCTGGGTATGCACTTTACGCCCCTAGCTACCAGATGTTGTGGTTTCTCTGTTTTTCATGGAGCGGCCTCCGACCAGTTCCTTGCCTCGCACAGGATTCAAGGCGACCGCTTGCTCTAACAAGCGGTAGAAGAGAAGC
>JBDNGP010000307.1:0-3736 GCA_041689265.1 Verrucomicrobiota bacterium
GAGGTGCTGCCCTCAACGTGCGGGGCCCACGGGAAGACGCGCAAAGACGGGTTATCCCTTGCGCTCCCGGAGACAACGCATACAATTGCCCTAACAGTAGCAACTAACACCGGAGTGTTGCATTTCACTTCTGAGCGCGGGTAATGGTTCCGCTTCGTAGTGGCTGACAACCACGTCACTGTTCACGGTGAGTTCGGTCGTCGGTTCTTGAAAGGTCACCATCGCGACGGAGTTTCCGTAGATGTCCCGATGCCACTTCACCGAGTGTCCCGGCGTAATGCCGAGCGAGGAACTGACCAGTTGAATATCGTGGCCTACCCGGGGGCGAATCATCAGCTTGTGCGGCAATAATGTTACCGGTTCGCTGTAGTGATAGCTCGTGTTGTGCTGGATGCGGATCTGTTTCATTCGGGGCGGGTGATTATCCGAAAACTGAGATCAGCAGCGCCGCAAATCAAGCGTGAAGGGAGCGTGGGGCGAGATCGTTAGTTCGCGGACTTCTGCGGCAGTACCGATCAATTCTGGCAAAAACTTAAGTCGCTCGGCAACGCGGCCCGCCGCCTCTTCAGCGTTGGCTGGCAGCCCGTCGTAACCTTCGCCGAGCCGCTTCCAATTGAAGTATTCGATCGCGTAAACAATCTTCGATTCCTCAATGATCTCGATGCGCAACGGAGTGTGCGCCTTGATGTGCGGTTGCAATCCCCACGGGTTGTCGAACAGGCGATACCGAATTGCGCCGACAGCGCGGTTGCCCTCCACCGCTACGAGCGGTAGCCGGATGCCGTTGATGCTTGCGAACATGGCGGAGCCATTTGTAATACCTTCTGCGAGCAGTTCCAAACGATCGGTTGTGCTGTCCACCACGCGACCGGTTCCCTGATGTTCGCCCATCACCGGCCAGGCTTCCAATGCATGACGCAATGTCCATTTCACCGTGCCTGTCTCGAACTGCGTGACGACCGGAAAACGAAAATCAATCTGCGCATCGAACACGTCTTCGGCGAACGCAAACCCGTGTTCGTTGAGATACGTAATCACCGATCGTAGATCCTCACGGAGGAAGTGCGGCAACGCGAACTTATCGTGCAATGCCTCCCGCCAGTCGATGAGTGGAAGAGTGAACGGCTTCTCCGCGAAACACGCCGTGAGCGCTCGCAACAAAACATTCGCCGCGAGCAACAACTCCGGTTCGGGAACCATCTCAAACGCGCGAAATTCGATGAGCCCGTTTTGTCCGTTCGGCGCATTATAGTTGTAAAACTTGTCGACACTCAGCTCGGCGCGATGCGTGTTGCCGTTCCAGTCCATCAACAGATTCCGCAACAGTGAATCGATCACGATCGGGTCGCCCGGCTGGTCCATTTCTTCGAGCGCCTTGAGTGTGATCTCCAGTTCGTAGGGCAACTCGAACGCGCTTTCGTCCACACGCGGCGCCTGGCTGGACGGACCGGTGAACAGGCCGTTGAAGGCGCAAGAAAGCGATGGGTGATGTTGAAGGAATCGCAGAAAACTACTGAGCAGGTTGGGACGTTTGATGAACGGATTGTTCTCCACACTGGGGCCGCCGAGAATGATGTGTGCGCCGCCGCCGGTGCTGACCTTGCGTCCGCTGAGTTGATATTTGTAGCCGCGCAGGCCGATGGCTTCGGCGCTCTTGAACAGGCCGCGAATCACGCGCTCATAATCGGCCCAATTGTCGGCGGGCGGCAGGTTGACCTCCAACACGCCGGGATCAGACGTCAGCGCAATGGATTCCAGATCTTCGTCGCTTGGGGGAACGTAGCCCTCGAGTTGAACGGGCGGCAGATCGAGCTTTGCGGCCAGTCGTTCAACCGTTCTGACCAGCTCGGAAAACGCCGCGAAGCTTCGGACGGGCGGCAGGAACACTACCAGTGCTCCCTCTTTGATTTCCACAGTCAGATTCCGGCGCAACGAATCGTCCGACAGCCTGCTCAACGGCAGCCTCAGCCCGATCGGGCTGTCGCCGGGGAACAACGTCAGATCATCGCCCCCGGGCAATTTCCAGGCTCCGGTGATCCATTCGTTTTCTTTGTAGTCCAGTGGCAGCACCCAGCCGGCAGGTTCAAAATACGACGCCCATTGCTTGTCGATATCATCCGGCAATGGGCGCGAAACAAAAGCTCGTTTGCCGCGGTTGAAACGCGGGAGAAGCTGAGTTGCCTCGTCCGTGTCGGTAGACTTCAGTTTGGCTTCGAGATCCTCGTATGCCGGTAATATTGTATTCTCCAGCCGCAACGAGGAGGCGAGTTCCGTGATGAACTTTTTCGGCATCTCAGGACTGCTGGCCGGTACCGTTTTCTGATCGAGCCGTATTCGGCTCAGGTCGTTCCACAAGGGCTCCCCTTTACGCGAACGATAGATGCCGACCTGCCAGCGCGGCAGTGGTTCGCCAGGGTATTGTTTGCCGAACGACTGTAAAATGACTCCGCCTTTGAATTGCGTTGATGCCAGCTCGCGGGCGATCCGGCGCGCAAACAGCAGCTTCTCCGGGCCAAGCGCAGCGATGTTCCATTCCGGCGTTTTCGTTTCGTGTGGAACGAAGGTTGGTTCGCCACCCTGCGTGAGCGTGAGCTTCTGCGCGGCGAGTTTTTCATCGGCCAGAAGGCCCTGTGCTTCGATCGTATCGTTCAAAATTGTTTCTGCGATTGAGATGGCGATTTAATGGAGTGCGCGTTGACGGTGACCCTCATGTTGCGAAGCAAGGAGCCGTCTCCGAGGTAACTCCCGCGAATGGGCGTGGCCTGCGCAGGATTGCGCGTCGCAGCGACACGCACATGCAGTCCCGCCGCGAGAATGCCGCACGTGGGATCGAATCCTTTCCAGCCGCCGCCCGGCAGATAAATTTCCGTCCAGGCGTGTGTGGCGTCGGCCGCAACGTCGGGTTTTTTGTCGTCCATACTGCACAGGTAACCACTGACGTAACGTGCCGCCAATCCCATGTGGCGGGCGGCCTCCATGAAGAGCAACGCGAAGTCGCGACACGAACCGGTGCCCAGTTTCAACGTCTCGGCTGGTCTCTGAATACCGGGTTCTTCGCGACGGCCGTAGCTGAAATTCGCGGCGATGGATTCGTTCAACTTGAGTAGAAATTCCAATGTCTTGCCGCGTCCTTTCGAATCGAGAAATGGTTGCAACCACTCCTGAATTGCCGGCGTGTCCCCGGGGTATTGAGGCTTCACATAGGAGACCAGATCGTCGATGTCGTCGCCCCGGTAATCAAAGGGGAGATCGTTTGTGTAAATCTCGAGAACGAAGTTGAACGGGTTGATATTGAACTGTTCCACTGTGTAGCAGCTGGAGATCCGCAGTTCATCGGCTTTCTCCGTGAAATTCACCTGGGCGATCGAGTTGTAGAACACGTCATGCTCCCAGCTCAAAGTGTGCGCGGGGTGAATCTCCAGCTTCTCGGAACGGATCTGCAACCCATGGCTTTCCGCCGGCCGCAACATCAGCCGGTGCGTGGTCAGTTCTACCGGCCGGACGTAGCGGTAGATGTTCGTATGTTCGATCTTTAGCAGCAATTCAGGGACGGTACCGGTTTTCCGGGGTCCGCAACAGCGCAATCGCTATTAACAGAATCTGGGTATGCACTTTACGCCCCTAGCTACCAGATGTTGTGGTTTCTCTGTTTTTCATGGAGCGGCCTCCGACCAGTTCCTTGCCTCGCACAGGATTCAAGGCGACCGCTTGCTCTAACAAGCGGTAGAAGAGAAGC
>JBDNGP010000308.1:0-3460 GCA_041689265.1 Verrucomicrobiota bacterium
GCTGCCTGAAGTTCCCTCAACTTCATTCGAAGCCACCAGGTAAACCACGGTGTCCGCGCCTTGTCGCGGGGAGATCAACTCCCGTCGCAGTCCATGGGAAATTACGTGTTTCAACCAACTGACAATCCCGTTGTTCCGCGCAAATCCGGAGGCGACGGCACCCGGGTGCATGGCGTTGACCGAGATGGACGTTCCGGCAAGGCGACGCGCGAGTTCGTAGGTGAAAAGCAGGTTCGCCATTTTTGAACGGGCATATGCCTGCCGCCGATCATAGTTCTGGCGAGTCATGAGCCCGGACACGGGTTTGGTTGCGCCGGCGTGTGCGCTGGAAGAGACATTGAGGATCCTTCCTGACGAAGCCGCCAGCAACGGTTCGAGCAATTGCGAAGTAAGAAAAAAATGGCTGAGATGGTTGGTGGCAAACGTTAGTTCAATCGCCTGGTTGCTTTCGAAATACTGATCGAAGCGAGCACCTGCATTGTTGATCAACACATCGATGACCGGGCAGCTCTTCAGAATCGAACCGGCCACTGCGCGCACCTGATCCAAGTCTGACAGATCCGCGGGGAAGAACCAGTGGGGCCGACCAGGGCATCTCTTTTGTACCAAGGAAAAGATCTGTGCACCCCGGCGCTCGTCGCGGCCGATCAGAATGAGACTGAACCCGAGTCGAGCCAGCTTCAACGCAGCAGCCCACCCGATCCCCGACGTAGCCCCAGTGATGACGCATACCTTCAGGTCCCCGTTCTTTTGTTGCACCAGATGCTCCCGGTTTGGAGCGCTCATGTCTGGTGAGCGTACGCGATCTTTCCGGCCAATCGCAACACTGGCATCGGCAGGCTCCTGAACATACGATTGTAGAACCCGCTGGCACGGTCTTTCATGGGAAGCACCCGGCCGCTGTCCGATGCCAAACGGTAGTAGTGCAGTTTGGTTTCCTGACACCCCCATCCCAACTTGAATTTTCTCAATCCTTCATTCGCCAGTGAGGTACGGCCGAACGAGAGTGACCGGGCACCCATCTGGACGAGACGGCAGATGCTTTCCCACATGACCAAATTGTTGCCCCGCACATTTTGAAAGCGTTCATCAGACGCTCCATATTTGTAATGTGCGCGCCCGCCGGAAATTAGAAACACGGCGCCAGCGACTGCGCGTCCACCCACCGACGCAATCGTCACAAAACCGCCCGTCCCAGTGAGACAAAGTTCCCCGAGCGCAGCAAAAAAAGACCACGGTTGCGGAGGCAATCCGTGGCGTTTTCGTGTAAGACAGTGGAGTTCGTAGTATTCGCGCGCGCCCTCCACCCCTTGGAGAAACTTGATCTCAACCTCTTCTCTCCCCGCCTTTCGTATCGCTCTCCGGCTGCTCTCAGAACAACGTTTAAAAAGCAGTTCCTGGCCGATAGAGAGATCCAGTGAATGCGAATAAAACTGGAGGGAAGAGGGGGTGTCGTCGATGGGCCCGTCCAACCTGAGTTCGACGTGGCGCCACCCCTTCGCCCGACCAAACGCCAACACGGGCTCGAGGTGCTGTCCAACCGAAGCCCACTCGTCATTAAACAGAAATGGACAACAGTCCGTGAACGGGAGCGAGACACCGTAGCGCCCCGACAGCCAACCTTTCACCTGCATCATCGGGAGCAGCCCGACGATTTTTTCGTCATCGCGAAAAACAATGTATTCAGGACGATATCCGTAGGTTGTCGACAGCACCTGTGCCCACTGAGTTTTGTGAAACAACTCAACGCCGTCAAAGACCTCGGCGATGGCATCCCAATTCGAGTGCGAGAGCGGCGACCCGTTCTCCGTACACACGCTGCCGAGTTTTAACCTATTGGTAGCCACCATGGGGAGAGTAGATGAGGAGCCGGATCAAAAGCGATGCTGCTCGAGGGGTTGCACATCCAATTTCGGCAGGCATGTCCCTCGTGGACTAAGTCGGAAATTGGTGTGTTGTCGGTCCCCTCATCCTCAATCCTAGTGACTCCCTCGCGCCCGCTCGCTCGGCCCCGTTGGGGCCTTTGCCATTCGCAAATTCCCTTCGCCGTTTCCCAATCGGCTCAGGTCCCCCGGGGAGAAGGAGGCCGGAGGCGATCCGTGATCCATTTCTGACATTCTTTTTGCGAACTGCTTTAGAAGCTTGAACCGGGGAGGTTTTTAGCCACGGATGAACACAGGTCGAAGTTCGACTTCCCGAGAACACGGATTGCGGGCAGAGAAAGGCAAAATAAAGAAATTAGAATATAGGAGTTAGAATCTTCAATCCGAACGCCAATCGAAATCGCACCCAGCGTATCCCGATAGATCGGGAAACACTGGGCTTGAAGGACGAAGCCCCTTTGGGGCATGGATCCAATCACTCTTGGCCGCAAAAAAGCACAGAGGTCACAAGAGCGGGAATTTTTAGCCACAGATTCACACGGATGTATTTACCGCTGATCCAATTCTTTAAACTGGGCGACAGGAGTGTCGCCTTTCCGGAAGATGGTCGGGTCGGAGGTCGAATTCCCCACGCCATACCACCGTACATCAGCAAGTTTTACAGGAGCTAACTGAGAAAGCAGAGACCGAAGCCTATAACTTCGAACGCTCAACTTCGAACGCTCAACTTCGAACGCTCAACTTCCAACGCTCAACTTCCAACGCTCAACTTCCAACGCTTAACTTCCAACGCTTAACTTCCAACGCTTAACTTCCAACTGCGGATTCAGTTTTCAGTTGGGCGACAAGAATGTCGCCCTTCCGCAGGACAGCAGATGCGTTGGTTTGCGATTCCCTGCGCCGCGACGTGGCTCTGGGATTAAGATTATGGGTAGGATTGGGAGCAGGGTTGAGGTCAGGGCCAAACGATGCGGAAGTAACGATTGCCAGGTGACGGGTCAGACGTCTCCACGTAGGTTCCCTGTCCATTTCCATCGGTCTGAATCGAAACAAAACTGCCCCACGCCTCCAGATCGGTGGAGACCTCGACGCGATAGGTACGCCCCGGGTGACCGGAGATATGCAACGTCACCCGGTTTGCCAGGTTGATTTCAATCGGCGTGAATCGGGAATTGGTTTCAACTGTCAGAATCCCAGAAACTCGAGTCAGATTGTAATTTGCCCCCTGCCCACCCGATACCGAAATCGGATACTCCCCGGGCGAAGACAGAATATCGGCGGCGGTGGCAACGGAAGGTGCCTGAGTCAATGACGGCACGCTGTCCCCATTGGCAAAACCAGAATAAGACATGGTCAACGGTGGATTTGCCTGCCCCTCAATCTTGGATTTATTATCAGCCGTCACTGTCAACGGCGCACGCGTGACACGCAGCAAACCGTTCACGTGGCTCACCAGGTAATTCACATCCGCCGCTCCCGTGGCCGTGATCGGATAATCTCCCACCGCCGATCCCGTCACCGCCGTGGTCGTCAGGTTCACCGGCGCGTCCAGACTCGCCGACGTGTCTCCGTTCACA
>JBDNGP010000309.1:0-8675 GCA_041689265.1 Verrucomicrobiota bacterium
ACCATGCCTTCGCTACAGGCTTCTTTCAGCTCAAGGGCCGCGCGGCCCACTCCTTGCCTTTCACTTCGGTTCTCATCTCGCTTCCCGATCATTCTCTTTCTTCTGATTAGTCACTGCCCAGGCCGGGCACACGAGCGCCGGTCTGTGAGCCGCCCAACTCCTTCAATCGCACCCTTGGAAGTGTCTTTGTAGGACGGTTGCTGCCTGGGAAGAATAGTGCGCAAGACCCGCTCACCGTCGGCGCCTGATCACACCACATCGGTTTCCAATATTATTATCTGAGTACAAAGCGAGCTGAACTCGCGGAGCATCTATTCCACCGTGACGGATTTGGCGAGGTTGCGCGGTTTGTCGACGTCGCAACCGCGAGCAACGGCGATGTGGTAGCTGAGGAGTTGCAGCGGAATGGCGGCGAGCAACGGGTTCAACGGTTCGAGCGTCGGCGGAAGGTAGATCACGTCGTCGGCTTTGCTGGCGATCCGGTCGTTGCCCTGGGTGGCGATGGCGATGATCGGCCCCTTGCGCGCGCGGATCTCTTCGAGATTGCTGAACGTCTTTTCGTAGAGCGAATCGTTGGGAATCACAAACACGGTCGGCGTCTTCTCATCGATCATCGCGATCGGGCCGTGCTTCATTTCGGCGGCAGGGTAGCCCTCGGCGTGGATGTAGGAAATCTCCTTGAGCTTCAACGCGCCTTCAAGCGCGACCGGGAAATTGTATTGTCGCCCAAGGAAAAAGAAGTCGTCACACACCGCATATTTCAGCGCGATCTTCTTGATGTGCTCGTTCTGAGCGAGAATGGCTTCCATCTGTTCCGGAATGGCTTCCAGCGCGTTGATCAGATTCATTCCATGGCTGCCGGACAACATCCGGATGCGGCCGAGCATGACGGCGAGCAAGGTAAGAACGGTGACCTGCGAGGTGAACGCTTTCGTGGATGCGACACCGATCTCCGGCCCGGCGTGAAGGTAGATCCCGCCGTCGGCTTCGCGCGCGATCGTGCTGCCGACGACGTTACAAATGGCGAGCACCTTGTGGCCGCGCCGCCTTGATTCGCGCAAGCCGGCGAGCGTGTCAGCGGTTTCACCGGACTGGGTGATGACCAGCACGAGCGTGTTCTTTTCAATGGGCGCGTTGCGATAGCGGAACTCGCTGGCGTACTCGACCTCGACCGGGATGTGCGCGAATTCTTCGATCAGGTATTCGCCGAGCAGCGCCGCGTGCCAGCTCGTGCCGCACGCAGGAATGACGATCCGGTCGATCGCGCGCAGTTCGGCGGTGGTCATGTTGAGCCCGCCAAATTTGGTGGTGGATTCCGGTCGGTCAATCCGGCCGCGCATCGCGTTGCGGACGGTCTGCGGCTGCTCGAAAATCTCCTTGAGCATGAAGTGCGGATACTTGCCTTTCTGGGTCTCCTCCGCGCTGTATTCGATCTGGCTGATCTGGACATGGGCGGTGTCGGAACCGAGGCTCTTCACATCAAACCGGTCCGCTTCCACGGTCGCGACGTCGTAGTCGTTGAGGTACGCAACCGAGCGCGTGTGCGCGACGATCGCCCCGGCGTCGCTCGCGATGAAATGTTCGCCGTCACCGACGCCGACGATCAACGGTGAACCGCGTCGCGCCGCCACCAGCACGCCCGGATGATCGGAACACATCACGGCGATTCCGTAGGCACCGATGACATCGCGCAAAGCGTTCATCACGGCGTTGGTCAACGGATGGGTGCCGTCCGGGCTGCCATCGTTTCGCCCGTAATAATCCCCGATCAAATGTGCAAGCACCTCGGTGTCGGTGTCGGATTTAAAATCATGCCCCTTGGCAGCCAGCTTCTCCTTGAGCTGTTCGAAATTCTCTATGACGCCGTTGTGAACGATGGAAATCCTGCCGGACTGATCGGCGTGCGGGTGGGAGTTGCTGTCCGAGGGTATCCCGTGCGTGGCCCAACGCGTGTGCCCGATACCGATGCGGCTGGCGGGTTTGTCATGCGCGAGGAGTTTGTTCAAGCCTTCCACGATCTTGCCCTGTTTCTTGCGCGTTTCCAGCAATCCGTTCGTCAACACCGTGATTCCGGCACTGTCATAGCCGCGATACTCGAGATGGCGCAGCCCGTCGAGAATGATGGGGGCCGCCTGTTTTTTCCCAACGTAGCCAACAATGCCGCACATAAAGCTTGGTTCTCCAGAAAGGGGTTCAGATGTCTTGCGTCGCAACGCTGCGGAGAGGTATAAATCGTTGCAATAAAACCGCAAGAAACTGTTTCACATTATGCCTGCCCCCACACGAACCCCCGTCAATTCCAATAATGTGCTCGCCGTCATCATGGGAGGAGGTCAGGGCACGAGACTGTTTCCGCTCACCCGCGAACGAGCCAAACCGGCGGTGCCACTGGCGGGCAAGTATCGACTGGTCGACATCCCGATCTCCAACTGCATCAATTCGGGCATCCGGCAGATCTATCTGCTCACCCAGTTCAACTCCGCATCATTGCACCGGCACATCGCGCAGTCCTATAAGTTTGATCATTTCACCGGCGGCTTTGTCGAGATCCTCGCGGCAGAACAGACGTTTGAAGACGCCTCGTGGTATCAGGGTACCGCTGATGCAGTGCGGAAAAATCTGATCCACCTGTTGAACCGTGATTTTGAACACCTTCTGATCCTCAGCGGCGACCAGCTCTACCGCATGGATTTTCAGGAAATTCTCGCGGACCATATCGAATCAAAAGCCGAGCTCACCATTGCCACTATTCCCGTCAATCGAGAGACCGCCACGTCGCTGGGCATCATGCGGATCAGTCCCGAGCGGCGGATCATCCAGTTCGAGGAGAAGCCGAAGGATCCAAACATCCTGGACAAGTTGAAGGTCGACGCCGAGACCAGCGCGCGTCTGAACATCAAGAGCGACTCCGACCAATTCCTGGCTTCGATGGGCATCTATGTTTTCAACCGCGACGTGCTGATCCGGTTGCTGGACAATGATTTCACCGACTTTGGCAAACACATCATTCCCGACGCCATCAACACGAACGAAGTGTTCGCGCACATTTATCAGGGTTATTGGGAGGACATCGGGACTATCCGTTCATTTTTCGAAGCCAACCTCGACACCACGTCTGAGCTGCCGAGCTTCAACTTCTTTGACATGGAATCACCGATCTACACCCGGCCCCGTTTCTTGCCGGCGTCGAAAATCAACGGGGCCGCCATCGATCACGCGATCATCTCCGACGGTTGCATCATCAACCGTTCCCAGATCAGCCACAGCATGGTCGGCGTCCGGTCGCTGATCGGAGAAGGTAGCAAGCTCGAACGGGTCGTTTGCATGGGCAACGATTACTACGAATCCGCGGAATCCATTGAAGAATTCGGAGCCGCCGGAATCCCCCGGATCGGCATCGGTCGCAACACCAGAATTCACAATGCCATCATCGACAAAAACGCCCGCATCGGTGACAACGTCGTGATCAGTCCAGAGGGCAAGGAGGGCGATCTTGATCATCCCCTGTATTTCTTGCGGGATGGCATCGTCATCATCCCCAAAGCCGGGGTTGTACCGGACAACACGATCATCTGAGGTCCCCGACAACGCCGGACCCGTCATGTGGTCCCGCGTGCCGAAACCGCACTCCCGTGAAGAACAACCGGCTCCCGCCGCTCGCGGCCCAACGGTCGAACCATCCCGCCTCAACGCAACGCCTGTTGCTCCCATGCCAGTCAGACTTCGGACAAATTCGACGCACTTCTGGAGAGGTTCACCAGTTTTCGTGGCACCGACGCCAACTACAACGTGCGGAAGACTATTTCCGCCACGCGCAAAGCCCCGGCTTTGAACAGCAGCTGCTTCCATAAACACCCGAAGCGCTGGTAATCCGCAGAGATTCGCTCGATTCCGCTCAATTCTCAGGAAATCCAGCAGCCCGCTAAACCGCGCCACCTGCAACAATGGTTTCGCAAATCCAACGCGATACACAGTGATCTGAGGAATTAGAAACGGATGAATCCCGCATTTTTCCCCAGTTTCTTGTTGCCCGTGGGCGCTGTTCTGATACTTTCCCGGCTCTTTTCGATGAGTCAGAAGGCTCATTTCGAAATGGAAACGGCCTGAAACGCGTTCGACCTGAGTGGGTAGAGCCGGCCACAATAACACCAAATACAATCCCGTATTCCGCGGGATGGTCCGCAAAACGACGGATCTCTAGCAACGGAAATCACATATATGTCAGAAACAGGAATCGGTATTAAGGAACTGCTGGACGCCGGCGTGCATTTTGGTCACCAGACCCGCCGCTGGAATCCGAAAATGAAGCGTCACATTTTCGCCGCCCGTAACGGCATTCACATCATTGATCTGAGCCAGACGCTCACCCTGCTCGATGTTGCCTGCAAGTTCATGCGCGAGAAAGTAGCCGGAGGTGCCCGCGTCCTCTTCGTCGCCACCAAGAAACAGGCGCAGGAAATCGTCAAGGAAAGCGCCAAGGAGTGCGGCCAGTTCTGGAGCACGGAACGCTGGCTCGGCGGCACGCTCACCAATTTCAAGACCATCAAGAACTCGATCAAACGCATGAAGGAGATCGAAAAGATGGAAGCCGACGGATCGATCGGCAGCTACGTCAAACAGGAGCAGTCCATGATTCGCCGCGAGCACGCACGTTTGCTCAAGTACCTCGACGGTATCCGCGACATGGAACAGTTCCCGGACGTTGTCTTCGTCGTCGACACCAAGCGCGAACACAACGCCGTCGCCGAAGTCCGCAAGCTGAAGATCCCAGTCGTCTCAATTCTCGATACGAACAGCGACCCGGACGTGGTCGATTTTCCGATCCCCGGAAACGACGACGCGATTCGCTCAGTTAAGATCATTCTGACCGCCATCACAGACGCCGTAAAGAAGGGCCGGACCGAGTACGACGCGAAATACGCACGGGTCACCAAGGAGAAGGAAGAAGCCTCAGCAAAGGTTGCCGCTCAACCGGCCCCTGCATTGGCCGCCGCTCTAGCACCCGCCGCTCTAGCACCCGTTCTGGCACCCGTTCTGGCACCCGTTCTGGCACCCGTTCTGGCACCCGTTCTGGCACCCGTTCTGGCACCGGCCGCAGCACCTGCGAGTGAACCTGCTGCTGCCAAGTCCGCACCAGAAGCCGCTCCGGCCGCCGCTCCCGAGACACCGGCCAACTGAGGCTTGAACTGAATTTGAACTCCTCCAACTCACAGCCTGCGCACCGCCGCAGGCTGTGACGTTTAGATAAACCAAGAACAGACAACTGATAGGAATATTATGGCTGAAATCACCGCTGCCGCCGTTGGCCAACTCCGCAAAATGACCAATGCGGGTTTAATGGATTGCAAAAAAGCGCTCACCGAATCCAAAGGCGACCTCGACGCCGCTGTCGACATTCTCCGAGCGAAAGGTGCCGCGTCCGCCGCGAAAAAGGCTGGTCGCGACGCAAACGAAGGACTGATCGTCACGCACATTGCCGACGGAGCAAAAACCGGCGCCATCGCGGAAGTGAACTGCGAAACGGACTTTGTCGCCCGCAACGAATCGTTCGTGGAATTCTGCGCTGATGTCGCGAAGAAGATAGCGGCAAATCCTTCCGTCGATCTGGAAACGGACCGCGTCGCCGCCGTGGCGAAGATCAGCGAGAACATCCAGATTGCCCGCTCCAAGGTGATCACCATTGAAGGCAATGGCATCGTTGGTTCTTACATCCACACCGGCGGAAAAGTCGGCGTGCTCGTGGAAGTTGGCACCGGCAAGCAGGAAACCACCGACGCACCGGCGTTCAAGCAACTCGTCCGTGACATCACGCTTCAGATCGCCGCCGCGCAGCCGCACGTCGTATCACGCGAATCCGTTCCGGCCGACATCATCGACAAGGAAAAGGAGATTGCTTCGGAACAGTTCAAGGACAAACCAGCCGCTGCGATTGAGAACATCTTGAAGGGCAAGATCGAGAAGTTTTACCAGACCTACTGCCTGGTCGATCAAGGCTTCGTGAAAGACGGTGAAATCTCCGTCAAGAATCACATCGCGAGCGTTGCCAAAGAACTCGGCGACACCGTCGAAATCCGCAGCTTCGTCCGCTTCCAGGTCGGCGAAGAAGTCTAATAGCTCCTCGAAGATCGAAATAATCTAAAAAGCCCGAACGGTTCGCCGTTCGGGCTTTTTTAGTTCTGAAGGGCCAACGGCCCGAGCCATATCAGCCCGGGGCAAAGCTCCGGGTCGCAATGTTGTGTAGAACGAGCCCTGTAGGGGCGAATCATTCTCGGGTGATTGAACCGCCCCCTACAGGGCTGGTCCGGTTTGCGATCTTACCCAGGGCTTCGCCCTGGGCTGGTATGGTCCAGGCCTTTGGCCTTCGGGATTGTGAAACTGGCAATCCCGAGTCCAGCCGGGTTAGAATCGAAATTATTTCTTCGGCTTGTCCAAATCTTTGCGGGGGAACAACGGTTCGGGCGCGTTGCAAACATGCCCTGCTTTCAGACCGCCCCACTCCAGTTTGCTCAACCGGGCTGGGGATTCCGAAATGTTTAGCTGATTGAAAATCTTATCCGCTGTATCCGGCAAAAACGGCCAGATGAGAACACCGATCACCCGGCAGCTCTCAGTCAGATTATAGAGCACTTCATCAAGTCGCTGCGCCTGCTTTGGATCCTTGGCCATCTTAAACGGCGCGGTGCGATCGATGTAACTGTTCACTGTCGCGATGAATTCCCAAATGGCCTTCAACGCGTCCTGCAATCCATTTGACCGCAACCCCGCGACCACACGATCAATTGTTTGTTTGGCTTCCGCTGCCAACTCATCGGATGACGTGACTACTTTGCTTTCGCGGTAGCGTTTGAGCATCGAGAGCGAGCGGTTCACGAGGTTGCCCAGACCGTTGGCCAGCTCGGCGTTGTAGCGATTTTCAAAACCGGAATCCGTCCAGTTGCCATCCGGGCCAACCGCAAGTTCGCGCGTGACGTAATACCGAAACGCATCCAGTCCCCACTCGTCGATCACTGCGATCGGATCGATGATGTTGCCGGTCGATTTGCTGATCTTCTCGCCGTCCTTTTGCCACCACCCATGCACGACAATCTGTTTCGGCTGCGGCAATCCGATGGCCTTGAGCATGATTGGCCAGTAGACGGCGTGAAATTTCACGATGTCCTTTCCGACCACGTGCGCGTCGGCCGGCCAGAGTTCCACTTTTTGATCATCACTCAACGGCGGCAATCCAATCGTTTCACGGACAAGAGCGTCGCCCTTGGATGACGGTGAACTGATGTAGTTCACCAGTGCGTCGAACCAGACGTAGGTGACAAATTCAGGATCGAACGGCAGCGGAATCCCCCAGCTCATGCGCGCTTTGGGGCGGCTGATGCACAGGTCTTCAAGCGTGTTGTTGTTGAGAAATCCGAGCACTTCGTTGCGTCGGTAGTCGGGAAAAATGAAGCCCGGGTTGTCGTTGATGTAATCGATCAACCACTGCTGATGCTGACCGAGTTTGAAATAGAAATTGTCCTCTTTCAGCTCGACGACTTCTCCCCAACTCACCGCGAAGGTGCCGTCCTCCAGCCGATCTTTTTCCGTGAGAAACGTTTCTTCCTTGGTCGAATACCAGCCGGAGTAGGTCTTGCGATAGAACTGATCTTCCTTGTGCAACTTGGTCAAGATCGCCTGCACGACTTCCTTGTGGCGCGGTTCGGTGGTGCGGATGAAATCGTCGTTTGAACAATTGAGTTTGGAGACGAACGGCGACCAAATTTTTGCCAGTTCATCGCAATAGTTTTGCGGGTCCTTGCCCAGCGCGACGGCGGCTTGCTCGACTTTTTGACCGTGCTCATCGCTGCCGGTCAGGAAAAACGCATCGTCGCCGAGACTGCGATGCCCGCGGGCGATAACATCAGTAATGACCTTCTCGTAGGCGTGCCCGAGGTGCGGGTGGCCGTTCACGTAATCAATCGCGGTCGTAATGTAAAACTGCTTACTCATCCGCGCGGGACTCTGCGGGAACCGTTCGGCGAAGGCAATATGATGTTCTGATTGCGGGTGGCGGCAGTGGGATTCTAATCCGGAGGTTTTACGCGAATTGAACACAGGGACCAATCTCCGAGAAGTTTAACCGCAGATGAACACGGATGGACGCAGATCCCGATACAGGTTCACGGTTGTTTCAGATCCTTCCCGCCCAAGCGCAAAACGCTGTGTTCAATCAGGGGACAAAGTCAAAGACTCGTCCCTTACTCTCGCTAGACCCTATTGTTGGAAGATTTTACCACAATTCACGAGTCTCAACCGACAACCTAAATCCATGTCCCAAAAGACGCACTTCCCATTCCCGAATTTCCGGAGACCAAGCTTCGGTGTGCAAATTAACCGACCATGTCCACGGTGTAGCGCCGCCCAACGTCTCGTGCGATACCTTGTAAGTCTTGCGCGTTCCGGACATCCAGCTAGAAAAAAACAGTGTCGCAATAATCAGCAGAACGCCCAGCACCATCAAACCGGCGCGTTTTTGAATCAATGACCTCAGGAGGCGAATGATTACGCTACGGAGGAGGCGGTCATTGTTAGGTATGGTTTGTTTTTGGTGCGCCGGTTTTTGGTTTTCTTCCCGGCGCCGGTTTCGCTGGGCAAGTTTCTTGACGCGTCGGTGTTCAAGGATCGTTGGCCGCAGGCCGTCA
>JBDNGP010000310.1:0-77043 GCA_041689265.1 Verrucomicrobiota bacterium
AGTGGGTTCTCTCCCTGTTAATTCATTGTAGTGGACTCTTTCATGCCATTCCAAGGCCCCCCTTTTTACGCTTTTTGTTCAGCCCAAAGTTTCACCTCTCCTCACCATCACTTTATCCTCTCAGAGAAAAGAGCCCGGGGGTGGGGCTGCGGGTTCGCCTTCAATTCTGTCGACGCCGGGAGGTTTTCGGCGCTTACCGGCGGCGCGCGTCTTTTCCTTTCCCGGGTCTCAATCCTATTCGTCCATGACGGCACTGTCATTCTGTACGCATGGCCCTGTCATGTAGCTGCGCTATTTCGTGAACCGGCATGAACCATTCCATCGCACCCGTCGTTGGACGACGTCGCCGCCCTGCTGACCGCCGGCAAAGCGTGTGGCCTGGATCCGCCTGTTTGGTTCCGGTGTTGGTGGGTGCCGGATTGGTGTTGTCCGGATGCGCACATTTTCAGGATGCGCCCCTTTCAGTTCAACGATCAGATGAGGACTTTCGCGCCCGCACGCTGGCGGATCCCGGTCTGAAATCCTATTTCGAATTGAATTGTCTAACGGGAGAATGGCCGCGTCCGGTCTGGGATTTTGACGCGCTCACGCTCGCGGCATTTTATTATCAACCCGCCCTCGACGTCGCCCGCGCCAGCTGGGGCGTCGCGACCGCCGGGGAAACCACGGCCGGGGAACGGCCCAACCCGACGCTCAGTGTCAGCCCCGCCTACAATTCCACCACGGCCATTCCTTCCCCGTGGATCGTGACGCCGTCGCTTGATATTCCCATCGAGACCGCCGGCAAACGCGGTTACCGCATCGCGCAGGCAACGCACCTTTCCGAAGCCGCCCGGTTAAACATCGCCTCGGTGGCCTGGCAGGTGCGCAGCGGCGTGCGGCGAAGTCTGGTGAATTTGGACGCGGCACGCGCGACGGTCTCGCTTTTGCAGGAGCAACAAACGAGTCAGACGGAAAACTTGCGTCTGCTCAAACTCCAGTTTCAGGAGGGGGCGATCTCCGCGTTTGAATTGGCCCAGGCCGGGTTGGCGACGGACAGCACCCGTCTGGCGATGCACGATGCCGAACGTCAGCAGGCGGAGGCACTGGTGCAACTCGCCCGGGCCGTCGGCATTCCCACCAGCGCGCTGGATGGCGTGGAGTTATCGTTCGAAAGTGTCCGGGTGTTGCCCGGGGAAATTCTTCCGGAAGAAGCGCGACGGCAGGCTTTGTTTAATCGCGCCAACATTCGCAGTGCGCTTGCCGAATACGCCGCCACGCAGTCCGCGCTGCAACTTGAAATTGCGAAACAATATCCGGATATCCATCTGAGCCCGGGTTACGAATTTGATCAGGGCAACAACAAGTGGTCGCTCGGAGTGTCGGTCACGCTTCCGGTGCTGAACCACAATCAAGGAGGAATCGCTGAAGCGCAGGCCCGTCGCACGGAAACGGCCGCCAGATTCAACGCGCTGCAGGCCGCTACGGTGGCGGATGTCGATCTCGCCATAGCCGGTTATCGTGCGGCGCTCCAGAAACAGGCGGTTGCGGAGGTGATGGGGTCGAATCTGAAAAAGGCGGAAGCGAACGCGCGCGCACTGCTCGACGTCGGGGAGATTTCAAAGGCCGATCTGACGGCGTTGCAAATCCAGTTCAACGCCGACGCGCTGGCCCGGCGGGATGCCCTGACGCAGGCGCAACAAGCCCGGGGTCAGCTGGAAGACGCCCTCCAAAGTCCTGCCGATCTGCTGCCATCCGCCGAATCCTCACCGCGAACCGCGCAGTTGAAAACCGTCGTTGCCGACAACGATTCAGTGAACCTGAAATGAAACAATTTTTAAGACTTCGGTCCCGACTGATCACGCGGCAAAAATTTCGGTCTGCTTTCGCGACTCTCGCTGTTGTGGGGGCCGTGGGCCTGACGGGTTGCAATCCCGCCGGGACTGCGGAGGAGCCCGCCACGGTCACTGAAGTGGCCGTTCATATTGCGCAGGTAAAGCGTGCGACGCTGCACACCTACGTGGAGGCCTACGGCTCGGTTGAACCCGAGCCGGCAGGTGGCGGTCAACCTGCGGGCAGAGCACGGCTCGCTGCGCCCGTCGCGGGAGTCATCCTGGCCGTGCCGGCCCAGGAAGGGGAGCACGTGGAAGCGGGCGCGGTCGTCGTGAGGCTGGACGACCGGCTGGCGCTCGCGAATCTGGCTTTCGCGGAACAACAGTTTGACCGACAAAAGAAACTGCTGGCCCTCGAGGGCGCTTCTGAAAAGACATTCCAGGAAGCCAGCCAGCAAGTTGCCGCTGCCCGAGCACAACTCGCGTTCGTGCAACTGACGACGCCGATCTCCGGAATCGTGGCCCGCATTGACGTCCAGCCAGGCCAGGTGGTGGACATGAACACCGTCGTTGCCGAGATCGTCGACCTCGCCCGTTTGATCGTCACGGTGAACATTCCCACCGAGGAAGCTGCGACGTTGAAGACCGGTCAGCCGGCTGAGTTTTTCTCCAATGGCAACGAGGATTCCCCCTCCACCGGCAAGGTATATTTCATCAGTCCACAGATTGATCCGAAGACGGGAACGACGCTCGTGCGCTTGACGATCGCGGCCAACACCGGATTTCGCCCCGGCCAACTGGTGCGAGCGCGCATCGTAAGCGAGGAGCGCGCGGACCGGCTGGTGGTCCCGGTCGCAAGCGTGGTCACGGATGTTGAAGGGCACAGCATCATTGCGGTGGTTTCCGGCGACACCGCGACGCAACAGCCGGTGACCATCGGGGTGCGCGACGCCGGGTTAGTGGAAGTCGAGGGAGAAGGATTAAAGGATGGCGACACTGTGGTCACTGTCGGGGCCTACGGTTTGCCGGAACAAACCAAGGTCAAGATCGTCAGCGAGTAGGCCCCCGAGGATTTTTACGGCGCCATGAATACCAGATCTTCGCTCGGCCAATTCGCGACGCACCACGCGATTTCCATCACGTTCGTCACGTTTGCCCTGTGTCTGGCGGGCATCTACGCGGCGTTGCACATGCCGTCGTCCGTGTTCCCACAAACGAATTTTCCGCGCGTCGTAATTCTCGTGGACAACGGCGTGATGCCGGGCGACGAAATGATGGCAACCATCACGCGGCCCATCGAAGAATCGATGAAGGACATTCCCGGAGCCGTGACGATCCGCTCGGCCACCGGTCGCGGCGCGGCGGAGATCAACGTCTTCTTCAACTGGCAGGTGGACATGATCCAGTCCGAGCTCTACGTGCTGGGCCGCCTCGCCCAAATCCGCTCGATTCTGCCGGCCACGGCAACGACCACGACCTGGCGGCTGACGTTCTCCGCGTTTCCGATTGTGGGCGTGAGCCTGACCAGTCCGACACGTGACATCACTTCGCTCTGGGAAACCGCGCGTTACGATTTGAAACCGCGTTTCCTGCGCATCCCCGGTGTGGCGCGTGTCGATCTCGTCGGCGGGCGCACCCCTGAGTACCACGTCATTGTTGATCCGGCGAAGCTGATGGCCGCGAATCTCGGCCTGTCGCAAATCACTGATGCGCTGGGGAACAACAACTTCATCGCACCCGCCGGAATGCTGGAGGAGAACTACCAGCTCTACCTCACCACGGTGGACGGCCGCATGCGTTCAGCAGAGGACATTGAAAATCTCGTCATCACCGTGACCGATGGACATCCGATTCAGGTGAAAGATGTGGCCAAAGTTGAACGCGGCCCAGAACCGGTGTTCAATGTCGTCACCGCCGAGGGAGTCAACGCGGTGTTGCTCAACATCCGCAGCCAGCCGGACGGCAGCACGCTCGACATCGCCACCGCCCTGCATTCCGAATTGAACGCGCTAAAGACCGAATTGCCGCCGGACGTGAGGCTCGCGTTTTTCTACGATCAATCCCAGCTCGTGCGCGAATCGGTCCGGAGCGTGTGGGAAGCCATTCTCTTCGGCCTCGTTCTCTCGGTGATCATCATCTACCTCTTTTTGAAAAACTGGGGAACAACCCTGACGGCCACCGTTGTGATCCCTGTCACCGTGCTCGTCACCATTGTTGCGATGAAGCTGCTGGGCATGAGTTTCAACCTGATGACGCTCGGCGGCATCGCGGCGGCGATCGGTCTGGTCATTGACGATGCCATTGTGGTGGTTGAGGCGATCTACGCCAAGATCGCTGCGGGCCGGCCGCGACTCGATGGAATTCAGGAAGCGATCGGCGAGATCTTTCGCCCGCTCGTTGCTTCCACCCTCACGCCGGTGGTCGTGTTCATTCCGCTGGCCTTTCTCGACGGCATCGCGGGAGTCTTCTTCCGCGCGCTCGCGATCACCATGGTCGTTTCGTTGCTTTGTTCCCTGGTGCTCGCCATCACGCTCACGCCGTCGCTTGCGGCGTGGTTCATCCGCGACCGCAAACATCCGGATCACGGACACGAACCCAAGAACGCCGAAGGTGGCTTTCTGCTGCGACGGCTCATCGCGATTTACGAAGTGGCGGTGTGCGCAGCCCTGCGGTTGCGCTGGCTCACGCTCCTCGTTTGCGCCCTGGTCGGGGCGGGCGGGGGGTATCTTTATCTGAACATGGAGAGCGACTTCCTGCCCGCGATCGATGAGGGAGGCTTTGTGATTGATTACGTCGCACCGCCGGGCACGAGCCTCACCGAGACGTCGCGACAACTGCTTCAAGCCGAGGCCATCCTGCGGACCAACCCGGATGTCGAAAGTTATTCACGGCGGACCGGCGCGCGCCTGGCCCTGGCCATCGCCGAACCGAACACCGGCGATTTTTTGGTAAAGCTGAAGAATGACCGCAAGGTGGCAACCGAAGACGTGATTTCCCAGCTGCGCAAACAATTTCATGAAACCATTCCCCGAATAGAATGGGAATTCCCCGGCATTCTCGGGGACCTGATCGGCGACCTCACCTGGTCACCCCAGCCAATCGAAATCAAACTCATCTCGACCGACCTCGACTGGTTAAAAAAGAAAGCGTCGGAAATCCAGGAGAGCATCAACCAGGTCAAAGGGGTCGTGGATACGTTTGACGGACTGACCGCCACCGGCAATGCGCTGGACCTGCGGGTGCGTGAATCCGAGGCGCAGCGCTTCGGCCTGACCGCCAGCGATATTTCCACGGCGTTGAGCACAGCGCTCCTCGGCCAGACAGCGTCGAGCGTGCTGGAGGGCGACCGCGTTGTCGCGATCCGGGTCGTCCTCGACAAAAAGCAACTCGGCACGTTGGCGGACATTCTCAATCTGCCGATCCGCACGCCCGCCGGACTCACGGTGAAGCTCTCGCAAGTTGCGGACGTGGTCGAAGAGCCGGGACAGATCGAGCTACGCCGTGAGGATCTCCGGCAGCTGGTCGCCGTCACCGCCCGGCTTGAAGGCCGCGACCTCGGCAGTGCGATGGCAGAGATCCGTGCGAAACTGGCGGAGGACAAATCGTTGACGCCCGGCACGGTCGAGTTTGGCGGGCTGTATCAACAGCAACAGGAATCCTTCCGCAACCTGATGTTCGTGCTGGCGATGGCGATCTTTCTCGTGTTCACCGTGCTCCTCATCGAGTTCCGTTCATTCTACGAACCCATCGCGATCGTCTTCGGTGCGGTGCTCGCGCTGTTTGGCACGGTGCTCGCCCTCTGGCTGACGGGCTCGACGTTGAACATCGTGAGTTTTCTTGGCGCCATCATCGGCGTCGGCATCGTGGCCAAGAACGGAATTCTGATGCTTGATTTCGTGAGGCATCTGCAGGCCGAGGGCGCGGGGCTGGAAGACGCCATCGTGCGTTCCGGCCATCGTCGTCTGCGTCCCGTGTTGATGACCTCGCTGGCCGCCGCGCTTGGCATGTTGCCGTTGGCGTGGGGAATCGGCAGCGGCGCGGCCATGCTCAAGCCACTGGCCATCGCCGTCATCGGCGCGCTCTGCATTTCCATCCTGTTTTCCCTGATCGCCACGCCGACGGTTTATTATCTGATGCTCCGGCGGTTCAACCGGGCCTCGGTCGCGGAATAATTAGATCGAACGCGGTTGGGACGTCGACCGGACTGCAACAGTTTCGTTAGCAGGCGTGCGTTGATCACTTTCCGGCTATGACTTGGCCAGCGCACTCCAGTCGCCGCCTGACAGAACGCGCGCCTTGATCACAGTGTTGCGCCCGTTGGGTTTGATCGGGCCATCATACTTTTTTGCGTTCGGTGAAATCTTTCCGCCAGCCAGCCGCGGATCAGAACCGTTGGTCGTGTAATATATGGATCCTTTGGAGGAGGAGTTGAGAGCAACTCCCGCGCTAGCCTGCCTGATCTCCGGCGGTTCGACATCGGGAATCAATCCCTGCGCAAACAACTGGCCGAGCACGATGTCGCTGCGTTTCGGGATGTATACATTCGCGATCCGGCTCACTTCCTTCCGCCAGTCGTCGTCGCGGTTGAACGGGCCTTCGATCGGATTACCGTCCTGGTCAAAGCGCGGAGGCGGGTTCATCGCAAAGGTTTGTTCCACATCCCCCCAGCGCGCGGATTCGGCGATGACAGCAGATTCCAGCTCCTTCGTCCGGGCGAGAAACCGTTCCCGCAACGCCTCCGACGTCAGCACGCCGTCGTTGAAGAAATGTTTGTTGATACGATCCGCCACGCGCAACCGGAACTCGGCGTTCTCCATCAACAATTGGAAGAACGACTGCGGGCTGCTGTTCTCCACGCGTTCGCCGGTCTTGAACGGGCCGGTGCGATCCTCGTTCAGTTCGAGCATCGTGTGTTCGGCGTCCCAGACGAAGAAGCGGAAGCCGTCCTCGCCGCCGCGTCGCCTCATGGCGTGGTAGTTGTTCGGGTTCCGGTTGCCGCTGAAGGCGCTGACCGGCGCGTCGAGATTTCCACCCCAGAAAATGATCAGCATGTAGTCGATGAGATTGTCCACATCGAGCAGGTTCTCCATCGCCGGATTACGTGTGCCATCGGGATTGCGGCCCTGCAGCGCGAAGTAGTTCCGGTTGTCGGACATGTCGTCCGTGATCGCCTTGAACAACTTGTTCCACGTCTCCATGTCACCGTCGGTTGGAATCATCGTGTAGGTACTTCGGCGGGTGGTGAAACCGGAGTCTACCTTCACGACGTCATAATCGGATTTCTTGCCGCCGAGATAGGTCGCGCCGTAGGAGGCTTCGACACGTTCACAGGTGTTGTAGATACCCCAATAATGGCCGTTGATGTAGAGGTGGATGAACTCGCCGCGCGAGGCGGGCTGCTCCATTGCCAGCTGCAAATCGCGGTTGAACTGGTCGCGGACGAAAATGCCGCGCGGGTCACCGCCGAGGCTCCAGGAATAATTCTGGAAGGTGCGCAGATCGATGTTGTCGAATTCCTGCGCGCCGTCTTTGCCGAACAGCGGATACTTCAACTTGGACGGGCCGTACTCATCCCGGAAGAACAGCCGGAACGCATGCTTCGGATTGATCGGCAGCCGGCTGAACCCGCCGCGCACGCGGATGCCGCAATCCACCTGAAATCCTTCTTTCCCGTCCGGCAGAATCATCTCCACCGACGTTGGCCGTTCGGACTCGCGGCCCTGCTCGCCCGGGTTGGAATACACGCCGTTTTTCTCGCCGAACATATCGTCCATGTCCGTGACGACGGACACGCTCGGCAGTGATTTCAGGCCGGCGATGATTTCGCCGCTGAACCTTGGATCATTCACGATGCGCGGGTCCATGCCGTAATCCACCTGATTGGCCCCCCACAGATAGGGAAACCCTTCCGGCGGCAGCCCGTCCGGTGACTGATGAATCACATCGGCCGGAAACAGAAACGTCCGGGTCGTGATTTTTGCGGGACTGAAGTCGGTCTTGAACGCGGTGACGCGAAGAACGCTGGTCTTGTTGATTGGCAACGGGGTCGTGTACGTCTCGCCGTTCTCCGCCGTCGGTTCCGAACCGTTGGTCGTATAACGGATCACCGCCCCCGGTGTTTCGGTGGTGAGTTCGAGTTTGAAGGGTTCATCAAACAACCCGTGCTGTCGGCTCAGCCTGACGTCGGCGACCTCGCCGAGCAACTCGCCGGCGTTGAGTTTGCCGGGGGTCGCTTTCAAAAAAAACCGTTCGAAATCAGCGGTCAGCTGGCCGGCCCGCCACTGTTCGCTGATGCCGTAGCTGGAGTCCGCTTCCTGTTTGGGATACCCAGGCTGATACTCCTGAACGACGACCGTGCCCTGATTGCCGACAACTGCCAGATAGTCCCCTTTCGCGCTCAGTTTGAAACTCGCGTGAAGCTGGCCGTCCGGGTTCGTACGATCCTTGCCGGAAGCGAAGATGAGTCGGCGCGCGCCCGGTGCAAGTGTCAGATTCGGCAGCGCCCATTTGGTTGGTTTCTTTTTGCTGTCTGTCAAGTGAAGCCCGGTCAGATCGACCGGTCGGTCACCGTAATTTCTCAGTTCGATCCAGTCGGAGTAATCACCGTCCTCGTCCTTCAACACAGAGTCGTTGGCGGCCATGATCTCGCTGATGATGACCGTTGGCGAACCTGCGGCAGCCTGCGCGTCACAACGTTGTGACCCGACTGTAACAATCAGTGCGGAACAAAAAAAGGCGAGGGCCGGGGAGGGCGTCAGTCGGTGGAAAGGTTTCATGAGAACTGGAAAAAGAGTTGGTTGATCAGTTGAGTCGGTCCGGGTGCGACGTCATTTCTTCGCGCTGCGGGATTCGCGGATTTTCTGGAGTTCATCGGCGCTGGCAAGGCCGTCACCGTCGGCATCGAACACCAGCAACTCTCTCTGTTCCTCGAGGTAGCCGCCGCCGCCGCCACGTTTGTTCCCTCTGCCACCGCGTCCGACGACCTCTGAGGCGAACCTCAGATAAAACCCTACAATCGCGCCGTTGCGCATGTCGGCCTGTCCCCGGCCTTTTTCCGACTCGTCCAGCATTCCATCTCCGTTTGCGTCGTACATGATCAACGTGATCCTGGCTTCCTCCGCTTGGGCCTGCGGATACTCGGTACCATCGAATTCACCGTTCGTGTTTTTGTCGTAGACCAGGAGGTAGGCGAAGTAATCCCGGGCGTAACGCATCTGAACTGTCCGCACCTCGTTCATCATGATCGTCTTTTCCGGATCACTCAGGCTGCCGTCACCGTCAGCATCATACTTCGCCATCAGGATCGACTGCTCGGTGATCCGTGCCAGGCCCCATTCGCGCCCGTCCATGTCGCCGTCCTTGTTCTCGTCGTAATCTGCGAGCAGATCGGCCGGCAACTTCGATCCGCCACCGCCCTTCAGGCGTTGTTCCTTCGTTTCGAGCCGCATGGTTTCGCGTTCCCCGGCATCAAGTTTGCCATCGCCGTTCTTGTCGTACTGGGCAAGGAGCTCGACTCGCTTTTTTTGGAACGTGTCTTCGGCGGTTGACTGGCTTGTGCCGAGGAGCAATGCCCAGAATACGCAACCGAGAACCAAGTGGTGGCTTCTATTCATCATGTTAGATTGAGCAATCATAAATCTGGAACCAGGATCGTCCACAGGAATTCACCGCGGAGGTGCTGCGCTTGCGATTGTCGGCTCGGTGGCAGAACGAACCCACGGGAAACTCCTGCCCGTCGAAGATTGCCGCCCTTCTTTCACGAGTTCAATCCAGCGGGTGACATCGGTCCGATTGACTTGGGCGATATTCGAATACATGGCCGGGCAATGTCAGTTCGTTTCCGCTGCCGGGATCAGCTCCACGTGGTTGATCTCCAGTCCGGCATCTTCTTCGATGGTGAGGGCGTAGACCGTTTTCAATTCCAGCCCGGCCGGCGACGAACGAAGGCGGGGATCGAGCGCATGAAAGTTTGCGAGCGGCAATTTTACTTCCCATGTTTCACCGGCACTTGCGAGGTCCCCGGGTTGGACATCGATTTCAAACTTGCCGGAGAACACACCGCGCATTTTTTGCGTGCTGAATCCAAACCGCACCCGCGCGGTTTTCTCGGTGCGCCCACGGACCAGCAGCATCCCGCCTTCTTTCATCAACACCGGATGCTCTGATGTGCCGAGAACGGACAGCGCCGCAGCATAGAGCATCAAGGGCTCCCGGTCTTTCATCGGCCACGGCAATGGATCGGCACCCAATCGCGCGCGTTCGATGCCGTTGGGTTCGAGCCATGTGCCATACCTGACTTCGGGGGCCTTCCAAAGATCGCAAGCCCAGTAGTTGATCGGCGTGGGTTGGGCAAACACTTCCAACGGCGTGTTACGTCGCAGCGAGGCGATGACCTGCGAACCCTCCGGCACCTGAACCAGGCTGCCGTCCATGTGCTGCCGGACCGTCGCCGTTCCTTTGTTCACCCGGACGATGGTCGTGTTCTTGGATGTCTGAAGATCAAACTGCGTATCTTGCGATTCCACTTCAATCGTGGGCGTATACACCGTGACGGGAGCGGTTTGAGTGCGCGAAGAAGGGGTGATCCACATGCTGCCATGCTGGAGATTGAACCGCCGGTGATCCTTTTTCGAATCCAAAATGTTCAACTCGGACTGGCCGGCGACCGTCATCTGCAATCCATCGTCGAGGGTCATCTCGATCCATGAATCGCACGATTGAGATTCCAGAGTGTCCCCCGATCCGAGCAGCGTCCTGGCGTTCGGCGCGTTCTCCACTTCGCCGTTGAAACCAAATACCTGACTGGATCCGATGACTTTGTTGACGCTGACAAATCGTTTCTCCGTCGTCGGAATCTGACGGAAAAGAACGATCCCGAGCAAGACGATCACTGCCGCCGCAATCAGTGGACGCAGCCAGCTCTTGAAATCCACGCGCACAACACTCGAAGTCGGCGCGAGCGGTGCCTGCTTCCTGGCGTGCAATTCAGTCTGCCCGGCCAACAAGGTGCGCTCACCGTCGGCGAACGTTACCGCCTGCTCGGCCACCGAACGCAAGAACTCACGTGCGCCCGGGTCGGTTCGCAACAGCTCGGACACTTGAGCGCGCTCGTCTGGATTCAGTCGATCGTCCAGATAGCGAATCAAGAGCTCTTGTTTTTGTTCTTCGTTCATCATTGCGCGGCGAACCTTCTACAACGTTTCACCCGCCCGCTTGATGCGGGCTTCAATGCAATTCTTCAGGCTCTGATGCAGTCGCGATACACGCTTGTAAACCGCGTTCAAACCGGCCCCGAGCTGGTCGGCCACTTCTTCGCAACTGTAACCTTCAAAATAGCGGAGCCTCAGCAACTTCTTCGAATTCTCGGGCACTGAATCGAGACATTCGCGCAACGCATCGACGCGCGTGCCGGTTGAGGCCGCAGGCTCCGTGAGCCAGTCGTTCTCCAGGATTTCGAGAATGCCATCATCCAGACACTGGGTCTTGTGCTTGTGCTTGCGCAACCAGTCGATGCCTTCGCGTCGCGCCGTGATGAATGCCCAGGAACGCGCCGCCGCTTCCGAATCAAACGTCACGTCACGGGTCATTGCCTTGAGCGCCACGTTTTGAAATATATCCTCCGCCGCATGGGTGTCATGCACCACCACCCACGCGGCCGCCAAGATCCGGCTGCGCCAGGTCATGAGCGTCTGCAATACTTCGTGTTCGTTGAGTGGCATGGTGGTTAACTGAAGAGTAAACGCCGCCCGGCCCGTTGTCCTGACATCAATTTTAGATTTTTTCGCGCGGTCCTTCCGTCAAGCTCCGGATTGGGGAAATCGGGCCGCGATTTGGACTGTCGGTGTCGTCATGTTGCCCAACGAAAACCAACCGGAGCGCGGACGGGTGGTGGTCCTAATGGTACCCCGGCCCGTGGCGGTAGTCGTCGACCCTCCCGACGCTCTTACCGACACTTTTTTTGGTGTAACCAAAACCACCGGTGATGATGCGCCGAATGGGTTCACCCGTTTCAGGATGTCGGATGAGCGCCACCTCGGTCATGCTTTGCTGGATTTCAAAACGTACGGGCCGGGTCGTGGTATCCTTCGGAATCGTTTCGTAAACATAAGTCGCCATCCCTCATTATTAGTCAACCCACGCCGGGACAGCGAGCGATTATTCAAACCTCTTCGAATCCAGCCTATCCAGAAACTCGGGCGTCCGGTTTCCTAACCTCATCGGAAAGCGGTGGTTGGAAAAATTAACTGGGCATGATGTCGTGCGCGCCTCACTGCTTCAACAATAGTGTCAGGCGACATTGAGCGTATAACTAATTCGACCGCACATAAGCCAGAAGCTGACGAGCCGGTTTATTTTTATGAATTTACGGCGACGCTTCGCATCAGTGGTGACAACCTGGATTTCGATGAGATTTCGCAGACACTTGGACTCACCCCAACGCACACGTACCAGAAGGGAGAGCGGCGGAACAATGATATGTGGAGTTACACGGCACCGGTTGCCAGAGAGCCGCCGCTCGAAGAGCACATCATGGCACTTTGGGATTCAGTTCGTCCGCACATTCCATATTTGCGTGACCTCAAGCGAAAATTTCATTTGGATATTTTTTGCAGTTATCGCAGCAACAGCGCCACGGCGGGTTTTCAGGTCAGCCCTCGATGCCTCAGATTATTTTCCGAGCTTGAGGTGCCATTCGGAGTTTCAGTTATTATCTCTTGATTCTATGATGCCGCCAAACACCAATCGAGTGGCCGGGAGTGATTAACTCGAGGCTCGCCACCACCGGTCATGCGGGTTCCCGAACCATCGGGATTCCGATGAGGCTCCCTGTGTTTGGTCGGGGGAGTGAAGCGCAATCCACTGAGTTTTTATGGCATGCGCTCCCCGGGAACGATCAGGTGCGTTTGAAAGTGAGGGTCAACTGGACGCCCTGAATGCCGAAAGGTGGGGCTCGCGCGGAGTGGGACGAACGAGCCTGCGCTGTCTCGAGGAAAGTCCGGAATCCTGCCGGGTCCCGAATGAATGAAGGCGTCGAACCTCCGAAGGGCTTGGGGTACGAGCGACACAAGGCCGGAGAATGGAGACCGCGCCGTGCGCTCAAAGTTCGTTCGGAGAACTCACTCCACCTTGCCCCACGCTTTCGAACACACCCCTCACGTCTGGAACAGCTTTCCATTTACGTCTTGCCCGGGAATACTCCGCCACCTCTTTGATGGCGCGCGCTACCGACAACCGTTCCCGACTCGTTCAACCGCTGCTGATCTTCGGCGTCTGGACGTTGATTGGGCTTTCGTTCGCCGGACAATTCTTCATCGCCAGCTCCCAACTCGGGCGACCCGTTTCCTGGCAGATCGCGTTGAGCCACTCGCTGGCGGACTGGTACGTCATCGCGGTCCTTTCGATTCTGCCGTTTGCGCTGTCGCGACAATATAGGTTGGACGGTCCGCAGTGGTGGCCCCGTTTTTTTCTGCACTTGGTCGCGAGCGGATTGTTCTCCGTTCTGTTTGTTTTAGTCCGGAGCGTGGTCGCAGTTTGGCAGTTGCCGCCCGGCTCCGCATCGCCCGATTTTTTGGCCATGGCCCAGACGCTTCTCGTGAAGACCTGGCATTTCAACATGCTGATCTACTGGGTCATTCTCAGCGTGGCCCACGCGCTCGCGTTTTATCGCGGATACCAGGAACGCGAAGCCCGGACCGCCGAGCTGGAACGCAGCCTCGTTGAAGCCCGGTTGCAGGCGTTGCAAATGCAGCTGAACCCACACTTTCTGTTCAACACATTGCATGCGATTTCCGCGCTCATGCATGAGAATGTCGATGACGCCGACCGCATGATTGCCCGCCTCAGCGAACTGCTCCGACACGCGCTCGAATCCACCGATCAACATGAGGTCACGTTGGAAACGGAACTGTCGTTTCTCGAACGCTACCTCTACATCGAACAGACGCGGTTCGGTGAAAGACTGGAAATTCAGTGGGCAATTGATCCGGCGACACGAACGTTGATGGTGCCCAACCTCATTTTGCAACCGCTGGTGGAGAACGCGGTGCAACACGGAATCGAGCCCTACTCGGCGCCGGGAACGGTGGCGATCCGTTCGCGGATCGAATCGGACCGGCTGGTGTTGGAAGTTTCCAATTTTGGCAGTGCGCAGGAACCGGTCGAGATTCACGATGGCGTCGGCCTTTCCAACACCCGCTCGCGGCTCGAACAACTCTACGGCCACGAACAATCCTTCACGCTGGAATCTGGATTGAAAGACGCCGCGTTCAAGGCCACCATCCGCCTGCCGGTTCGGAGAGAAACCGAGCGGGAACAAATCGAATCACCCTAATTACCTGTGCCCATACGCGTCCTGATAGTCGACGATGAGCCGCTCGCCCGCGGCAAGCTCCGCGCGTTGCTGGCGAAGGAAGCCGACGTCGAGATTGCCGGTGAAGCGGGCGATGGACGGTCGGCCATCAAGGCGGTGCTCGAACAAAAACCGGACCTCGTTTTTCTCGACGTGCAGATGCCCGAACTGGACGGGTTCGGTGTGCTGGAGGCGATTCCGCAGACACAACGACCGGCCATCGTGTTCGTCACGGCGCACAATCAATTTGCGCTCAAGGCGTTTGAGGTTCACGCATTGGATTACCTGCTGAAACCGTTCGATCGCGGACGTTTTCAAAAAACACTCCACCGCGCCCGACAGCTTCTTGCAGCACCCGGCGACCAGAAGGAACTGCAGCAACAACTCTCCACCTTGCTCGCCAGCATGAAGCCCTCGGCACCGAGCCCGGACCGACTCGCGGTCAAGACCAGCGGACGCACCTTGTTCGTCAACACCGCCGAGATCGACTGGGTCGAAGCGGCGGACAACTACGTCAAGCTGCACCTCGGCGCGAAAGAAATTCTGATGCGCGAAACGATGGCGGCGATCGAACAACGTCTCGCCGGTGCGGGCTTCGTTCGCATCAGCCGTTCGACCATCGTCCATCCGCGAACCGTCCGCGAGTTGCAACCCCTCTTCCACGGCGATCAAGCGGTGATTTTAAAAACTGGCGCGCAACTCACCCTGAGCCGGACGCATCGCGAAGCGTTGGAGAAGCTGGTTGGTTGATGGTGATGGCAGCAAGTGTCCGCAACAGCGTAGGACAGGCATCCTGCCTGTCTCGGGTGCCGCGAACTCGCAGCCGGTGACTGGTCGATACCTGATGCGCACTTGAACCCACGTCCGGTTTTCTCAGCCGCAACGTGACAGGCTGGAAGCGCTGCTACGTCCGGACCCCGGTCTTGCAGGCCACCGCGGTTGAAGTGCAAAGGTGAGGTTGGGTTTGTCCAAACTGTTTCACAGATGCGGATTCCCCGCCGCTATTTCTCTTCCGTGTATTCCGTGTATTCCGTGGTTCATTTGTCTTAAGACGGAAGGTTTTTGCTACGAGTTAAACCCGCCCGGTGCCCCAACGGCGATGGAGGAATCTTTCAAACGGCGAGAACATGATCTTGTCCGCGAGCAGACCGATGCCGACGATTACGAGCATGATTCCCATGACGGTGTCCATGGCCTGCAATTCGCGACCGTAGTGCAGCAGGTGTCCGAGACCAAACCCCGTCAAAATCGTGATGTAAATTTCCGCCGCCATGAGCGAACGCCACGCAAATGCCCAGCCCTGTTTCATGCCGCTGACAATGAATGGCAACGACGCGGGCAAAATCACCGTGAGCCAGGTATGCAATCCTCGCGATCCCATGGTGCGGGCGGCGCGGGCGTAAATCGGCGGCACGTTGCGCACGCCCTCCGCCGTCGCGAGCATGATCGACCACAGCGATCCCATGATCACGATGAAGAACATCGCGGATTCGGTCTGACCAAACCAGGGCAACGCCAATGGCGCCCAACAAACGCTGGGCAACGTTTGCAGGCCGAGTCCGAGCAAACCCACCGTGTCGCGCACCGACTGGAACCGCGCGTTCAACAAACCGAGAGGCACGCCGACGATCAGACTGAACAGATAGCCGAGCATCAGGCGTTTCAAGGTCACCGCACTGCTGTCGAACAACGTGCGGTCCTGCACCGCGCTGATCAGGTAACGTCCCACCTCGCTCGGAGCGGGCATGACGTAGGGCGACCAGATGCCGCGCCGGACGAGCAATTCCCAAATGCTGATCAGCGCGGTAAAAAATCCGGCGGCGATCAGAAAACGTTTCATTCCGCCACCTCCTTCACATCGGGTCGCAGAACTTCTTTCAACGAACGTGTGATGTCGGTCGAATACACGGCGAGTTCCACGCTGTTGATGTCGCGCGGTCGCGGGAGATCGATCTTGAACTGCTCGCGGATGCGGCCGGGGTTCGGCGAAAATAGCACCACGCGATCCCCAAGACACACAGCTTCACGAACGTTGTGGGTCACGAAAACAATCGTCTTGCGGCGTTCCTGCCAGATGCGCTGAATGTCCCCGTAAAGCTGTTCGCGCGTCATGGCATCGAGCGCGGCGAACGGCTCGTCCATGAGGAGAACACGTGGGTTGGGCGCGAGCGAACGGGCGAGGGCGACACGTTGTTTCATACCGCCGGAAAGTTCGTGAACGCTGGCGCGGCTGAACCGTTCGAGGCCCACCAGTTTCAGGTAGAACCGGGCAACATCTGCGCGCTCTTTTTTGTCCAGCCCGGGTTTGAGTTTCAAACCGAACAACACATTTCCCAGCACATCAAGCCACGGGAACAGCGCCGATTCCTGGAACATCACGAGCCGGTCGATGCCCGGTCCCTTGATTCGTTTTCCGTCGGATGAAACACTGCCTGCGTCCGGAAAATCGAGGCCGGCGATGATGTTCAGCAGGGTGGATTTTCCGCAGCCGCTCGGCCCGACCAGACAGATAAACTCACCCTCGCGCACGGTCAGGCTCACATTGTCGAGGGCGTGGACGGTCTGCGTGGGCGAGACGAACGTCTTCGAAACGCCTGTGATGTTTAACTTGGCGGGCGGCTCGGACGGAATGGTTTCCGACGGATTCATTTTACCTCATTCAAACCGTTGGTCCGCAGTACTTCGTTCAACAACTTCAAATCGTAGATGCGCGAGAGATCCGGCTTCTGCCGGAGAAAGCCGACGACATACGCGTCGTCCGCCGACTTGATCAGCGACGCGGAAATCGGATCCCACGTGAGTTCGAGTTTTGACCAGGCGCGATCGAGCGTTTCCTGCGGCAGCGCGCGTGTCGTCTCAGCCTTGATCTCAGCGTTAAAGATGCGTTTCGCCTCCTCGGGATTCGCACGAATCCATTCGGTCAATTCCACGTGCGCGGCGATGAATTTTTTCAACACTTCCGACTGCTTCTCCAAAAACACGACGGAGCTGACGAGGTGTGTGGTGACGTATTTGCCACCGGTCTGCGGCCAGAGCGAGGCTTCGTCGAGATACACCGTGCCGCCGGCTTCGAGCACGAGCCGGCTCACCCACGGTTCCGCGGTCCAGACCGCGTCGATGTCGCCCTTGCGGAAGAGCGCGAACTGGTCAGGGTTGGCTGTGGGCACGACCATCACATCGCCGCCGGTAAGAGTGACGCGGTTGCCTTTGCTTTTAAGCCACGCGCGGGCGACGACATCCTGGGTGTTGCCCACTTGTGGCGTGCCGACTTTGCGACCCTTGAAATCGGCATCGGTCTTGATCAGCCCATCGGCTTTGACCACGAGCGCCGCACCGCCGCTGCACGCGCCCGAGACGATTCTGATCTCTTCTCCGCGCGCCCGGAGATGCGCATTGATCGCGGGATTAGGTCCGACAAAAGTGATGTCCACAGACTTGGTGAAGATGGCTTCCATCGCCGAAGGACCCGCGTTGTAAACGAACCATTGCAGATCGACGTCCGGCCCGAGGCGTTTCTCAAACCAGCCTTTGCCTTCGCGCGACATGCCGTGGGCGATGACCGCCTGTGCATGGGTCACATTGGGAAAATGACCGACCCGCAGCACGATCCTCTCGGCGCTGAACCCACCCGATGTGGACAATAGAACGACAAAAAGTATCAGAAGTTTCATGACAACGATCAGGTTGCGATCGCGAATGGCAGAGCGACGCCGTTGCGTTTCATTTTACGGAGCGTGACGTCCACGACTTGGGCGAGCGTGTACTGGTCGAGGATGTTGGAGATCGCGTTCCGGACATCGAACATCAGCATCCGCAGACCGCAGTGATCCTCGTCGGGGCAGGAGCATTTCTCGTAGAAATTCTGGCTGACACAACCGATCGGCGCGAGCGGGCCTTCGATCTTCCGGACCACGTCTCCGATGGTGATCGTGTCGGTCGGCTTCGCGAGAAAATAGCCACCGGTCTTGCCTCGTTTGCTTTCCAGATAACCATGTTTTTTCAGATCCACGAGAATGGCTTCGAGGAATTTGATCGGGATGTTTTCGCGCTCCGCGATCTCGGCGATCTGCACGACCTCGCGCCCCGCCTCCCGGGCAATCCCGAGATCGATCATCGCCCGCAAGGCGTATTCACCGCGTTTCGTCAGTCGCATCGCGGAAATACTCTATTGATCGAATAGACAATTGCAAGTGGAAGAATGCCGGATTCGAACGTTGGCTGTTTGGAGGTGATTCCGGTCCGGATTTTGGGAGTCAATGCCGGCATTGGACGATTGAATAACGCCGATTGATGGGGACGTTTAGGCCGTTACCGTTGTTTCCATCAGCGGCACCCGATTAATTCACAAAATGGTTGCGGCGGAGATCAGCACGGCGGAGATATGGGTTTTCCTATCTGGCCAATAGGGAATCCAGAACGCGAAAACGGAAGTGATCGGACAATTTACTCCTTTGGAAACACCACTTTGAAATCGTCCTTCATGCTGACGACTTTCCAGCCACGGGACGGCGCTTCGTCGAGCGCCTTGCCGAGGCGGCCTATTTGTGAATCGCGGTCGTAGGCATACTCACGTTTTGCATCGTCGTGATGCAGGATCAGCCCGAGGCGTGCACCGGCTTGATCGGTCGTCGTCCATTCAAGCATCTGGAAGTCGCCATCTGAATTGCCGAAGGCGAGGATGGGCTTTCGGCCGATGAACTTGTGGATCCCGATCGGCTTGCCCTCTTTGTCGTCGATGAAATCAATCTTCGGTTCACGCAGCAGAATCGGTTTCCCGTCGCGGACCTCGTATTTCACTTCGATGACGCTGCCGATCACCTGCTCGGGAGGAATGCCGTAAACGCGTTCCGTCCAGGGCCGCATGAACTCCACGCCACCGCCGGACACGATGAACACATGAAAACCGTTCGCTTCGAGATAGCCGATCAGCTCCAGCATCGGTTGATAGACCAGGTCGGTGTAGAGCCGGTCAAAGCGTGGATGCTTCGCCGTCGCGATCCAGTCCGACACCATGTCCGAGAATTCGTCGGTCGACATGCCGGCGTGGGTCGCGATCAGAATCTCCATCAACTGTGCTTCGGTCACTGGAACTTCCTTTTCGCGTGACGTGGTGAGAAGTGATTTGAACGGCTCCTTTGTTTTCCATTCCGGATGATCCGGGGCGAGAGTCTTGACCCGATCCAGAGCAAACCGAAGCTGGGTGTAGAGTGGCTGCTCGCACCATAACGTGCCGTCATTGTCGAACACCGCGATGCGATCTTGTTCAGGAACAAAATCCGGACTGCCCGCTTTCGTGACTTTTCCAACAAACTCGATGATCGAGGATTTGTTAGGACCATCGTTCCAGCCCGGCAACGAATTGGCGGCATCCAGTGAAGTGGCGACGAGACCAACCAGCACGACAAGATTCAACGATTTCATGGACGATTTCATAGCGTTCAGTTAGCGCAAAGAAAATGCCCGAACTACACGGTCCGGGCAAATCTTTTGCGGATTATTTCTCGCTCAATCGAAGGCTTCGTCCGCTCCACCGGCACCGATCACAGCACCATCCTTCAGGAGCACGCCCCAACCGTGTTCATCATCCCAGGTGCAGTAACCGCTCAGCCCAATTTTCTTGTCTGATCGAAAATAGACCGTCTCAACCGAAAAATTGTTCGCAATGGATTCCGGCCCATTTGGTTTGGGCAAGAAATATTGAACCCCGGGATCGGCGCCGACAAACTCCATCACCACGGGATAGACCGCTTGGTAGATCTCGTAGGTTGCGTTCAGAACCTTCGCCTTCAACTTGGGCCAGTTGGCCAGGAACCGATCCACCTTTCGTTCCGAATCCTCGTCCCAGGCGACCCCCTCGGGAAACGCGAAGACCAGCAGCTGGAGATCATGTTCGCCTTCTTCATCGCCGTCCTCTTCCAAAAGTTCGTCCTCCGGATCGTCTTCGCTCTCGTCGTTCCGATCGCCGGTTTCCAACAGTTCCTTCATTTTCCTGACGTTCTCGTGAACGGCCCGCAGTGCTTCCTTCTCCGGCCCATCCGGCAGCGAATCAATCCTCTTCTGTCGCTGCTTCCGGGACTCTTCGGAATGCAGATCTGCTTTCGGGTCAGCAGATTCGCCTTCCTCCTCCGAATCGTCCTCCCCCGGATCAGCCTCGAATGCGAGCTGCTCGAGCTCGTTTAATCGGTGGCCGAGATTGTCAAAATCGGGAACGCGAATCAGCACTTCGGTGGTGCCGAATTCCTCGTCAACCTCGATCGACAGTATTTCTTTTTCCATATGGTGTTCGTCGGACCCTGATGGCACTCGTGCTTCACCGAATCTGCCTGTCGGGCGACTTGCACTTCATGACGTTTCGGCCACCTACGGTCAATGTAGAACCGTCGGGCGAACAAATCACCGAAACCCCGGTCGCTTGATTGGGGCTCGGCAACAGCGTAAAAACCGCGCATTGTCCTCGAATTCCACTGATGAAAACGCCCGCCTGTCTTTCGCGATTTATTGGAGCGGGATCGCTCTTTCTCACTCTTCTCCCCGCGTTTACCGCAGAACGTCCGAATGTGGTTTGGATTTTGTCCGAGGACAACTCGAAGCATTTTCTCAGAATGTTCGATGAAGGCGGGGCGGCGACTCCGAATATCGAGCGACTCGCCGGGCACGGTCTTGCCTTTGATCACGCGTTCTCCTGCAGTCCCGTGTGTTCTGTCGCGCGAACGACGCTGATGTCCGGAATCTACGCACCGCGAATCGGCACGCAGTTTCATCGCAAAATGAAAGAGGTCGTCCTGCCCGAAGGGTGGCACTTTTGGCCGTGGTATCTGCGGCAGGCGGGTTATTACACCTCGAACAATTCCAAGACTGACTACAACACCTCCGGCAATGAAGACGTCTGGGATCAATCATCCGGCAAAGCGAGCTGGCGCAACCGATCCGATCGAGATCAACCGTTCTTCCACATGCACACGTTCGGCCAGTCGCACGAGGGCTCACTGCATTTCACCGCGGAGAATATGGCCACGAACAAGACCGGGACAGATCCCGCGTCGGTGACACTCGCGGAGTATCATCCGGACACGGAAACATTTCGCTACACCTACGCCCGTTATCATGATCGCATGAAGGAGATCGATGGCAAGGTCGGCGAACTCGTCGCTCAGCTCGAAAAAGATGGACTGATTGAAGACACGTTCATCTTTTACTTCGGCGATCACGGTGGCGTATTGCCCGGTAGCAAGGGATACACGAAAGAAACCGGCCTGCACGTGCCACTGGTCGTGAGAATCCCGGAGAAGTGGAGGCATCTGGTCGACGCTGACAAGGGAACGCGCGTGGGCGGTTTCGTCTCATTCGTTGATTTCGGTCCGACCGTTTTGCATCTCGCCGACGCCATCATTCCAGATCAGCTCGACGGCACGCCGTTTCTCGGAAAAGGCGTGACGATGGCCGAATTGAACCACCGCGATACCGTGTTTGGCTACGCGGACCGCTTCGATGAGAAGTACGACATGGTCCGCACCGTTCGGAAAGGCCGCTACAAATACGTGCGCAACTTTCAACCGTATTACCCGGATGGACTACAGAACAACTACCGCTACAAGATGCTGGCCTACGAGGAATGGCGCACGCTGTTCAACGCCGGAAAGCTGAACGACGCCCAATCGCAGTTCTTTCGATCGAAAGCTGCGGAAGCACTCTACGATATCGAATCCGATCCGTACGAGATTACGAACCTTGCGGCGAACCCTGCCTTCCGAAAACAGAGCATCGAATTGCGCGGCTTGCTCCAGAAAGAACTGGGGAAGTGGAATGATCTCAGTTTTTACCCCGAGGATTACATGATCGCTCAAGCGGTGGACGCCCCGATTGATTTTTCTAAAAGGAATTCAAACGAGACGAGGAAGCTCATCGCGACCGCTGATTTGCAATTGCTCAGTTTCAAGGACGCGAAAGCAAAGTTGGAGCGCTTGTTGAAATCCGATGACCGCTGGGAACGTTATTGGGGGTTGGTGGACTGTTCGTCATTCGGGGTCGCCGCTGGGGAACTTGTCCCACTTGCGGAGAAGCTACTTGATGATCCCGAACCGGAGGTCCGAATTCGGGCGGCTGAATTCCTCGGCGGCATTGGCGCGACTGATCCGCGGCCGGCGTTGATGGACGTGCTCCGGACCACGGAATCTGCCGTGACCGCGTTGATCGCCCTCAACACCGTCGTGTATCTCGCCGACGGCCTGCACCATTGGAAGTTTGAAATCGCTCAAGCTGATCTGCGCGTGAAGCACCAGGAAATCGACAACCGGTTGCAGTATCTCGCGCCGTAGACTCCCGGCCTGGCATTGGACACATCTGGCGCGGAGGGACAACAGCGGTGCCACGATTGACGCCAATGGCTGCGGCCATCGCTGAGGAATCGAATATTGTTTTCCGGCGCGCTGAATTCAGGGATAACGATCCCGTGCGAACACTGGCGATAGGAGACATTCATGGCTGCCTGAAATCACTCGGGACGCTGGCTACCTTTGTTCAATTGAGCGCCGGTGATCGGTTGGTGTTTCTGGGTGATTACGTTGATCGCGGACCGGATTCCCGTGGTGTGATCGATTGGATTCTTGAAACGAGGAAGTCCATCGAGGTGATCGCGCTGCGCGGGAATCATGAGGAGATGATGATGGCCTCTCAATTCAACATCGCCAAGGCTCACCTCTGGGCGTCGTACGGCGGTCGCGAAACGCTGGCCTCTTACGAAACAGATTTTATGCGCAATTGGGCGGACGCCGTTCCGACAACGCATTGGCAGTTCCTCCAACAGACCCGGCTTTATTTCGAAACGGACAAACACATCTTCGTCCACGGCATGGTGAACCCCGATCGCAGCATGGCCGAACAGGACCCTTGTCTGATGGTGTGGACGAAGTGTTTCGGAATGAAGCCGCATCAATCCGGCAGACCGGTCATCTGCGGGCACACCGCGCACAAGGACGGCAACATCGGGGTCTATGATTTTGGTGTGTGTATCGACACCGCCGCCCACAAGGGTCAGTGGCTGACCTGCCTCAATCCCAAAACCGGAGAATACTGGCAGGCGAACGAACAGGGCCAGACACGGGCCGGCAAGCTGGAGCGGGCCTAGCCGTTGTTACGGGACTCGTGCCTCTTCACGCCCGAACTTAAAATGCGGTCAGCGCGACGAGTTCTTTGAAGCGTTGTTCGATCTTATCCTGCGTCACGAGGGTCGTGGATTTCAAGCCGAACCCCTCGCAGCAAAACGAAGCGACGACGCTTCCGTAGACCATCGCGCGACGGATGTTCTTGTCGACGTTTCCGCGGCTCGCCGCCAGGTGACCGATCAGGCCGCCCACGAATGAATCGCCCGCACCCGTCGGATCGACCACCTTGTGAAGCGGATACGCCGGGCAAATGAAGCAGCCTTTCGGAGAGGACAAAATTGAACCGTGCGATCCTTTTTTGATGATCACGTACTTCGGGCCGAGCTTGTGGATCTTTTTCAGCGCGGCATACACGTTGTCTTCCTCGGTCAGCTGGTGGGCCTCGCTGTCGTTGAGCACGAACAGATCGACGCGTTTGATCAGCCTGACCAAATCATTCATCGCAATATTGAGCCAGAGATCCATCGTATCCGCGACGACGAACCGGGGTTTGCTGATCTGGTCGAGGACGTGGTGCTGCAACGCGGGGGCGATGTTCGCGAGCAGGATGTAGGGGGTCGATTTGTGCTTCTGCGGAAGATGCGGCGTGAAGTGCTCGAACACGCCCAGCTCGGTCAGCAACGTGCGTCGGTTGTTCATGTTGACCTCATACTCGCCGGACCAGTGAAACGTCTTGCCTTCCTGGACCTGCAATCCTTCCACATCAATCCCGTGCTTCTCATAAAGCTTGAGATAACGTTTCGGAAAATCCTTTCCGACAACGCCGATCAGTTTGGTCGGTGCGAAGAAGCTGGCCGCAACGGCCGCGTGACTGGCTGATCCACCCAACAGTTTTGGGTTCTCAGCATTCGGGGTTTTGATCGAGTCCAGTGCAGTAGATCCAACAACGAGTACGCTCATGTGGGCGATTGATTAATCAGAAACAGCCCAGAAACCCAGAAAAAAATCTGTAGAGGGTTTAGATCCGGAGGGCAACCGCAGATGCGCACAGATACGAAAGGCCGGTTCAATGGTTGGCGATGCGCCGGCGAAACTCGGCGCAAGTGGCGGCGACATCCTCGGAATTCAAAATCGCTGAGACCACGCAGATGCGGCTCGCGCCGGCGTCGAGCACTTGATCGATGTTTGCCAGGTTGATTCCACCGATGGCGAACCACGGAACGGACACGTTCGCGGCGGCCCATTTCACGTAGTCGAGCGTCACTGCTTTCGCGGTCGGCTTGGTGCCGGTTGGAAACACGGGGCCGATGGCGATGTAATCCGCTCCGGCGGCGATGGCCCGTTCCGCCTGTTCCGGCGCGTGGGTGCTGAGCCCGAGCAACGGTTGAAACCCGTCCGGCCTCGTGGGGAGTTCGTTCTTGTGCGTCAGCCCGGCGTCAAAGAAATCCTCCTGTCCAAGGTGGCAGACGGGAGCGCCGATGGCACAGGCCGCATCCCAATGATCGTTGATGACCAGCCCGGCGTTGGCGGCCGCCGTGAGGGGTAACAGCGTCTCCGCCATCCGTTGCACGGGGTCGGCGGATTCGTGTTTTGCGCGGTATTGAATCAGGTCGGCCCCGCCGTCGCACAGCGCCCGGACGAGTTCCGCCGGGGTTCGCCCGTTGAGAAAAGCCGAGTCAACGAATCCGTAGAGCCGGCAGTCGGCGAGGGGTTTCATTTGATCGGGGGGGAAGCGGTTACTGGTCAGCCTTCGGCGCTTCTTCCGCCGCAGGCTGGTCGGGGTCCTTGACGAGGTTTGCACGCGGATCGAAATCCGCCGGCAGATTCAACGCCGTGAGCAGCTGCGCGCGGAACTCCGGAGTCAATCCGGTGTCCGGATCGAGCATCGCAATCAGAATATTATCCCGGAAGAATTCACGGGGCGGCAGCCGGACCCGGTTGCAATCGGGGTCTGGCGGTTCATCGAAACACCCGACCGCGCGCATGTAGCGCAGCCAGATTTTGCTTGCCAGGGCGAGGTAGATTTCCGCCTGTTCCGTCTCCCCGAGCGCCAGGGCCGAGTAAGCCTGGGTGTATTGCCCTTCCAGCACGGATGTAGTCTTGCGGATGTCCGTTCCGGAAACGTCCTCGGTCACCATTTCGACAACGTAATCGTCGATCGAGAGGCCTTCACGAACCGCTTGGGGATAGATCTCCTTCAGCTTTTTCCACCATGCCTGCGCATCCGTCGTACGGCCGTGCAGGTACATGTTGTAGACGACCGTTCGGAGGAAGTTTCGATAACCGGCGGAATACTCCAGCTCCTGTCCGTCCATCGCGATCATGTCGAGGTATGCCTGGTTGGTCTTGTCCACGATGGCCAGGTTCGGGCCGGGAATGAATTCCTCCTTTCCCGGCTCGCCAATGACGGTCAGGCGCCCCCGTTTGAAGGCCAGGTCCATGCTCTGATAAATGACCCGCATCAAAGTGTCCCGATTCGCTTCGCTGGAGTATTTCAAACCGAGCATCGCCCAGTAAATCGCGGAGGATTCCGGCAGCTTCCATTCGAGCGGCCCGTATTCGTCGTCGATCTCCTTCATGAGCACCGGGTCCATTTTGTAGACCTCTCGCAACCGTCGGGATCTCGCGATCTGATCCTCGGTCTGCGGGTTGATCAACGCTTCCCAGTCGGGTTGGTCGCGGCCCAGCACGGACATCATTTCCCGGGCCCATTCGGTCTTGTAGATCATGTGGGCCGCATCGAGGTAGTGGCCCATCTTGTGTTGAAAAAACCAGGCCAGCTCGCGGTAGATGAGGGCGTTGTCGGGATTATATTTGAGCCCCTCGTCCCGCAGCAGTTCGACTCCGGCCTTGATCCATCGCCAGCGGTCGGATTCCGGAAATTTCACCGAGATGTTGTAGACCATGTTCCAGGCCTGGACGGTCCACACCTGCGTCATGCGCGGCTGAAGCTTGGTGATCCAGTCGGCCAGCTGCATCGCCTCGAAATATTTCCCCTCTTCCTGGAGATCGTTCGCGCGGAGCCAGAGGGCGTTGGCGATGATTCCGCGGAATCCTCCGAGCGCGACCGTGGTGAAGGCCAGCATCGGCGGTGCGTTTTCCAATGCCGCGATCTGGGTCAACCCGAGGGTGTCCCGGGCTTTCGTCAGGACCGGTTGCACGAATGAACCCACCACCAACAGGGCGGCCATGATGGCGAGCAGGCTGAACTTGTAGGGTCGGTTGCCGGTTGATTTCATGTTACTGATTGCTCGGTGCGGTGGCGAGTTCGCGCCGGTTCAAAAGAATCATGCCGGCGGCGGCGAACAGGCCCCCGAGGATGACCACGATCTGAGTGAAGGCGCGGAGCAATGTCCACCACGTGATGCTGCGGCCGGAGCTCAGATTCTCCACTGGCGAAAATCCCTGCACTATCGTGACCAGCCAGAGAATGAGCCTGAAAACAGGCATGAGAACGAGATCAAACGTCCGGGAGATCGGCTGCCCGGTCGCCCGATTCCAGCCCATGATCGAGCCCTCCGCGACGGTCATCGCGATGGTTCCGCTGGAGAGCGCCACGAGCAGCATTCCGAGCGTGACAAAACAGGCCACGGGAAATGACATGTAACTCGCCGCCGCCAGCCCGAGCGCCGCGAGCAGGCTGAGCCAGAACAAGATAATCAACAGGCCGCGGATGTAATTCAGCCCGAAACTCCCCTCGCGATAGAGCACCTCCAAGCCATCCTCGAGTGGAAACACCACCGCCGATTCGTCCCGGTTCGTAAACTGCACCGACAAGTTGCCGTCCTCGTCCAGCAGGTCGTTGATCGTGGTGTCGGGCCCCAGAGATCTTAGATCGACGCGTTCCTCGTGAAACGTGTTGGCCGCAACCCGTTTCTGAAAGCTTTTGACGTTCTTGGCTTCGGTGCCGACCCGCCACTCACACAACTGCTCCGCCAGCGCATTGGTGTCGGTCCCGTAGAAGCGGAAGCGGAGGAAGATGGGCTCGTTGCCGATCACATTTCCGGCCAGCCCGACGGGAATCGACCAGTTCCGCACGTAGCCGGGTCGGACAATCTGGTAGTTCGCCTTGATGGCTGCTTCCAGTTGTTGCCGGACGAACTGGAAATCCATGTCGTTCGTGTTCACCGCGCCCACCCGCGACGCGAGCTCGGCGTCGATCACTGGCTGGAGATCCGGTACGGGCTCCGTCAGCGAACCGCGCGCGACAAAGACCTCCCGACGAAGAACGTCCTGCTGATTCTCGGGCAGTTGTCCGGCGCGATACATCAACAGGCCGTAAACCGCACCGCCCGCCAGTCCGAGAAGCGCCGCGTCCAGGGTGACCACGCCGAGCCATTTGCCGAGCCAGATCTGCCAGCGGGGGATCGGTTTCACCGCCACCATCTGTAGCTGGCATCCCTCGATGTCACTGGCCAGCACGCCGCAGGACAGCCAGAGGGTTGCGAAGCCGAGCAACAACGTGATAGCGCTGAGCGTGTAGGTCAGAAGAATCTGCGTGAAGCCACGCGCTGTGCCGTCGTCCTTAATCAACATCGGCAGCAGCACCACCGCGCCGATCAGCAACGCCGCCGCGACCAGAAACAACCGGTACCGGAAGGCCGCCTTCCACGTCAATTTGATGATGCCGTAAATGGGTCCCATCGATTATTCCTTCGGCTTTTTCCCGCCGAGCAACCCGGACAGTTTGTCGTTCGCCTTGCTCAGATCGGCGGCGGGCTTTGGTGCTTCAGCGGGTTTCTCAGGAGCAGGCGGAGCGGATTCCTGTTTGCCCAGCGCCGAGAGTTTGGACTGATCCACCTTCGGTTTCACAGGTTCTACAGAGGCTCCGGTGGTTTCCTTCGGTTTGCTTTCGGTCAGCCGTTCCAGAACTTTTCTTGTTGGATCATCGGCGGCCTGTGCGTCATCGCCACGGAGATACTTGGCCACCTTGTTGCCTGATGTCGCGCCCGAAGTCTCGGCTGCCGCAGCTCTGGCGCGGTTGACCACGTCCAGGAAATAGCTCTCCAGATTCTGCGTGGGATTGTCGACCCTTACTTCGCCTTCGCCAATGTCGGTGCGGATGATCTGCAAGACCTTTTCCGTCGCCTCGCGGGACAGCGTTGGCGAGGTGAACCGCATCGTGTCACGTTCAGACAACAGTTCCTTCAACGTGCCGAGCGCCTGAATTTTTCCACCGTAATAAATCACCACGCGATCACACACGTCTTCCACATCCGCGAGGAGGTGGCTGCTCAAAATGATGGTCTTGCCGCGCTTTGCCAGAGCGACGATCAGGTCCTTGATCTCGCGACAGCCGATCGGATCAAGGCCGGAGGTGGGTTCGTCGAGAATGATCAGGTCCGGATCGTTGATCAGGGCCTGCGCCAGGCCGATGCGCCGTTGCATGCCCTTGGAAAATTCACCGACAGTTCGGGTGCGCGCGGCGCTCAGGCCGACCATGTCGATCAGTTGCTCCGCACGATCTTTTCGTTCCTTGGAATCAATTGAAAACAGGTTGCCAAAAAAGTCCAGCGTCTCGACGGAATTCAAATAACGGTACAGGTAGCTTTCCTCCGGCAGATAACCGATGCGCTGCTTCGTCTGCACGTGGCGCGGTGATTTGCCGAACACCTCGATGTGTCCCTTCGTGGGATACAGCAGGCCGAGCAACATCTTCACGGTGGTGGATTTGCCGGAGCCGTTCGGTCCGAGCAGGCCGAACACCTCGCCGCGCTTCACCTCGAAGTCGACGTTATCCACGGCGCGGGCCTTGGGCCGTCCCCAGAAATCCTTGAACACCTTGGTCAGGCCGCGCACGGCGACAACGTTTTCATTCGAGGAAACCGAGCCTCGCGAATCCGTCGTTTCACCTTTGAGTTGATCTAATGCTGTCATGGTCTGTCGTTTGGACCGCATCCGTTGCGGCCTGTTCTATTTCTGCGCAAGCTTCCGGAAGATTTCAGCCAGTCCGGCCTTGTCGAGCTTGTGGTTCGCGATGTTGATCATGGCTTGGTATATCGAACCGTCATCTTCGAGAACCGGCCCGCCGTTTCTTGCAAGGAACACAATCGCTGCGGCTGCAGCAGTGCGCTTGTTGCCATCGAGAAACGCCTGTGCTTCTGCTATGTGATACGCATATGCGCTGGCAATTTCAAAAACATCACCGCCGCCGTAAAACCATGGGTTTGTCGCGGCACCGATTGCCGCCTCAACTTGGCCGACATCACGGACGCCGTCGCTGCCACCGAAACGCCGGAGCGATTCTGCATGAAGATAATTCACCTCGCCCAGCGTGAGAAAAATCGGTTCCTTCACGACTCATTGGGCCAGTTTGCGGAAAAGTTCTTCGTTCCGATCAAACACCTTGGCTGCTATCGCCTTGAACTCGTCGTCCGGAACCGTCCGGTTGTCGGCAAATTCCGTGACGACAAAGGAACAAACTTTCCGCCGCTCTTCGGGCGGCAGTTTCTTGATCTGTTCGATGACTTCAGCTGCACTCATGTTGGTAAACTAACGGGCCGGCGCCGTTTACGCCAGCTTGGGTTCCGCGTGGCTGTGGCCGTGATCGTGGTCATGCGCGTGATCGTGTTTGTGATCGTCCCCCGGATCCGTCGGCGTGGTGGAGCCCGGCGCATACGGTTCCAGTTCTTCCCCGGCGCGCACCAGCCGGAAGCTGTTGAACACCACGACCAGTCCGCCGGAAACATGGAAGATCGCGGCGATGATCGGGTTGATGTAACTCATCGCGGCCAGCGCGAGACCGCCGACCACGAACAGCAATCCGAACAGGAAATTCTGGTTGATCACCGCACGGGTCTGCTTGGAAAGCTTCACGAGGAACGGCAGCCGCCGGAGGTCGTTGTTCATCAGCGCGATGGTCGCGGATTGGATCGCGACTTCACTGCCGGCCGCGCCCATTGCGATGCCGAGATCGCCCGCGGCCAGCGCCGGCGCATCATTCACGCCATCCCCCACGACCGCGACACGGTAGCCCTTGGCTTTCATGTTTTTCACGTAGTCGACCTTATCCTGCGGCAGGCAGTCGCCGGTGGCCTCTTCGCAATCGACCGCAACGGCGACGCGGCTGGCAACCGGCTGGCGGTCACCCGAAACCATCGCGATTCTGCGCACGCCCAACTCCTTCAGGTCGCGCAACGCTTCTTTCGCCTCGTCGCGAACTTCGTCCTGCAGGCCGACCCAGCCGATGCACTTGCCGTCTCGCGCCACGAAGATGAGGCTGTAGCCCTCGGTTTCCTCGATGTCGACCGACGAAGAGAAATTGTCCGCGACACCATTCTCCTTCATCCAGATTGCGCGACCGACGAGCACTTTATGGCCATCGATCTCGGCGGTGACACCTTTGCCGGCGGTCTCTTCAAAGTTCTTCGGCTCGGTCAGCGTAACACCGGCTTCCGTCGCCAGACGGGCGAGCGCCTTGGCGGTCGGGTGGTTGGAGTATTTCTCGGCTGACGCGGTGAGATGCAGTAGCTCGGCGGGCTCGACTTCACCGATCGGGTTCAACCGGCTCACCGCGAGCTTTCCGTAGGTGAGCGTTCCGGTCTTGTCGAAAATAAAGGCGTTGATTCGCGCGGCGGATTCGATGTCCGCGACGTTCTTGATCAACACGCCAAGCCGGGCGGCAGCGGAAAGCGCGGCGACCATCGCGGTGGGGGTCGCCAAAATGAACGCGCACGGGCAGGCCACAATGAACACGGCGATGACGCGGCTGAGTTCGCCGGTGAACGCCCAGACCAACGCGCCGATGATCAACACCAGCGGCGTGTAGTAACCCATGTATTGATCGACAATCTTCATCACCGGCAGCCGGGTCTTTTCCGCAGCCAGAATCAGTTCGTGAACCTTGCCGATCGCGGTGTCTTCACCAGCGCTGGTGACCTTAATTTCGAGCACCCCGGTGAGGTTGATCGTTCCTGCAAAAACGTCGTCGCCTTCCTTTTTGTCCACCGGCAGAGATTCACCGGTGATGTTCGCCTGATTGAGCGAACCCGCGCCGCTCAGGATGACGCCGTCAGCGGCCACGTTGTCGCCGGGCCGGACGCGGATGATGTCGTTGACCTTCAACTCGCTGACGGCCACTTCAATTTCCGATCCGTTGCTCACGCGCCGCGCTTTGGTGGGCGTCAGCTTGATCAGGGCTTCGATTGAATGGCGCGCACCTTCGGCGGTCCGGGTCTCGATGATTTCACCGAGCAACATGAAGAACGCGACGAGGCCGGCCTCGATGTAATTTCCGGATGAAAAGGAGGCGAGAACTGCCAGAGCGACCAGCTCATTCGTGTTCAATTGACCGCGACGAAGGTCTTTGATCGCCGTCCAGACGATCGGATAACCGAGCAGAAACGCACCGATCAGCGCGCTGCTGTCCGCCACCATTTTGGCGCCGAGAAACCAGTCGACGGCAAAACCGTTCAGGACAAACAGCAGGCCGATGATCGTCTGGGACAATTGGATCTGCGTGTGGGAATGATCGTGGCCGCAATCATGACAATGGTCGGCCTCCTGCGCACCATGATGGTGGTGATCATCATGATGATGATCGTGTCCGTGATCCTTCTCGGTCAAAAATGCGGCCTTCATACGATTAATATTGAGCTGGGTTTGCGCCTGCCGGAGGAGCCGATGCAGACGGTGTGGATGTCGTCGCCGGCTTGGGGGGTTCGCGGCTAACCTGGAGCCGGAGCTCCTTCCGGGTGGAACCGTCGTTCTCGATCTGAATCACCTTGGTCCGCACGTTTTCCATGATGCGCCCGATGCGTTCAGCCTTGAGCCGGGCCGTGTAAAGCTCCGGATTCGCCTGATAATACTTGAGCTGGTCTTTGAAATATTGCGCCTCGGCGGCGACGGTCGCCAGCTGGCTGGTGGCGTTCGCTCGGGCATTGTTGATGATTGCGTCCGCTTCACCGACTGCACGTGCGAGGGCTCCGTTCGCGTTGGCCTGCGCTTCGCTGATGGTCTTGCTCCGCGTGTTCTCCGCGCCGGTGACCTCATCGAACGCGCTCTTCACCTGGCGGGGCGGGATGGAATCAATCTCAATGTTTTCGATGCTGACTCCGAGGTTCTCGGCGAGGAGCGTTTCGGTGGCGTGACGCCGCACTTCATCCTTGAATCCCGTGACGTCTTTCCGCACCGCATCGTCCACGACGTAACGGGCGGCCGCCCAGTTGAGAGAGTTGTCCAGCGTGTCCTGCACAACGTTGCTCGCGTTCTGGAAATAGAACGCGTAGCGCACCGGGTCCGAAATGCGATAACGCATCGTCGCCCGCGAATGCATGATGTTGCCATCGCCCGCCAGAAGATATCCGTCCACCCTGGGGTCCAACGTCGGCATCATGACGGGGCCGACCCCGGTGAGTTCCTGTTCCTTGGTCTGTCCGTAGAACGCCACCGTGGATTTGACCTCCTGAACTTGGCCGATCGGGATCTTCACGATCTCGTTGATGGGAAACGGCCACGCCCAATGCCAGCCGGGGTCGAGCAGCGCGCCGTCTCCCGAACCGACCGCCTTGCCGAACTGAAGTTTAATCGCGCGCTCGTGGGAGCCCACTTCGCGAATCCCGGAGCCGAGGAACACGAAGACCAGCAGGATCATGATCACCTTGACCAGCTTGAAACTGCTGGCCAACGCCTCGGACAGCGCCTGCGTTTCGGCATCTTCCGTCGGTTTTTGAACCGCCGGATGTTTGTGATCGTGGGGATCGTTCATGCGTAAGGTCGGTTACTTGGTCGGCTTGGCTTCCGGTCTGGCCAGAATATCAAACGGCGAGGTTGTGGTGTCCAGAAACAGTGTGGCGCGGTCCTGCAACGACGCTTCGAGCGCCTGTAGTTTGAGGAGGAAAATCGCAAGTTCAGGCTCCTGCTGGAACACTTCGTAGGAGGCGCTGGCCGCAGCGTCTGCTTCGCCCATGATCCGTTTAGCTTCGGTTTCGGCGGCGGCCAGTTTCTCGGCGCGATCACGATCCGCCTCGGTGCCGATGCGGGTGGCTGCGGCCTGGCCTTCACTGGTGTAGGTTTGCACGAGTTTCATGCGTTCTGCCTTCATGCGCTCGAACACCTTGTCCGTGATGGCCGGCGGCAGTTGCAGCCGTTTGATTCCCAGGAAATGAATCTTGATGCCGTACGTGCTGGTGGCCTGCGGCTGGATCACCGCCAGGATTTTGCCCTCGATCTCGGTGAACTTGAGCTTCGCCTCATCGGTATTGATGAAGGCGGAGAACGGGTACTGGCCGACGACCTCCAGCTTGGCGCTGCGCACGATGCTCATCAGGTTGCGTTCGGCTTCGGTGATCGATCCGTCCTGGATGCGGTCGCGGAAGATCGCGGGCTTTTCAATGCTCCACCCAAGGTAAAGCATGACCATCAGGTTGCGCCCGTCCTGGGTGAGCGTTTCGTCAAACTTGTCCTGAAAACTCTGCACTCGCCGGTCGAACCGCTGGATCCGCTCGATCGGCCACGGCATCTTGAAACCGACGCCCGGATCCACGATTGTGTCCACGACTTTTCCAAAGCGGGTCTTCACCGCCACCTCCGTGACCCGCACCTGATACATGAACAGCATCACGCCGAATATCAGCAGGAGCAGAAATCCGATGATCATTCCCAACCGGTTCGTCTTCATAAAAGTGTCTCGTATCTCGCCGTCAGTTACTTGTCGTTCACCCGGATGTCCATCAGGTCCGCCCGGGTCTTTTCTTCCAGATTAAAGTTGATCACCTGATCCGTGTTGGTGACTCCCAACAGATAAAGGCGCGCGTTGCCGGCCGACCTCGCAAAGGTGTTGAGACGCGCCCGCTCGGTGTAAACTTCCGGTGACTTCACGTACGCCTTCAACTGTTGATGGAACTGCGCCGCCGTCGCCGCGGCCGCGTTGGTCGTCATGATCCGGTACGTCTGCGCGCTGACCACGATGTTCGACGCCATCGCGTCGGCATTGGGGACGAGCTGCGCCCGATAAGCTTCGGCCTGCAGGATGGCGGTTTCCTTCTGTTGAAGCGCGCCAACGACGTCTTGAAAGGCTGATGCCACGGCGGTCGGTGGGTGAATGTCCTGGAGTCCGACGAAGAGAATATCCACGCCCAGTTCAGCCTTGTCGGCGGCGGTTTGCATGCGGCGGGTCAGCTCCTTGATCGCGGCGGCGCGACCGGCGCCCATCACGTCCAGCAGATCCACATTGACCAGATAGCGTACCACCTCACGCTGAGCGAGGTCCTCCAGCAATTGCGCGGGCTCGGCGTTGTTGTAGGCCCATTTCGTCAGGTCGCTGATCGCGAACTGCACCGGAATGCTGACCGTTAACAGGCTCACTGGAACGGCCCCGGCGGAGTCGTCGCCGAACGATTGCTGCCCCTCGCTGGCCACGAGCATGTTGAACTCCTCCTGGTTGTGGCTGATGGACCACTGCACCACGCGGGTCACATATTCACTCACCGGCTGGTCCACCTCCGGCACGACGCCGATGACAAAACTTTGGACCTGACTGGTGCGTTGTTTCTCGATGAAGGCCATTGGCCACGGAAGTTTGAAATGAATGCCCGGTCCCAGCAGGCCGGCCACGGGTTTGCCCATCCGTTCGCGCAATCCCTGTTCGCCCGGTTCAATCAGCACGACGGAGGTGGACAACCAGAACAATCCCGCCTGGAATAAAACGATCCACGCGATCGATCGTTGCAGAAACTGGTAGAACCAGGTGTCGGAGACCTTGAAGCCAAACTGGTAATCCAGCGCCTGCGCGGCGGTGGTGAACAGGCTGTCCGGCCGGCTCAACAGTCCAATGATCCGGCTTTCGTAAAGCAGGTGTTGCTCACGGCCTTTGACCCGGGGGCGGTACACCTCGAACACGAGTGTCAGCGCCATTTCAAAAGTGATCAGTCCGAGCAGGATCGTCAGCAGGCGCGCGAGGTAAAGGTCCAGCGCTTTGAAGCCGCCGATCTGGACGCCGAACAATCCAGCTGCCACGGCCCCGCACAAGTAGGCGTTCAAGAGGACGTACGCCGCGCCCGGCCGCAAATAGTGGTGTTTCCCGTGTTTCGCCAAACCGGACGAATAGAGGCCGATGATCATCAATCCCAGAAACGCGGCGGCATAAATCGCCATGCCGATCTCGGAATTCTCGATGACCTTTGGCTGGTCGCTGATCTTCAGCCATTGATGCCAGACCATCCAGGACTGGAACGCGATCAGCAGGCCCGCATAAATCGGCACAAACCATTTCTCGAACTGGATCCGGGACTGACGCGCCTGAAAACTGTCGGCTTCATCAGTGTTGAAGAGGGAGGTTGCGCCCTTGCTTTTGGACAGTTCGTCGAACTCAAGCTGTTCCAGCCGTTCGCGGTCGTGCAGGCGCTGTTGGAACCAGCTGATCAACGTCACCAGAAACGCGACCAGGAAAAACCAGAGGGCGGTCTGGCCGGCGAGCGAATAGGTCCGGGCCGACACCCCGAAGCACGCCAGACCGGAGGCGATCAGGACGGCTAGGATCAGCAGGTTGATTTTCTGTGCGTTTCGATCCATGAAATTGTTCAGCTAAGTTCGCGGTCTTCAAACAGCCAGAGCGCCGCCGACAGAGCCGCGCCGGTGTAGCACACCATATAAATGAAGGCCAGCCCCGCGTATTGGAACGGGATGCCGGGCTTGTCCTTCTCCAGCGCATCCGCGAGCCAGAATTGCTGCCAGTTGGGAATGAGGTTGTAGAAAATGTTGGCGATAACGGAGCCCTCCGCCGCCGGCCGGCCGAGCAGATAGTCGGACATTAGACCAAGCAGAAACACGGCGGAACAGATCACCAGTGTCGGGATGATGTCCAGCCGGGTGGAGCAGGCCAGCGCCACGGCCGCCAGAATCCAGATTGCAAACAGGATGAGTACAACCACGCCGATGATCCGCCAGTCGATGCCGTCCGCAAACGGCGACACCCGGTTGATGTCCGTTCCCGCTTCACGACCCACCGGCCGGTTGAAGCTGCAAATCAGGAGAAACGCCACAGTCATGACGGTCGTCAGAGCGATCACCGCATCGGACACGAACGTCCGTCGCAGGAAGTAATTCGAGAATCCGGCCACTCCGTAGGCCACGGCGATCGCACCAAAAAACGTGAAAATCGATTTCAAATCCGCGTCGCCGTAGGAATCAAACGCGTTCCGGCTGGCCAGCAAGCACGCGATCAGATTGATGTAGACCATCAGCACCAGCGCGCCGGCCAGTCCGAGGTATTTCGCCACCAGGAACTGGGTGCGGCTGACCGGTTTGGACATCACCGCGAGCGCGGTTCCCGTCCGGATTTCGCGGGCCAGAGAAGACGATGAGGCCAGCACCGCCCCGAACAATCCGGAGAGAAAGGTCACCGCCAGGGCCATGTCCTTGACCATCTTCGGATCGTCACCAAATCCAAAATAGGAAATGCCGGACAGGAAGACGATGAAGGCGGACGACACAGTCATGAGCAGCAGGAAGACCGGCTGCCGGATCAGTTCCATGAACGCGTTGATGGCGATGGTGGCGAATTGTCGCATTCCAGATATTTAGGCAATAAAACTCAAAAATCCCGCTGTGACTTGCAAGAGGTTAGTCCCTTGTTCGCCATTACTTTCGGGTTGCGGGGCTGTAAATACAGACATCTTCACCCGATTGCAAACTGTGCGTTTCAACGCACAGGCAAAAAACTGGCGGCCAGCGGGAAGGAATCAAGTGCAACGGGTTAGCAATTCCGGGGCCGCGGCGATTTCCCTGAAAAACGTTCAATCCCGCTGGAAACAGGTGAGGAAACCCACGCACCGCGCGTGGGCCTCACGCGTCGGGGCCGCCAATAAACGCTCCAGCCCGGCGCCTCTCCACACCATTTCAGTTGGCGGAACGTCGGACGGATTGGACGCGCGGATGAATATTGGAAGCGGCGGTCGAACATTTCGCACGCTACCGGCCCGGGCTTCCGGAACCCGGCGGCAGGATCCAGTCGTTGTGTTTGAAAGAACGATACGAGGGATTGAGTTTTGCAACATCCGGGAGGTCAATCACGGTCACGGCGTTGGTTTTACCATCGAGCCGCTGCTCCATGACGATGGAAACTTGGTCGGGACGACAGCGGACGTGGTTGCAGCCGTCACCTTCGCCCGTGAAAACAATTTGCGCCTTGTCGTCAAGGGTGGTGGCCACAGCTATCAGGGCACTTCGAACTCGGCAGATTCGCTGTTGATCTGGACGCGCGCCATGAACGAGGTCGTGGGGCTCGATTCGTTTGTTCCCCAGGGCTGCGAGGGCCATCACGAACCACTGCCGGCGGTCAGTGTCGGAGCGGGCGCAATGTGGATGCAGGCCGACGATGCGGTGACCACCCAAGCCGGGCGCTATGTTCAGGGCGGAGGTTGCACGACGGTCGGGGTCGCCGGACTGGTGCAGAGCGGCGGATTCGGAAGTTTCTCGAAGAATTACGGAACCGCTGCCGCCGGGTTGCTGGAAGCGGAAATCGTGACGGCCGCCGACGAAGTGAAGATCGCCAACGCCGGCGAGAATCCTGATCTCTTCTGGGGAATCAAAGGCGGCGGTGGCGGCAGCCTCGGCGTGGTGACCCGACTCACTCTGCGAACCCGCGAGTTGCCGGACTATTTCGGCGGCGTTTTCGGAACGATCAAAGCCGCTTCCGATGCCGCGTTCCGCAAATTAATCACCCGCGTTGTGGCTTCTACAACGAGCAACTGTTCAATCCACACTGGGGTGAACAGATGACTTTCAGGTCGGGAAATCGTTTGCGGATCTCGATGGTGTTCCAGGGAATGAACCGACAGCAGGCTAAAGAAATCTGGCGCCCGTTCGTGGACTGGATTGCGAGTTTGCCGGACGAATTCACGTTCGAAGAACCGCTGACCCTTCTGGATATTCCGGCGCGGCATTTTTGGGATGTTGAATATCTGCAAAAGCACCCCCCCGGAATCGTCGTTGCCGATGACCGGCCGGGCGCGACGAGGAACAGCTTCTATTGGGATGGGGATGGCGGACAGGTCGGTTTCTTTCTCCACGGCTATCGCTCCGCCTGGCTGCCCGACTCGCTGCTGAAATCCGACCGACAAGGCAAACTGGTGGACGCGCTCTTTGCCGGGAGCCGTCACTGGGATGTCGCCCTGCATTTCAACAAAGGACTGGCCGGGGCTTCAGCCGAAGATCTGGCAGCGGCCGGGGAAACTGCCACCAATCCCGCCGTACTGGATGCGTTCGCGCTGGCAATCATCGCCGGCGGCGGCCCGCCCACGTTCAAGGGCATTCCCGGCGTTGAACCGGATCTGAATGCGGCCCGCGACCACGCCCGAGAAATCGATCTGGCAATGGGTGAATTGCTGAAAATTACGAACAACGCCGGATCCTACGTGTCCGAGAGCAATTTCTTTGAGCGCTCGTGGCAGGAGTCTTTCTGGGGAGCGAACTATCCGAAGCTTGCAGCCGTGAAGAGGAAGCACGATCCAGCCGGACTTTTCTTCGTCCACCACGGTGTGGGCAGCGAAGAGTGGAGCGCGGACGGCTTCACGCGATTGACTGAATGCTGATGGGAAAACCGCCAGACTGTACGCCAACGGACCCTGACTGCGATTATCAACGCCGTCAGGGCCCGTTCCAGAAGTTGAACTGTTGGAGATTGGTGCCGAGCGCCTATTCGATCACCAGCTCGATCTGGTAGAACGAGTTGTCCGGCGCATCCTTTATCTTGAGCGCGGGAATGATAAATGGAAGTGTCCGTCCGTCCATGAGCAGCCCATCGAAACGAAACGTTCCGTTTTCCCTTCGCGGTCTTGTCCGCGAGTTGGAAACCCAGCTGGGCCCGTGTCGGCGTATCCTAGAAATCGGCTGCGGCCCGGATTCCGCGTTGCAGTTTCTCGCGAGCGATCGCGAGATCGAAGGACTGGACGTGCATGAACCGTGGTTGTTGAAAGCCAAAGAACGCGGCATTCTGACAAACTACCACCTCGCGAACGCGCTGGAGATCGACACGCTGTTTCAATCTGGGCAGTTCGATGCGATCGTTGCGTTGGACCTGATCGAGCACTTGGAGAAACCGGACGGGCATGAGCTGATCAAGAAAATGTCCGCCGTCGCCTCGGACCGGATCATCATTTTTACGCCCAATGGATTTCTCCCGCAACAGGACGAAAGCAATCTGTGGAACAACCATCTGTCCGGCTGGACGGTGAATGATTTTGTGGAACAGGGTTTCTCCGTCGTCGGTGTCAACGGCTGGAAACAACTGCGCGGCTCGTGGGCGAAGCTCCGTTTTCGCCCACGGTTGTTCTGGGGCGCGGTTTCCGAACTCAGCCAAATGCTGCTGACTCGCAACCATCCGAAGCTCGCCTTCTCGCTCCTCTGCACGAAGCGGATCAACAAGCGGTCGGTTTGAGGATGAGCGCGCACGATGAAAACGAATCAGCGACGGCGTCGCCACTGTTGTCGGTGATCGTGCTGAACTACAACGGCGCAGAGTGGCTGACGCGTTGCATCGATTCGCTTCTGGCGCAAAGCATCGTCGACCGCATGGAAGTCATCATCGCCGACAACGCCTCGACGGACTCTTCGCCGGACCTCGCGCGTCGGTTTGCCGATGACCGCCCGGCGGTTTCGTTTGTGGACAACGGAAGCAACCTCGGTTTTTGCGCGGGCAACAACGCTCCGGCGCGCGTTGCCAAAGGTGAGTTCCTGCTGTTCCTCAACAACGACACGTGGCTGGAGCCGGAGTGTCTGACGCGCCTGATGGATTCCATTCAAAAGACCGGCGCGGTGGGGGGCGCTCCGCTGATCCTTAACTACTCGGACGACTCCATCCAGTCGCTGGGCGCGGCCGGGTTTGATATCTTCGGTTTCTACTCATCGCACCGGGAGTATCCGCGTTCCGCTTACGAACTCATGGCCTGGAGCGGTTGCAGCTACCTGATCCGGAAGGATGTGTTCTTCGAGGTCGGCATGTTCGACGAGCAGTTTTTCATGTACGCGGACGAATGGGATCTGTCCTGGCGGCTGGGGATCGCCGGGCACCAAGGCGTCGTCGTGCCGGACGCGAAGCTGCATCATCGGAGCGAGGCGAACGTGAATTCCGCCGGCGGTGAACAGATCTCCGAGTTCAAAACGAGCGTCACCAAACGCTATTACGCGAACCGGAACAACCTGTTGACCGTTCTTAAAAACGCGCAACACATCCTTCTGTTGCTGGCGGTTTTTCAAATCGTTTATCTGTTCTTCGAAAGCGTTCTGTGGAGCGTCTTGAGTGGAAACTCGAAGCTGTTCACCACCGGTTATCTCAAGGCCATGGCCGACTGCTGGCGGTTGCGATCCCACGTGCGTTCACAGCGTCGGGAGATCGCCCGGTTTCGGGTGAGATCCGATTGGTGGATGCTGCGATTTTTCAGAATTCGACTGAACCGATGGGACGAGATCGGGAAGGTTTTCAAGAAGGGATTGCCCAAAGTGTCGGCCGGTTGAACGCCGGGAAAACCGCAAAACCAAATGGATGGCCACAAAAACGCACAAAATGATTTTTGTTTGCCGTGTCGCCGACTGGCAGTCGGCAGGCAGTTGCAAAGTCTCGCTCTCTTTCGATTTGCCGGGGCTCCACGCAGGTTGCCAACCTGCGACACGGCAGACTGCCAGTCTGCGCTACGAACGATCGCAACCCGGACCGTCGCTTTTTCGACCATCACCATTGAAGCATGAAGATTCTCCACTGCCTTTATGATCATGTGAAGAACCCGTGGGTGGGCGGCGGCGGGGCGAGGCGGCTCAGCATCATCCGGCACCACCTCGAGGACGCGGGCCACACGGTCGACGTCGTGACCGGCGCATTCCCCGGATGCGAGGAACTGTCCGACGATGACGCCCGCTGCAAATTCGTCGGGTCCACGAGCGGCTACTTTGCGAGCACGTTTTCCTACGCCCGAGCGGCGCGTAAGGAAGTTCTTCGCCGCGCGGCGGACTATGATCTGGTGATCGAGGATTTCGCTCCGTGGAATCCGCTGTTCATTCGCTCGTTGAAAAGCGTGCCGAAGATCATCCAGCTTCAGTCGCATCTCGGCCGGGAGATTTTGCACAAATATTTTGTCGTGGGATTGCCCTTCTATTTTTTGGAACGCAACTACCCGAAGGCGTTCGCTCATCGCATTTCGATCAGCCCGCAGATCGGCGTGTTTAAATCGGGAACCACCAGGGTCATTCCGAACGGCATCGATGCGTCGTTGCTGGGCGTCGAATCACCAGTCGGCGACTACATCGGTTTCATGGGCCGCCTTGATTATCACATCAAGGGCATCGACACGCTTCTGGCGGCCGCGCGTATTTCCCAGCTGCCCTTAAAGATTGCCGGGGACGGGCCGGATCGGGAGAAACTTGTTCGGGAAATCCGGGGACGGGCGAACGTCCAGTGGTGCGGCTGGCTTGAGGGAGAAGCAAAAATTGATTTTCTGAAAAACGCGAAGTTCATCGTGGCCCCGTCGCGGAGTGAGGGCCAGAACATGGTCGTGATCGAAGCGGCGGCGTTGTCGAAGTGCTGTGTGGTCTCCGCCATCGAAGGTTTGCGCTACGTGGTCGACGGGGGATTTGGACTCGCGTTTCCCGTCGGTTCCGCAAATGATCTCGCCTCCCGCATGCAAACGCTTTGGGAAAATGATGATGCACGAACCCGGCTTGAACATTCCGCCCGCAATTACGTCCGCGATCTCACCTGGCCAAAACTCGCCGGGGAGTTCGCCGACTTCTGCGAACAGGTCGTAGCCGAACACCGCCGGGCGCGCCCGCGACAGACATGAACGCCGTATCCAATTTATTGCTGAACCTGAGCCTGGTGCCGAAGGTGTTCTCGCGCATCCTCAATCCGGGGGACGTGTTGAAAGACTACCTCGGCCTCAAGTCCACGCCCTACGAAATCGCCCTGCGCGACGGCCCCAGAATCACCGTCCGCCCCGGCACCACGGACAAGGGGATCGTCAAAGAAATCTTCCTGCTGGATCACTACAAGTTCGCACTGGAACATCTTCCGGCGAGCGGGACCGTGGTCGACGTCGGCGCGCAGATCGGAGTATTCACCGGGTTCATTGCGCATCACTCGCCGGACGCGACAGTTCACAGTTTTGAACCGATGTCTGACAACTTCGCGATGCTCGAAAAGAACATTGCCGGAAACCATTTCAAGAACGTCCATCCCCACCAACAGGCGGTCTCATCGGAGGAAGGCGAATTGAAATTGTATCTCTCCGACGACAACACCGGCATGCACTCCCTGTATCGTCCGAGCGAACGGTTCGAGACAGTGCAGTCGATGGCGTTCGACACCCTTTACAAGAAGCTCGGAATTGACACGTGCGATGTCCTGAAACTCGATTGCGAAGGGGCCGAGTACGACATCATCGGCGGCGCATCCCGGGAAACCCTCGCGCGAACGAAAGCAATCGTCATGGAGTATCACAATCCGGAAAAAAATCCGGCCATGCTTGAACAACTCAAGGCGGCGGGTTTCGAAGTGATGCAGTCACCGGCGGAGGCACTGATTTTCGCCCACCGAAAACGGTGAACCGGGCAACGGGAATTGAACCACAGATGAACACAGATGGACACAGATGCGGAATGAGTTGGGGAAACCGGAAGCGCCCCGGCACATTTATTCCCGCTTCGCTTCCTTCGGTCTCTTCTGTTGAAGGACCGGACCAAAAACAATTCTCATGAACGCAAAGTCCAGCAGGATCATCGGTATCGCCGCATTGCTCGCAGTGATGTGTGTCATGTTCTGGAAGAGCTTCCTTCCGCAGTATGTTCACTTTTCCAACGACGGCCCGCTGGGTGCCGTGTCGGCGGAACAGCTGGCACTGCCCGGCGGAATTCTCGGCATCTGGCAGGACACGAACTGGGTCGGCGGTTGGAACGGCAGCTTTACGCCGGTGCCCTCGTGTCTGTTTCTGTGGGTGTTGGGCCCGGTCTATTTCGCCAAGTTCTATCAGTTCCTGTCCTGCCTGTTGCTGGGCGCAGCCACTTGGTTTTGCCTCCGCAGGCTCAAACTGAATCCGGCGGTCGCGATCATCGGCGGGCTGGCGGCGGCGTTGAACGGGGACTTCTTCAGCTACGCGTGCTGGGGACTGGGTTCGTTGCCGCTGTCCGTGGCGTTCTTCATTCTGGGCATCGCCGCCATCGGAGCCGGAACGGGAAAACACCTGCTCGTTCGGTTGGTGCTGGCCGGTCTGGCGATCGGCATGTCGGTCATGGAAGGCTACGACAACGGCGCGATCTTCAGTCTGTTTCTCGCGGCGTACGTGGTCTGGACGTTTTTGATCAACGGCAGTCAAGCGCCGGGGAGAAGTTTTTCCAAAGGCGTCGGAGCCGTGGCCATCGTCGCCATTTGCGCCGGACTGATGGCGTCATCAGCAATGTACGGTTTGATCAGCACACAGGTGAAGGGCGTGGCGCTTTTCGACGACCAGAACCAGACGCCGGATCAGCAGGAGAAGGCCGAGCGCGCGCAGTGGGAATTCGCCACGCAATGGAGCCTGCCGAAGGTGGAGACCGTCCGGATGCTGATTTCCGGCCTGTTCGGTTATCGCATGGATTCGCCCGACGGACGCGCCTACTGGGGGGCGGTTGGCCAGTCAGCGGCGTGGGATGTTTTTTTTGCGCAACCCGACCGCAGACCTGAAAACGTCCCGCAGGCGATGACCCGGTTTTCCGGCGCGGGCTTTTACGCGGGTGTGCCGGTCTGCCTGATTGCGCTGTGGGCGGTGCTCGCGTCGTTCGTGCGCGGCGGAAAAACATTCACCGCAACGGAGCGAAAATTGATCTGGTTCTGGCTGGCGATGGCGCTTCTCTCACTAGTGCTCTCGTGGGGGCGACACGCGCCGTTTTACAAACTGTTCTATCAGCTTCCTTACTTTTCCTCGATCCGGAACCCGATCAAGTTCCTGCACCCGCTCAGCTTCTCGCTGATCTTCCTGTTCGCCTACGGCCTGCAGGGATTGTGGCGCACGTATTTGAATGACGAGAAATCCAAGGCCCTTCCGCTCAAAGCCTGCCTGTCGAAATGGTGGAACTCGGCGACGGCGTTTGACCGGCGCTGGATGATCGGATCGGTCGCGTTTCTTGTAGCGGGAGTGCTGGCGGTGGTCTTGTATGCGAAATTCAAGCCGCAGGTCATCGGCTATCTGCAGCTGGTCGGTTTCGGTCAGAACCCGCAGCTTGCGATGGATATTTTTTCCGGCAGCGTGAACGAAGCGCTCTGGGGCGTCATCTTCCTCGCACTTACCCTTGGAACTCTCGGCCTGATCATCTGCGGATACTTCAAGGGGCAACGGGCCCGGTGGGGGTTGATCGCTTTGGGGGCCATCCTAGCCATTGATCTGATGCGGGCCAACGCGCCGTGGGTGGTCCACTACGACTACCAACAGCGTTACGCGGAGACGCCTCTTTACGAGTTCCTCGGCACAAAGCCTTATGAACATCGGGTTTCCGCCGCCATGCCTCTGATCAACGCGCAGTTCGAGTGGCTACAACCGAGGGTGAAAGACCGGCAGACCGTCAGTTCGTTGGCGGGAATGATCAATCAATTCATGGGAGAATACGGCGCTCAATGGAAGCAGCACCAGTTTCCGTACTACAACATCCAGAACCTCGACATCATTCAGGAACCGCGAGCCTCCATCGAGAACACCCGGTACCGGGAAGCGTTGGCTCAGGGCGGAATCCAGTCCTACATCCGGATGCTGCGGCTGACCAACACCCGGTACCTGCTCGCACTCGGCGATCCGTTCCTGCCGCCGCTTAACGAACTTAAAGGCGCGGCTCCCGGCGAATTCCGTGCGGTGATGTACCTCGGCATGGAACAGCGCGGCGAGTTCGTCGCGCCGACCGTCGATACAAACAGTCCGCTGGCGTTGATCGAATACACCGGCGTCCTTCCCCGCGCCAAACTGTATTCCAACTGGGAGGTCGTCGGGGACGACACCGCAGTGCTGGCCCGGCTCGCAAATCTCGCGTTTGACCCGGCCTCGACGGTGATCGTCAGCGACGCCATTCAACCCTCGGCCGCCGGAACCAACGCGGTCCCGGGGGAGGTCGTGATTGAAAGTTACGCACCGAAGCACATCGTGTTGAAGGCCGCTGCCGCCACGCGTTCCGTCCTGTTGCTGAACGACAAGTTCGATCCTCATTGGCAGGTGCTCGTGGACGGGCAGCCGGCCGAATTGTTGCGCTGCAATTTCCTGATGCGCGGCGTCCAGCTCGAACCGGGCGCACACACCGTGGAATTCCATTTCCGGCCACCGCTGCTCGGACTCTACGTGAGCATCGTCTCAATTGTCGTCGGCATCGGGCTGTGCGGCTGGTTGGGTGTCACGACCCGGAAAGAGACGGAGGCGGTTTAACCACAGATGGACGCCGATGCACACAGATTCGAAACGGGCTCCGGCAAACGCCTTCAGCCTGACGTCTTGGTTTCTGTCTTCGCTCCCTTTGCTTGCTTCTGTTTAGCGCAGTCGCCTTGTTAAACCACCATGGGTCACCAGGAATCCTATTACCGGCACAACGAGGATTACGCGGAGTTTCTCGCGCACTGGGACTCCGCCTTCTATGCGAAGTACACGGACACGTTGATGACCGGTGAGAAGGACGACCGCCTTCTCGATGTCGGTTGTGGTGCGGGCCAGGTGGTTGGCGCATTAACCGATGCGGGCTACGAAGCGTACGGCGTCGATGTGTCAGAACCGAACATCGAGCGGGCGAAGAAGTTCTCAGATCGGTGCCAGATGTACGACGGGAAGCACCTGCCATTTCCGGACGGACATTTCGCCAGCGTCGGCGCGTTGAACGTGCTTGAACATGTCGAGGAACCGGAACAGTTCATCACCGAACTCGTGCGTGTCGTCCGGCCCGAAGGAACCGTCCTCATTTCCAGCCCCAATTTTTTTCGCGTGCTGGGCTTTCGCGATTACCACCCGAAGATGCGCGGCCTCGGCAACAAGCTGGCGAACTGGAAACGGCTTCGCGAGAAACGCCGGCAGATGAGGCACACGCCGGACGACGTCCGCTTCGACCGGATGGAACCGATCATCAAGGAAGCGTTTGAGCCGGACGACGATGCAATCGTCGCGACCAACGGGCTGGAGATGAAGTTCTTCCTCGAACAAAACGGCTGCAAGGTGAACCGCGTCGAATGCACCGATCGGTATGTGCAATTTCCGATCGGCCAGCTGCTAAACCTCACGCCGATTCGTTACGGCATGTTCAACGCGTTTGTGGTCGCGACGAAACTGAAGTAACGGAAGCGACGGCCACAAAAGGCTCCGGAGACACAAAAAAACTAGAGCGGGAAATTCTCGACCACGGAAGGCACCGAAAACACAGAAAGACTGAGCGGAGTTCGAGACGACGTTTTGCCTGCTTCTGTGTTCTCCATGTCTTCCGTGGTTCACACGTTCTTCAGACCGGGCTTTTTTAATTTCGGATCCTGCGGGTGTTTCCCGACATCGCCGCGATACTCGGTTGACCGCGCAAATTTCAGATCGGCGTTCCGTGTTTCGACCTTGTCCGCCGAGGTGGCGGCGATCGGCAACCCATACTGGCCGTCGGGCAGGGCGAACCGGTAACTGAACGTTCCGTCCGTTCGCAGCTGAATTTTCCGTCCCCCAATGGTGACGCTGGCGTCGGGTTCCGTCGCACCGTAGATGATCAACTCCGCGTTTACGTTGAACCAGAACCCGCGTTGGCCTTTGGCTTCTTCGCCGCCGAACGGACTGGAGACGCTCTAAATGCCGCCCACGGGAATCGCGCTCTCGGAAGAAATTCCTTTGCGCCCCTTGATCAGTTCCAAAACTTCTTCAGACCCGATCCAGACGCGGCGTACTTCGTCCATCGTCACGGCGTCGGCGAGCGCCTGTTGCTGTGCCTGGGTCCAGCGCAGCGGTGTCATGGAGGGGGTCGACGACGTGCGGAATCCCTGTAGTTCGGGAACGTCCGCTTCTTGAAGAAGCTGCAACGCCTTCGCGAGTTTGGGTTCGTTCGCCGCGTATTTCTGGACGACTCTGATGAGCTCACTGAAGGACACGCTGATCGGAATGGAGGTGAACGTCGCCTCCAGATCATCGCTCAAACTGTCGGGCGGAGTGAAGGCTTTCGGCGACACCGTGATCTGGTGCCATTGGTTGAGCTTGTCTCGAAATCCGAGCACGGCGAAATAGCTGCCGCCGCCCTTGCCCACGTGCGCAAACCAGCTGCGGGACTCCGGATGAACTTCGATTTCCACCTTCGGGCTTCCGGCGATTTCGTTCTCAAAAATTTGAAGCGTAAGATGCCCGCTCCGGGAAAGCTGGTTGTAGGAACGCAATTGTTCGCCGGTCAGGTCCCAATGCGCGTAAAGCCACTGCGGATCGCGCGCTACGAGTTGCAGACGTCGCGTCCCGTAGGATTCCGGCAATTCAAGGGCATCGTCAGAAATACCCACAGACGTTCCGGCGACGCCGAGATCATACCGGTTGCCAGGACCGCTTTTGGCAGCAACGTCGGGCGCGTCCCCTTCCAACAAAATCGCGGGAATCTCAGGCAGTTTCCTGGTCGGTTTTACGGCGGCGGCGACTTTCTTTGGCAAGACCTTCTTTGGTGTCGGAGCAGGGTTGGTTTTGGCGGGGGAAACTGTTTTTTTGACGGGCGCGGCGGCGGGTTTCACGACCTTTTTCGGATCGGACTTTTTCGCGAACGGCTTTGCAGTTTTCTTCGCCGGCGCGGGCTTGGGCGTGGTTTTCGCCGGTGTTTTTGCGGTAGGTGGTTTGGACGGGGCGACTGGTTTTTGAGCGGGCTTCTTCTGCGTCATCGCCTTGGGAAGGACCTCCGCGACGGTCGCCCTGGCCGGAGCTTTCTTGGTCGCGGGCTTCGTTGTCGCCGGTTTTACGACTGCAGCTGCCGTCTTCTTTTTGCCGGCCGGATTCTTTTTTGCGGTCGCCGATGGAGTTGGTTTCTTCTTAGCCGGTTTCATAAGACGCAGGTTCAAGTTTCGGTAGAGAGAACAGGTGCCGCCACCCTGTCTGCAGACTAGTCAGAAGCCGTCGCCACCAGCAATGCTTAATGAATCTCGCCAACGAAGAATTTGAAAAGTGCTTGCCTAGCAAAATCTTTCGAGCGTTAATCTCGCGCATCGTGGCCGACACCTCAATCCAGCAGAACAGCTCCGTTCGCAGTAAAGAATCAATTTTCATCTACGTCGTCGATGACGAGCCGACGCTGCTGGAACTGGCCGAATACATCCTCGAAATGGAGGGTTACCAGTTCGAGAAATTTGAAGAGCCGAAGAAGGCCCTTGCCGCGTTTCAGGCCGCCGATCCCAAGCCCGACCTCATGATCACCGACTACGTGATGCTGGGCATGGACGGTCTCCAGCTGGTGGGCGAATGCCGCCGGATCAAGCCCGACCTGAAGTCGATTCTCGTGAGCGGCACCGTTCAGGAGGAGGTCGTTCACCGTTCGCCCACGAAGGTAGACAGCTTTTTGCGCAAGCCCTATCTCGCCGAGGAATTTCTGGCCACCATTCGCGAAGTGCTGAACATCGAATAGCGGGCCGCCCGTTTTCGCCGGACACACACATGTCCTCTCCCCTCGCAGGCAACAAGCTCGGCATCCTGATCTCCGCCGCGCCCGATCAACCCAACTTCTCGCACGGACTGCTCCTCGCCGCGACCGCGCTGAACAACGAAGTCACCGTGTACCTTTACCTCATCGATCAGGCTGTTCCCGGCATTGACGAGGCCCGACTTCAATCGCTTCGGACCGACGGATTGAAATTGTTCGCCTGCGCGTTCGGGGCAAAGAAGCTCGACCTCGAAACCGACGACCGGGCGACCTGGGTCGGGCTCGCCACCGCGAGCGAACTGATCTCCGCCACCGACCGCTTTGTGAGCTTCAACTGATCATGAACGACCAGCCCGTTCAACATCGCCGCGTGCTCCTGATCGTCACCCGCGATCCGCGAACCAGCGGGCGCGTGGCCGAGGCGATCCGTTTCACCGCCGGCGTAAGCGCATGGCAGAAAGTGGACATGACTCTCTATTTCGGCGGCAACGCCGTGCAGGGATTCCTTGCCGGTGAAAACCGGTTTATCGACGAGGACAACATCGTCGATTTCCTGCCGCTGATCACCGAGCACAAACAGGAAATCTACGTTGAGTGCGGACACCCGGTCGTGGCGGCAAATCGCGATCTGATCCCGTACCCCGAACTCGACCTGAATCAACTGGCGGCGCTTTGCGCAGTACAGGATTGTGTCATGCGTTTCTGACATGCGAACGATCCTCCACATCAAATCCGCCACCGCCGACGCCCTCGCGGAAACGGTGATCGCGACGCAGGTGGCCGACGAGACACTGCGGGCGGTGGTCGTGAATCTCAACGTCGATGAGCCGGATTATCAGTCGGCTTTGGAACAGATCTTCACCGCCGATTCGGTTGCTGTTTGGTAGGAGACTCAGCCGCGCATGGACATCAACTGGCCAACCCTTCAACGCCTTCGTCGCGGCTTTCTTGCGGGCACCGCCGGTAATGCCGACTACTGGCGGACCGCGGAGGACCTGCGCCAGTACGATGACACGTTTGCCCAGCGCATCGGCTGGAAATGGGATTTTGTTCTGCGCGACCTCGCGGAACTGGGCTGGCAGCCGACCGGCGCCAACATCGTCGACTGGGGTTGCGGCAGCGGCGTCGCCAGTCGCGCGGTGCTGGATCAATTTGGTTGGAACGCGCAGACGAAACTCTGGCTGTCCGACCGCTCCCCGCTCGCCGTCCGGTTCGCAACCGAACGGGTGCGCGCAAAGCATCCGGAGTTGCGGATCGAAAGAGTAATTCCAGACCGCATCGACCTTCTGATTATCAGCCACGTGCTCACCGAGATGTCGCAACCGCAGATCGAGCAGCTGGTTCAACTCGCGACGAAAGCAGGCGCGGTGATCTGGGTGGAACCGGGGACTTACGACGTGAGCCTCACGTTGATCGCCATTCGCGAGCGGTTGCGAAAACAGTTTCAACTGGTCGCGCCCTGCACCCACCAAAACCAATGTGGCATTCTCGCGCCGGAGAACAAACCGCATTGGTGCCACTTCTTCGCCGAGCCGCCGGGGGAAATCTTCATCGACAGCTTCTGGACGAAGTTCGGCCAGCAAATGGAAATCGATCTGCGGAGCCTGCCATTGAGTTATCTGGTTCTGGATCGACGGCCCGTGCCTGCATCTGCCGCGAACGCAACCCGAGTAATCGGTCGCCCGAACCTGTTCAAGCCGTACGCGGAAGTTCTCGGATGTTCCGCAAAAGGTGTGTGCGCCTGCAAGGTGATGAAACGAACGCATCCGGATGTTTACCGGCAGCTGAAAAAGGGCAAGTGTCCGTCGCGTTTGGAGGTTGAAACTGAGGGGGATCAGATCACGGGATGGAAAATTTGAGAAAACGGGGGAGGGCCGCCGCAGTCCAGAACGCTGTCGCGAAGTTTGTGCCACCAAGTCTGGTTGCCGAAAGCCGGCTCTGAGGGCCTGCGCTACCTTTCGCGAACACAGATCGCTGGTGCCAAAAAACTACAAACCGCCACCGACATGTTCTTCCCAAATGTCACCATGCGCTTCTTTAAAGGTCAGCCAGGTGTCCTGCTCGATATCCGGATTGTTTGAACGCACGATGTTCATTGAGATCTGGAGACTCTTCAGTGCGGTGTCGAACTGGCTCTTGGAGCATCCCTTTTCTTCTATCGTCAGCTTGCGGAGACTGGTGGTGTCCCACGGCTCGATCCGGATTTGTTCGTAGATAACACCTGCCCACGGCTTCAATTTGTCAACCGGCTGGTAGGCGTTGGCGAAGTGCTCGTCGCGGAGATAATTCATATCCATCAGGACTGCAAAGCCGCCTTTGATTTTCCCGTAGAAAATCTCGTCTGGAAACTCAGCAGGCAGCCGGTTCTTCCAGCTCCAGACTGCTTCAATTTTCTTTCCCCAGCCTTTCTGTCCCGGCTTTCTATCCGGCAGATCCACGTGCTCCCAGAGTGAGGTATGCTCAACTTTCAAACTGGCGAAGATGGTGCAGATCTTCACTTCCCGAACAAACTCGAATGCGTCCTCAAAGGTTTTGATCTTCTTCATCCCCCCGGTACCACCCCTTAGAACGCGATCTTCGCCGGGAGGTATTTCTCGAACAGGTTCGTGTAGTACGATTTCAATTCCTTCCAGTTCGGTGGCACCGGACATTTTGAATAGAGATCGTAGGGATTGAACTTCCGCACCCAATAAAGCATCTCGCGATCATGATTGTCGTAGAGGTGCTCGTACTGGTTTTCGCGATGCCACGCGTAACACGAGTGATAACGGATCATGTAGAGAGCGGACTCGGGCAGGTAATCCTTCATCACGTGAAACAGATACTCGTCATGCCCCCAGCTCATGTGAACATTGCGAAGCCCGCACCCTTTCTCGTAAACGCCGAGCTCGGTGTTGTATCGTGGATCTTTCGAGTCGGGATTCGCAGCAAAGAATTCCGGGTAAACAATCTTCTCGCTGAACCGGCAGCCCACCGGAAACGTGTCGCCCACGACCGCCCACTGCGGTTCACCGTAAAGACAGAGCACCTTGCCGAGGTCATGGAGAAAACCGGTCAGGACGAACCAATCTTCGTGCCCATCATTCCGGATGGCTTCGCTGGTTTGGAGCAGGTGTTGAAGCTGATCGAGATCGGTGTCCGGATCAGAATCGTCGACCAACGTGTTGAGAAAATCGATCCCTTCGAAAATAGTCATCTCCTGCCGACGCGGCGGCAGAAACTCCTGACGCTTCTGAAGCACGAAATCGTAGGTCTGGTTGAGATGATTCAACCGGTAGAATTCCCGCACCGTGTCGCGCGCCGGGTTGTCGTAGTTCCGGTAGCTCTCCTTCTGCCTGGTGTTTGGCTCCGGATACACCTGTTTCACAACGAACTCCTCCCAGTCATGGAGTTTCTCAAGTGGCTGGGCTTCGGTGGATTCGTTCGTTTTCATATCTCGGATTCGTTCGTTGGATGACAATTGAGGTAGAATTGTTACTGCGGGAAGACGGGAACTACAAGCTGAGATCTTGCGATCAAAACGGAAATGTGTGCGCCTTTTCGCCCCCCCCTTGGTCCAGCAGCGATCTGAGATTGTGCAGCCCGGTCAAAATGGTAGGCTCGCCCCATGAATCCACCCGCTCTCGTTCGAATTGTGCGAACTTTCATCCCGCTGCTGATCGTATGTCTGGCGGCCGCCTCGGCCCCCGCAGATCAGCTGGATCTGGCCGCGCGCTCCCGCGTCGAGACAAACCCCGGCTCCGGAGATTGGCTGGCCGTGGAATCCCAATTGCAATGGGACGCGGATAAAACAGCCATCGTCGTCTGCGACATGTGGGACAAACATTGGTGCCCGAGTGCGACGGACCGGGTGGGTGAAATGGCGCCACGAATGAACGAGGTATTAAAGGCCGCCCGCAAAAGAGGCGTATTCATCATACATTGCCCAAGCAGCACGTTGGATTTCTACAAGGATCATCCCGCGCGAAAACGGGCGATGGCGGCACCGAAGGTGGAAACCAAGATTCCACTGCAAGGTTGGTGCAGTCTCGATGCGGACAAAGAATCACCGTTGCCAATCGACGACTCGGATGAAGGCTGCGACGGCTGTGCGACGTGCGAACCTCACGGAGCGTGGACCCGACAGATCGCCACGCTGGAAATTCGCGACGAGGACGCGATCACCGATTCGGCCGAGGCCTATTATCTGATGCGCGAGCGTGGTATTACCAACGTCATTGTCATGGGTGTGCATGCAAACATGTGCGTGCTGGGCCGCCCGTTCTCGATTCGGCAGATGCGCAATCAGGGGCAGAACGTTGTCCTCATGCGCGACCTGACCGACGCGATGTATAATTCCTACGCCGCCCCCTACGTGAGTCACTTTCGCGGGACGGAATTGATTGTCGAACACATCGAACAATACTGGTGCCCCTCGATCACCAGCGCGGCGTTCCTCGGCGGCGAACCGTTTCGTTTTCGGGCCGATCAACCGCCGAAGGTTGTTTTCCTCATCGGTGAGGACGAATACCAAACGTGGGAAACGTTGCCCGCGTTCGTCGAAAAATTCGTTGATTGGCGCGGCTTGGAAACCGTCATTGTTCAGCAAAGCCCGAACAATAAGAATGATTTCCCCGGATTCGCCAAGGCGATGGACGGCGCGGACCTGCTAGTGGTCAGTGTGCGGCGTCGGGCGTTGTCGAAGGAGAATCTGGATTTGATCCGCAAGCATCTGGACCGGGGCAACCCGCTGGTGGGAATCCGCACGACGAGTCATGCGTTTGCCCCGCGCGGTGAGGATGTGAGCAAGGGCGAGAGCTGGCCGGAGTTCGATGCCGAGGTGTTGGGTGGAAATTATCACACCCACCACGCCAACGGAACCAAGACCGTTGTGCACATTCCAAAGAGCGCGACGGTCAATCCGATCCTCACCGGCGTGGAACTGGCGGAACTGGTCGGCAATGGCTCGCTCTACCTGTCCGGCCCGTTGAAGGAAGGAGCTGAAGCGGTATTGATCGGCGAGATTCCGGACAAGCCGGCCGAACCGGTTGCCTGGACGAACACCTACGGCTCACGAAACTCGAAAGTGTTTTACACATCGTTTGGTCACCCGGACGACTTTGCGAATCCGCAATTCCGTCGCCTGCTCCTGAACGGAATGCTTTGGGCGCTGAACCAACCCATCCCGCCCGACAATCGATTGCAGCCGAGGTAGGACGGAGCTCCCTGTCTTTAACAGAAAACGCGGTTTGCCACGGAAGACACTGAACGCACGGAATGACAAAAATCATGGAGAAATCTGTTTGCTCGAACGCGTGGATGAACCCGTCCGTTTTCCTGTCCGTGTATTCGGTGTCTTCCGTGGTTAAGATTTCGTTTCACAGCCTTCTCGTGGTTTTCGTTTCGTTCAGCTTGAGAGCCCAACAATTTGATCACGGCAACGAGCCGCCCATGTTGTCGCCGACCGAGTCTGAGAAGGCGTTTGTTGTTCCTGATGATCTGGAAATCGAGCTGGTTTTGTCGGAGCCCGACATCGCGCAACCACTTCAACTCACCTTCGATGAGCGCGGGCGCTTGTGGGTGGTCGAGTATCGGCAATACCCGGAGCCGGCTGGATTGACGCAGGTCAGCCACGATCGGTTCTGGCGTTCCGTTTACGACAAAGTTCCGCTGCCACCGCCCAACGGAGTTGAGGGCAGGGACCGCGTTTCAATCCACGAAGACACGAATGGCGACGGCACCTTTGACTCACACAAGGTATTCGTTGACGGACTCAACATCGCGACCTCAATTGCCATTGGTCGCGGCGGTGTGTGGGTCTTGAATCCGCCTTATCTGCTCTTCTATCCCGACCGTGATCACGATGATGTACCGGACGGCGACCCCGAAGTTCACCTGTCCGGTTTCGGATTAGAAGACACTCACTCCGTCGCGAACAGTTTGCGCTGGGGTCCCGACGGTTGGCTCTACGCGTGCCAGGGCAGCACGGTCAGTGGCAATGTGCGGGTCGAGCCGTTGCCGACCGATTCTACCCCCGCGTCAACGAACTCCATTCACACTCTCGGCCAGAATATTTGGCGTTATCAACCGGAGACGCGACGATACGAAGTCTTCGCGGAAGGCGGCGGCAACGCCTTTGGCATCGAGATGGATTCCGACGGCCGATTGTTCTCCGGTCACAACGGCGGCGACACGCGCGGCTTTCATTATGTGCAGGGCGGCTACTTGCAAAAAGGTTTTCAAAAACACGGCGAACTTTCGAACCCCTACGCGTTTGGATATTTTCCAATGATGAAGAGTGATCGCGTCGAGCGGTTCACGCATACGTTTTTGATCTACGAAGCGGACGCACTGCCGGATCGCTACATCGGTAAACTCTTCGGCGTTGAACCGTTGCAAGGTCGCGTTGTGCTGAGCGAGATCACGCACGATGGTTCGACGTTTCAGACGCACGATATCGAACACGTTGTGACCACGACCGATCGCTGGTTCCGTCCGGTGGACATCAAATCCGGTCCGGACGGAGCAAACTACATCGCGGACTGGCACGACTTTTCGATCAACCATTGGCGTAACTACCAGGGGAACATGGATGCCAAAAGCGGCCGCGTCTGGCGTCTGAAGGCGAAGGGAGCCAAGCCGACCGAGCCGTTTGATCTCTCTCAAAGTAGCGACGACGAACTCATCAAATGGTTTGATGAACCGAATCGTTGGTGGCGGGAAACAGCCTCGCGATTGCTGATCGATCGGCTGGATCCGGAGACGCTCCCGAAACTGGCGAACCTTGTGAACGGCTCCACTGGTCAAGCGGCCTTGGAAGCGTTGTGGACATGGAACGCCATCGGCACACGACAGACTTCGCCCGCTGCGGACGGGAGCCTCGCCCAGTTCCTCAAACACCGCGATCCACAGGTTCGCCTATGGGCCGCGCGATTTGTTGGTGATCCATTTCCCGGAGCGCTCGACACTGGCGGAACGGCGAACTCCCGTTCGGCCCAACGCGCGCAGATCGATGCGAGCGACCTTCCGACGCTCGCGGAGTCCGAGCCGGATCTTGAAGTCCGCCTTCAACTCGCCGCCACTGCAAGACGGCTTTCTGCGGATCTGGCCCTGCCGATTATTCGAGCTCTCGCGAGGCGCGACGAAGACGCCGGTGACCCACGGCAGCCGCTGATGATTTGGTGGGCGATCGAAGCGAAAACCGGTGATCATCGCGAAAAAGTCGTTGGTTTGTTCGAAGACGAAACCTTCTGGAACGAACCTCTCGCCGAGGAACAGCTTGTCGAACGCACGATGCGCCGGTACGCGCAGGCGGGTTCGCGGGAAGATTTGTTGACCTGCGCGCGACTGCTTGAACTCTCGCCGTCGAAAGCCCATTCAGAAATATTGATGCGTGGATTTGAGGCTGCGTTCGAGGGCCGGAGTGTCGCAGGCCTCCCAGATGAATTGATCACCGCGATGGCGCGGCACGGCGTCGGTTCAGTGGCCGTGGGTTTGCGTCGTGGCGATGCGGATTCTCTGAAGCAGGCATTGAACGTCATTGCGACCTCCGAGGCGCCCGCCAATCAGCGAAGGCAGTTCATTCAAGTTCTCGGAGAGATCAAATCTGAGGAGAGCCTGCCGGGGTTGCTTGAACTGGCCGCCGCCGAAAAGAACGATGCCATTTTGCAGGCGGTTTTCGTTGCACTGCAGCCGTTTGATTCCGGCAAAATTCCAGTGGTGACCCTTGCGCGTTTGGCTGAGCTCGGTCCGGGTGCCCGCGCCGCCGCGCTGACACTGCTGACCAGTCGCGCGAGTTTCGCGAACGAACTCTTGTCGGGGGTCCAGGACAACAAGATTCCGGCCGATGTCGTTGCCCCCGAGTTTGCGCGAAAACTCAAAGCGCTCCTGAACGACACATCGCAGGCCGGGATCGATCGGCTGTGGCCGAAGGCGGGCCGCCCTACTTCCAGCGAAATGAATCACGAGATCGCGCGACTGGCCCGGGCATTGGACGAAGGGCACGGCGACCCGTACAACGGCAAACGTCTGTTCGAAGCTTCCTGCGCGGCGTGTCATCAGTTGTTCAATCAAGGCGGAGACATCGGTCCCGATCTGACGAGCATTGATCGGAAGGACACGGGCAATCTGTTGCTGGCGATTGTGAACCCGAGCGCCGAAATCCGTGAGGGCTATGAAAACTACAGCATCGAGACGAAGGATGAACGCGCCCTCGGCGGCTTCATCGTGGAACAGGATGAGCGGAAAGTGATCCTGCGCGGCTTTGACGGACAGAACCTCGTTTTGCAACGCAGCGAAATCGCGGGACTCAACGCTGCGGGGATGTCTTTGATGCCGGAAGGGTTAACCGCCGGTTTGGATGATCAACAGGGGCGCGACTTGTTTGCGTATTTGCGGAGCAGCCAGCCGTTAAATGAGTAAGGATTGCGGCGTGGTCGCGCGGGGATGGGCGTCGCCTGCCGTTGGTCCGATATCTCCGTGATTTCGGATGACGTTTTCATGGGAATCAGGAATCATTCGGCTTCCGTCCTGATTTTGTTGAATACTCTGTTAAAACTGAAGTCTAGCCATTCGTACCCCGATTTAGAAATTCCGGTGGTACCCGCAATTGTCCCGACAACAAAGTTCATCCCACGCGATATGATCGACCTGCTCAAGAAACTCATTGTCTATTCCGTCCTCACCGGCACGGCCGCCGTCGCTGCGACAGTCGAACTCAAAAAGAACGACCACATCGCCATCGTTGGCAACGCCCTGCCGGACCGCATGCAGCACGACGGCTGGTTGGAAACCCTGATTGTTGCCAAATATCCCGAACTGGACCTGACGATCCGCAATCTGGCCCGGACCGGAGACGAGGTGGTGACCCGCGCGCGCTCCGAGAATTTCGGTTCGCCCAATGACTGGTTGAAACGAACCGACGCCGACGTGATCTTTGGTTTTTTTGGCTTTAACGAATCTTTCGAGGGGGAAGCCGGTCTGGAAAAATTCAAGACCGACCTCGCAAACTATCTGAAGGAAACCAAGGCGCTGAACTATAGCGGGAACGGTGCGCCGCGGATTGTACTGCTGTCACCGATCGCGAATGAGAAGCCGCTGGACCCAAATTTTGAGGTTCCGTCCACTAACAACGCAAACCTCGCGCTTTACACCCGGGCCATGGCGGAGGTGGCGGCGGCGAACGGCGTTGGTTTCGTGGACCTTTATTCGCCCTCCCTCGCGCTGATGGAGCAGATGCGTGAGCAGAGCAAGTCGATGACGATCAATGGAATTCATCTGAGTGAAGAAGGTGACCGCCAGCTCGCGCCAATCATTTTCCGAGGCTTGTTCGGACAGGAACCGCCGGCCGGGAACTTTGAAAAACTGCGCGAGGCCATTAATGAAAAGAATACCCAGTGGCACCACCGTTATCGCACTGTGGATGGCTACAACGTCTACGGTGGCCGCTCGGCGCTGGCCTACCGCCCTGACGAAAGCCGGTTCATCAGCGACCGCGAGGCCCCCGCGCCGTTCATTTCCAACTACAAGGTGATGCAGGAAGAAATGGCGCAGCGCGATGTCATGACCGCCAACCGGGACAAACGCGTTTGGGCGGTCGCACGCGGCGGAGATCTCGTGGTGGACGATTCAAACCTGCCTCCCGTCACGCCCGTTCCTTCAAACCGGCCCGGCCCAAACCCCGACCAGTCACACGTCTTTCTCGACGGCGAAGCAGCGATCAAACAAATGACCGTTCACTCCGGCATGAAGGTGAATTTGTGGGCCGACGAAAAACAGTTTCCCGAACTGGTCAACCCGCTGCAGATGGCGTGGGATACTCGCGGACGCCTGTGGGTGACCGTCTGGTTGAACTACCCGGAGCGCAGTCCGCTCAGCGCGAAGGGCGACAGCCTGCTGGTGTTTGAAGACACGGACAACGACGGCCGCGCCGACAAGGTGACCCCGTTTCTTGAAGGCTTGAATGCGCCGACCGGTTTTCAATTTTACAAGGACGGCGTGCTCATCATGCAGGCACCTGACTTCTGGTTTGTTCGTGACACGGACGGCGATGGCCGGGCCGACACGAAGGAGCGCGTGTTGATGGGACTGGATTCCGCCGACTCGCATCACACCGCGAACGCGATTGCCTATGATCCGGGCGGGGCGATGTATCTGAGCGACGGCGTGTTTCATCGCACGCAGGTTGAAACGCCGAACGGCCCGCTCCGCAACAACGACGCGGCGATCTACCGTTTTGAGCCGCGCACCGGCAAGTTCGAGACCTACATCTCGTATGGCTTCGCGAACCCTCACGGCAAGGTGTTCGACCGTTGGGGTAACGGCATCATCACCGACGCGACCGGCAATGCGAACTACTTCGACGCGCCGTTCAGCGGCCACCTTGATTATCCGGCCAAACATCCGGGCATGCGGCAGTTCTGGGATCGTCCGTCGCGCCCGTGTCCGGCGACGGGGATCCTGAGCAGCCGCCATTTTCCCGACGACATGCAGGGCAATTTTCTCAATCTCAACGTCATCAGTTTCCAGGGCATCTACAACGTGAAGGTCACGGACGAAGGCTCGGGCATCCACGGCGAAACGGTGGAGAACATTGTCTCGTCGGACGATCCGAATTTCCGTCCGATCGACGTCAAGATCGGACCAGACGGCGCGATCTATTTTGCCGACTGGCACAACCAGATCATCGGCCACATGCAGCATCACTTACGCGATCCGAACCGCGACAATAAACACGGCCGCATTTATCGCATCACGTATCCGGACCGACCGTTGTTGAACGCTCCAAAGATCGATGGCCAGCCGATTCTCGCGTTGCTCGAACTGTTGAAATCACCGGAGAACGGCACGCGCGAACTTGCGAAGATCGAACTGAGCAAACACGATTCGAAGGAAGTCGCCGCAGCTGTGAACCGCTGGACTCAATCTCTCGACAAGAAGGATCCCGAGTACGAGCACCAGCTGATGGAGGCGCTCTGGGTGCATCAATGGCATAACGTGGTGAACGTCGATCTGCTCAAGAACCGTCTCGGTTCGCCCGATCCACGCGCGGTGGCCGCCGCCGCACGCGTGCTGTGTTATTGGCGTGATCGTGTCCCCGGTGCGTTGGATCTCTTCGCTCAACTGGCTGAGAATACGAGCCCGCGTGTCCGCCTCGAAGCGGTGCGTGCCGCCAGCTTTTACGATGTTCCCCAAGCCGCCGACGTGGCGCTGGCGATCCTCAAGCAGCCGACCGATTATTACCTCGATTACACCCTGCGCGAAACGATGCGGCAGCTGGAACCGGTGTGGCGTGCCGCTTTGAATTCGGGGGCGACCATTGCCGCCAACAATCCCGTCGGCATCGAATACATTTTGAAGTCAGTGCCAAACACCGGACTCGCCAGCCTACCGCGCATTCCGAGCGTGCTCGAAGCCTACCTGAAGCGCGCCGGAATTTCCGATGCCGACCGCAGTCTCGCGCTGGCCGATCTGGCCGAGAAAAACGACAAGGATCGCACGAGCACGTTGCTGGCGTTGTTGAATCAAAACGAAGACGATGCGGAAGCCTCCATGAATCTCGCCGGTCTGCTGCCGATGCTGCCGCCGAATGAACTGAAATCCCGGCGCGCGAAAATCGTGACTTTGACGGAACAGGGCGCGGTGATCCGACCGGCAGCCTGGGCAGCGCTGGCGGTGGCGGACGGTTCATTCGATGGCATCTGGCCGGTGGCGGAAAAGTCACCGGCCGCGCTGACCGACCTGCTCGCGGGCATTCCCAAACTGATGGATCCGACTCTTCGCTCGACGGCCTGGCCAAAGGTGATGCCGCTACTGACCAGCGTTCCGAAAAGCTGGAACACCGGCAAATTGAAAGACGGCACAGTTGGTCGCTTTGTCCGGATTGAACTGCCGCGCAACGGCACATTGACGCTGTCCGAAGTCGAGGTGATGAGCGACGGCCGGAACGTCGCGCGATTCGGCAAGGCCAGCCAGTCGTCGGTCTCCAACGACGGCTCCGCTGATCGCGCGATCGACGGACGCAACGCTGGGAATTACGGCAGCGGCACCCTGACGCATTCGCAGGAGAACGAACGCTCGCCGTGGTGGGAAGTGGATCTCGGAAGCGAACGTCCGATCGAGTCCGTCACCGTCTGGAACCGCACCGAAGGCAGTCTCGGCAAACGTCTCGACGGCTTCACGCTGACGGTGCTGGATGACTCGCGCAACGCGGTGTTCCAGTCAAAGGAAAATCCGGCGCCCGACCGCGACGTGACCATCGCCATCAGTTCCGATCACGTCGGCGGCATGCGTCGCGCGGCCATCCGTGCGTTGTCCAGCATGGGCACCGAACCGGAAGCCACATTCAACGCGCTGGCCGGGTTGGTCGCGAACGGCCAGGAAGTGGTCGTGGCGGCGTCCGGTTTGCGGAGAATTCCTTCAGCAGACTGGCCGAAGCCGTCCGCTGCGAAGGCCGCCACCGCGCTGGTCGCGTGGGCGAAAACCATTCCCGTCGATGGCCGCACTTCGCAGGAATATGTGGAGACCATTCAGCTCGCGTCCGATCTGGCCGGCCGTTTGTCGGCGGCGGAAATGACGATGATGCGTCGCGAATTGAAGGATCTGAGGGTGGCTGTTTACGTGATTCGCACGGTGCGCGAACAGATGCGGTTCAACACGCCGCGGCTCGTCGTCGAGGCCGGGAAGCCGTTCGAGCTGATCGTGATCAACGACGACTTCATGCCTCACAATCTGGTGATCGCCAAGCCGGGCGGACGCGAAATCATCGGGCCGATGGCGGACAAGATGGAGCCGAACAAACTCGACGGAAAAGGCCGCGCCTACATCCCGAATGACGTGGCCTACCTGTCCAACCCGCACCCGCTGATCCTCGATGCCACGAAGCTGCTGGAAGCTGGCGACCAGGCGACGCTCAAGCTGACTGCGCCGACCGCCGAAGGCGAATACACCTACGTCTGCACCTTCCCCGGTCACTGGCCGGTCATGTGGGGTCAGCTCATCGTGACGAAGGACGTGGACGCCTACCTCGCCGCGAATCCCGAAGCGAATCTGCCAATGGCCATGCCGGCCGGTGAACATTCAGGGCATGGGTTTGAGTGAGATCGGGAGGGGAAGAGTGGGCGATGTTGAGGCCGGAATGGGCATGATCGGAAGTGGCGGTCAAGGAACGCGGAACGCGGAGCGCGGAGCGACCAGGATGAGGATAGCCGTGGGTTTCAACCCACGGGAACGGTTCGCTCTCTTTCACGTCGCTTAGCGACGGCTGATTCATTCCGATGAGGACACGAAAATCGAAGCTCAACCGTCGCTACGCGACGGCCGGATGGCGCCGCCGGATGACCGTGGGTTGAAACCCACGGCTACCATCGGAACCTCGCTCCGCGAGGCTGATCCCGTTCCCAAGTGACTGCCACTTTCGATCACATCCTGCCGGGATTGCGCCGACGTTATTCGCTCACGCGTTTTGGGTGCTTTCCGGCGATCGGATGCTGGTGCGTTGGCTTAAGCTTTCATGGCTGTAGTGGAGTGACGATACGCTCGACGATCCAGGCCCTGTTACCAATCCTGACGTAAGCGTAATAAACTCGCTCTCCAAGAGGGTTTGTCTCCGTTCCGAAGTGTACTCCCCGACGGGCTGGCGCACCTGGCATTACCGGGCCAGCCGTAAACTTAGTCCTTCCTCTCGCCTGGTCTGGGGATATGGCTGGCACTACAAACAGCGCGACATAGAATATTGCCACGATTCCAACGCCGGTGAGCACGAGCAATCGAATCCTCTGCTTTCTCAAGCCAATGAAGGCAGGCTGCAATGCAATTTTCTTGGAGCGATCGCTTTGCACTTAACAATATTAATAGGGGATGTTGCGTGCATGACGTTGTGCACAGTTGATTTTCCCAAAGACGCCGCTGCCCAGCCCGTGCGCTTTGAGCTTCGGCAGGGCATGACCGAGGCCACCTGCACCAAACACCCCGAACCGGGCGAACCCATCCGGCGCGTCATCACCGGCGGGTTTGGCTACACCAAAAAAGCGTCGGTAAGAGCGTCGGAATGGTCGATGACTACCGCCACGGGCCGGGATACCATTAGGCCCACTGGCCGTCCGCGCCCAGGTTAGTTTTCATCGGTCTCCGTGCGCTTTTAGTGGCCTGCATTGTTCTCCGCAAGCGATGTTGAAGAAAGAGCGCCCAACAGAATGGAGCGGATGTTCTCCTCCTCGTTTGCGTGAGCGAGCACACTCACCTGATCCCAACCGCGCAGTTGGGTGGATCCCTTGGGAACCACCAGGTTCTTTCCCCGGGTTATCAAAGTGATCACCGACCCGGCGGGAAGTTTCAATTCGGCGATGGTCGGTCCGATCACACTTTGAGGTCCCGGAAGGTCGACCACGATCATGTCCAGATCACTTGCGGCCATGGTAACCAGTTCCAGATTGAACAGCGGACTTGGACGGGCGGGGACGGTCAGGTTCAGCCAACGCGCCAGGGTTCCCAACGTGCCCCCCTGCACCGCGACCGACAGGAGAACCGCAAAAAACACCAGATTGAATATCTCCTCCCCCACGGCAATGCCCGCCGCCATGGGATAGGTGGCCAGAACGATCGGCACCGCGCCCCGGAGTCCCGCCCAGGAGATGAAGACCTTGTTCTTCCATCCCAAACGCATCCCAACCGTGGAGAGCCACACTGCGAGAGGTCGGGCGACAAAGGTCAGCACCAGGAAGAGCAGAATACCTTCAAACCAAATGCCCGACCATTGACCGGGAAAAACCTGAAGCCCCAGCAGGACGAACATTCCGATGTTGGCCATGGTGGAAAGGGCTGAAGAAAAATTTGCCACGCCCTGCTTGTGCACGAAGGAACGGTTGCCCATCACATAGCCGGCAATAAACACCGCCAGCATTCCACTGGAGCCGATCAGTTGGGCCAGGCCGTAGACCAGAAGGACGATTGCCAGGGCGAGCACGTAGTAATGGCCGCGATCCTGGGGGGTGAGGCGATTGAACAACCACAGTGATCCGCGGGCCATCAGCCAGCCGAGCAAGGGCGCCGCGCCGAACTGCCAGAGGAAAGTCAGAGCCATCATCGGCAACGGCGGGTGGCCGACCGTGAGTGCCTCCACCACGGCCACGGTGAGCAGGATCGCCATCGGATCGTTGGCCGCGCTTTCGATTTCGACCGTGGATGACAGCTTCTTCGACAAGGATTGCCGCCGAAGAATTGAGAAGATCGCCGCCGCGTCCGTGGAAGAGACGATGACGGCCAGCAGGATGGCCTTGTCGAACGCCCAGCCGAAAATCCCATACAGCACACCGAAGGTCGCCGCCGCAGTCAGAGCGACGCCCCAGGTGGCCAGTCCCCCGGCGGGCAACGCCACTTCCTTGAAGTCGGACTGCTTGGTGGAGAAGCCCCCATAAAACAGAATGAATACCAGGGCCAGGTTTGCGACGCGGTTGGTGAGCTCAATGTCGTCAAAGTGCCAGAGATTCAGAACGTCGCTGCCGAAACAAATCCCGGCACCGAGCGAGACCAGGATGACCGGAACACTCCAGCGGTCCAGCCACACGGAGGCCAGGACAACGGCGATCAGAATAACCGGCCCAACAATATAGACAACGTCCATGGGGCTATTTTTGTCTTATTGAAGGGACACAACGCAAGATGTTGCCGTAAATGATTCCTTCGCCGCTACACCCGGGGGAGCGGTAGCGGTGGGGAGCGCTGCGCCAGCAACCACGGCGATGTGACTTCAACGACCGTCGACCTGCCCATCGCGGTGGTTGTTGGCTTCAGTGATCTGCATACGTTGGTCAGGCGGACAATTGTTCTTTTCTCCTCTTCCCTGTCTCCCGGCGATGTGTCTGCCGACAAAAATCATCGCCAGGCAGACGGACACGCCCTCGACCAGGAACAGCCCGGACTCCTGATAGTAGGCAGCGAAACAAAACCCACACAGCAGGAGGACGCCGAAAAGTTGAATGAACCAAGTAGGCATCACCGTGACGCCGTTGGCAGCTGCCTGTCGACGAACAAGCGCCAGGCGATAAATGCGGCCGCACCGCCGATGCCTCCGATAGCCGCCGCACCGATCCAGAGCGGCTTGCCCTGGTAGTCGAACGAGTGTCGTCGAATCATGTCGGTCCACAGCCCCAGCGAGAGCAACAGACAGATGACGGACGTGAGAGTGCAACCGGCGATGCTCGCGATGCGCCATCCTCTGCCGACTGGTTGCAGGAAATCCGTCATGCGCGTAGTTCAGCGACCGCCGCCGGCAACGAACTTTGGCAGCGAATCCATGGCCCAATTATTCATGCGCCTCCAAACTCAAAGCGCGGCGCGATGATTCTGGTGAAGTCCCTGTTGTGCATCACTCTTCAGCTGCCTCCGAAAACCGATGATCGGGACGGGCCTGAGAAATCCTGACGTTCAACGCCTTGTAGTACCGGGGAACATACCTGCCACCGATCTCCGTTTCCAACTCTGTGCCTTTCTTGTCGGCTGCTCGTACTGGACCAATCATCGGAAGGGTGATCATCCCTTCGGGTGAGACCCGTTCAACGTGAATCACCGGCGCTAGCAATGGAGCACTAAACGTCAGTCCCAGGATGTCACCGTGCCGAACGGTGAAAATTGACGAGCTTTCGATCCGTCCAGTTTCCGATGGGGCGCAATACTTTTCCGCCGTCTTGGTTTGTTGCATTTTGCAACCGCTTGAGAAAACAACGACCCCCGACACAATCAAACAAAAAGCCGCTGCTCGATCCGTTGCCGCCATCCAGCCGAGAATCGCCAATGGCCGACTCCAGTTCATAAAAGTGTGGGGAAGCGACGCTGCGTGCAAAACGTCTCGCTCAGTTCATTTCGCCAGACCCCGCGTTCCGATGAGCCTAGGAAAGCCGCCGGGAGAATTTCTGGCAAGACTGGTTTTGGTTCGAGATGGAGACCCCGCCTCGCGGCATGTCATTTGGATTTGTGCTCATGGGAGTTTGGACTTATTACGGGGTCGCCGCGATGTGTTCCATGCTGGTCCTGTTCATCGTTCGCTGAAAAGCGAAATGTGATTTCAGCCAGCTGGTCGTCGCCGCAGCAAGCTGATGACTTTGGAAGAAAGACGCGACAAACTGGTCTCCGACCTGCAGTTCTTTGATGATCCGCAGGACCGTCTGGCGTACGTCATTGACCGGGCCAAGAAATACGAACCGCTCCCCGACGAGTTCAAGATCGACGACTACAAGGTGGAAGGCTGTCTCTCCAACCTGTGGTTCGTCCCGGAGTTCGCCGACGGCAAATGCCGGTTCCGCTCCGACGGCGATTCGATGATCGTCAAGGGCATCGCCGGATTGCTGACCACCTTCTACAGCGGCGAATCACCCGAGGACGTTCTCAAAATCGATCCGTCGTTTCTCGCGAAAGCCGGGATCACGCAGCACCTCTCACAAAACCGGAAAAACGGCCTGGGCCGCGTGTGGCAGAAGATCCAGTCTTTTGCCGCCAGCCAGATCAAGGACGCGGAAACCACATAAGCCTCCACGTGATCGGGCGTTCCGGATTCCGGACGGTTTCCGTCGGCTCACCTCTCGCGGGAAAGTGACTCCGACCGCCCGGCTGGCGCGACGGGGTGACTCGTCCCTACTCCGTCTATCCGCCGAGCAGACAGCACAAGAAGGCTTTCGCACCCCGCGCACTGTTTGGGGGGATTTTAGGATTCCGTCCGGGCGTCTTCGGCTCGTTCCCCTATTTTCAACTCCGTGGAACGGATGGAAAATCGCTTTGTCCGTTGGTAACACCCTTACCAGATCGTGGTAAATGCCTGACCACCCGCACCCCTCCCTGAGGCGGTGTCATTGTTGGAACTACCTTTCAATCAACGCTTCTCTAAGACATTACGCACCTGCGGCACGGCCGCAGCTAAAGGAACGCATCGTCCAATTGCGGACGAACAAAAAATCAAAAAAACAATTCATCATATGAAAACCACAGCATTTCAAAAAACCGTGCTCAGCACCTTCACGGGGATCGCCCTGCTCGGGTCCGCCAATTTGTTCGCCGCCAATGACGTGGCTGCCAAACACGAGACCGGCAAGATCATCAGCGTGGATGCCAAGACGCATACCTTGGTAGTGGAAGCGAAAGCAGGCCAGAAGCCGGAGACGTTCCAAGGGAACGACAAGACCAAGGTAAATGTCCATGGAACAAAAGGTGCCAGAAGGCTTGCTGATCATGGTGGCAGGCAAGTCCCGAAGCTTGCGTCGGTTTCTTTTTGCCCAGACGTCTCTGATGCTCGTTTTGCTGGGCTTGCTGGGAGTGACTGACTGGTTGGAGCTGCCACACCATTGGCTCAGCTACCTGGGCAATCCCGGGTGGAACGCGTGGATCATTCAGGCCGGCATCGTCACCGTCCTAGCCGTCGTTGGAATCTGGCTTTTCTGCAAAACGTATCTTGAACTTCGTATCCTGGAAGGTCTGCTCCACATGTGCGCCGGCTGCCGGAAAATCCGCGTTTCCGGTGAGTGGCAGCCAATCGAAACTTATCTGATGGAACACACGCACGCGCAGGTTTCCCACGGGTTTTATCAGGAATGCCTGGAGCGTCTTTACCCGGAAGTCATGGAGTCCCTGCGAAAGGAATCTCGCGAGGACACCCCGGAAGCCGCTCAAATTAACCACGCGGTCAGTCTGCCAGTCATGCCAATATGAACTTCAGCATCCTTGCCTTCATCAGCGCGCCGGAAATGATCCTGATCATGGCCGTCTGCCTGATACTTTTTGGAGCGAAAAGAATGCCCGAAATTGCCCGCAGCCCGGCGCCACACCCCACTGCCATTTAGTTAAGGATCAGAAAATGGATTTACGGACATGGCGCTGAAAGAGGTAGGATCGATTGAGGGACTGGGTGCGTCGCGGTGGTTTGCGCTCGGGGCGCAGGAGGACGGGATTGCTTCGCAGCCAGATCTGCATTTTGGCGAGCACCCCGGCCACCGGTTGCCGGGCGTCCCAAAGCAGGTTCAGGAGGTGTTCTTTGATCGCGTGGCAGCCTCCCCTTTCGATTGATCTGCGCGGCATGATCGCGCCGGTGATCCCCGGCGCTCAGGACCTCCTGTCCCTCCTGGCTCAGGAGGCTTTCCAGGTGGCACAACAGGACGGAGGCCTGCACGTCCTGATGAACCGACTCCAGTGTCCGCCCGCTCCAGTTTTCCAGGTCCAGATTGTCCTTGAGCGTCTTGTAATAGGTCTCGTGCCCCCAGCGCCAGTGGTAGACTTCCAGGAACTCCCCGGTGGGATACTGTTTCTCCTCCAACAAGGAAGTCACCAGCACTTCCAGCTTGCCCTCGGGCAACCGGACACTGACAAAGCGCACGGTCAACTCTTCGGGCAGACCGTGTTCACCAAGCCCGCCCCGCTGAGCGGGGGGAGCTTTGATCTGAACCACCAGGCTGACACCTGCCCGATTCACCCGGAACAGTTCCTGGGCTTGCCCAAAGGACCTGGTTGAGCAGCGGCCCACAAAATGAGCCCCGTGTTTCAACCCCCGGTGGCCCCGCCAGTTCCTTCGATGGGCCTGCGCCTTCGGTGAATAGAACTCCGGCAACAACACCTCCTGGTTCAACTCGATGAGAGCGGAGTGGGAAAGCTTGGCCCGGGCCTGTGTCCAGGCCCCGGGGGTGGCGTGTCCCCCAGAGGGGTGTTGACCGAAGAAGGCATGCAGATGCCGCTGGATGGAGCGGGTTGATTTCTGCAGCAACAGCAGCGTGACCACCGGAAAGGTGAACAGACGTTTGCGAACAAAGTCGGGGTCACGCCGCCGATGCCGGTTTCGGAACTCGGGGCAGAAGATCCGGGAGCGCAGACGTTCGATCAAACCGGTCCAGCGGGGTTTTGAACCAGTCGGCGAGGTGTTTTTGAGAGCTGTTTTCATCGTCTGAAAAGAGCTCCCGCTGATAAGTGGATCGCTATTTCTCCGGGCTCAAAGTCAAGCCCTTCCTCCGTCAATTTCAGCGCTCAAAAAAACATCTCTTCCTTAACTAAATGGCAGTGGGCCTACGCCCGGCACTCCGTGCGGTCCGTGATGGGCAGCGTGAGCTGCGGTCTCTCACAAAGGCTCGGAGATCATTGTCCCGTCCGGCTTCCTCGGCGCGCGCGGAGCGACGCGACCCTACCACAACGGCACTGCCCACCGGATCCCGACATTCTTCTTGAATCCCTGTTCTAAATCAGGTGGCAGAACATGGCATCCCGGAGCTTGGGTTCAAACCAGGTGCTTTTGGGTGGCATGATCCCGTCCTGATCAGCGATCGCCATCAGGTCTTCAATACCCGTCGGGAACATGGAGAACGCGCAAGCATATTCTCCCGAGTTCACCAGCTTCTCCAGCTCGCGGGTCCCGCGGATGCCGCCGACGAAACTAATCGCCGTGCTGGTCCTCGGATCATCGATGCCCAACAACGGCGCGAGCACCAGATCCTGCAGCAGTGAGACGTCCAGCGTCTTGATCGGATCGGCCGACTGCGTGAGCTCGTCACGAAACGTCAACCGATGCCACTTGCCATCGAGGTACAGCCCGAGCGAATGCTTCGCCGTCGGCGCGTCGCTCGTTCCCGGTTTGATGCTAACCATCTTTTCCAGCTCAGACAAAAACTGCGCGGGCGAACGGTCATTGAGCGTTTTCACCGCCCGGTTATAGGCCAGAATCTGCATCTGATTGTGGGGGAAAATCACAGCGAGGAATTGTGCGCTTTCGCCCGCACCTCGGCGCGAGTTGAAGACCCGTCCCGCCGCCGCGCTGCGGTGATGACCGTCGGCGATGTAAAGAAATGGAATCTGCGCAAAGGCCTGCTCCACCCGGGCGATCATCGACGAATCCACCATCGTCCAAGCGGTGTGCCGCACGCCGTCCGGAGCGGTCAGATCCACATCAGGGGTGCCCGAAGTGACCCCGGCGAACAGTTCGTCCAGCTCCGGATTCGCGCGATAGGTGAGGAACACCGGTCCTGTTTGTGAATTCAAGGCCTCGATGTGCCGCACCCGGTCGTTCTCCTTGTCCGGCCGCGTGAACTCGTGCTTCTTGACGATGCTGTTCAGGTATTCCTCGCAGCTCGCGGCGGCGACAAGACCGACCTGCGTGTGCCCGCCCATGATCTGACGGTACAGATAAAAACACAGTTTTCCGTCCTGCTTCAACGACCCGTCAGCGATGAGTTTCGCGAAGTTCTCTGCGCCCTTTGCGTAGACTTCGTCGGAATGCACGTCCGTTCCCGATGGAAGATCGATTTCCGGTTTGGAGACGTGCAGGAAGCTCAACGGATTACCGGCCGCCATTTCACGGGCTTCCTCGGACGACATGACGTCGTAGGGAAGTTCACAAATCTGATCGGCCAGTTCGGGTTTCGGTCGGAGTGCTGCAAAAGGTTTGATGGTTGCCATAAAAAATCGCGTGCGATCATGCGAAGTGATCCCGGGCTTGTCGATGGCGAATCAGATTCGCGATCAAACGCCGCGACCCCCGCTGCCAGGCGATCCGGCAAGACCGGTAGAACGGGGCTTGGTTTTGGAAAACCATTCATCTAGTTTCCGGTGCCGGTCAGGTCGTTGATTCGGCGGCGCGGACAGAAAGTCATCACGATGAGCCATCAAACAAACAGCATCCCCTTTTTCGTCGGCAGCTACACGATGCCGGCCGGTCACGTAAAATACGGTCATGGAGAGGGCATCTCCAGTTGCCGGTTGAACCTGGAGACCGGCGAGATCACCCGCGAGCACGTGCTCGGCGGAATCGACAATCCCTCGTATCTGGCGCGCGATCCCCGAAGCCCTTTTCTCTACGTGGCGTCGGAAAGTTTTGAAGGGTTGAGCCGCGTGCACAGTTTTCAGATCGGCACGGACAACCACCTGACCGCAGTTAGTGAACAACCCACCCACGGGGGGGCGAACTGTCATGTCCATTGCTTCGGCGACCAATTATTCTCCGCTTCGTACGTGAACGGAAACATGGCCGTTTATTCCATCGACAATGGCCGTCTGTCATTCGATCAACTGGCCAAATATCAGGGCAACGGCCCGAACACAAACCGTCAGGAAAGCGCGCACGCGCATCAGGCGATGACGACCCCTGACGGCCGGTGGCTTTACGTCTGCGATCTCGGTTCGGACAAGATCTGGCGTCACAGCTTGAACCGCTTTAAGGGTGAACCTGACGGCTTCACTCGTGTCCCCGGCGGATCAGGTCCGCGGCATCTCGCGTTTCACCCGACAATGCCGTTCGCCTACGTGGTGAGCGAGTTGAGCACACACCTCCTCGTGTGCGACTACGACGCCGAAACCGGCGGGCTCACCATCGTCGAGGAACTCACGACATTGCCGCAGGATTACAATGGAACCCCGGCTGCAGCAGCCGTCCGCGTGCATCCGGCAGGTCGCGCGATTTACTTCTCAAACCGGCAACACAACAGCGTCACGACGTTTTCAATCGACGGAACCGGTTCGCTCAAACTCGTGAACTGTCAGCTATCTGGCGGCGAGGAACCGCGCGATATCAACGTCGATCCATCCGGACAATTCCTTCTGATCGCCAATCAGGACGGCGACAACATCGCCGTCCGCCGACTTGATCCGAAAACCGGCCTGCCCGGTAGTGAGCTGATTCACAAGTTCGTCTGCAAGACCCCGGTGAACATCGAGTTCTAATCGGCGGAACATGATCGACAAGTCTCCGCGTTGAACGCGCTGATATTCAACCGCGCCGGTATCCGGCCGAAAGTTTTGCCGTTTGATCTTTGCCGAATGAGATCGTAGCGTCCGCGCCTCGTGCATCCAATCGCGTTTGATTTTGGCGGCTTCGCCATCCACTGGTACGGCATTTTCCTCGCCCTCGGAATGCTCGCGGGCGTCTGGACGGCCGCACGCCGGTGTGTGCTCGACCACCTGCAACCCACGGTGGTCACCGATCTCGCGCCGTGGCTGGTTGGCGGCGTGATCGTCGGCGCCCGGACGTTGTATGTGATCACGTATTGGGACGCACAGTTCGCCGGTCAACCGTTCTGGCACATCTTCAATCTGCGCAGCGGCGGACTCGTGTTCTACGGCGGACTCATCGGCGCCGTCACCGCCACCTACGCCTATCTGAAGATCAAGAGGCTGCCGGTCTGGAAAGTGGCGGACGCGATGGCGCCGAGCATCGCGCTCGGCCACTCAATCGGACGGATCGGCTGTCTGATGTTCGGCTGCTGCTTCGGTCGCACCTGCGATCTGCCGTGGGCGATCCAGTTCCCGGAAGGTCACCCGACGCATCCGAATTATCTGCACCCGACACAGATTTACGAATCGCTCCTGAACTTCGCCCTCTACCTCGGACTGGCGTGGTTGTATCGCCGCAAGAAATTCGACGGTCAGGTGTTCGGAATGTATCTCGTCGTCTACGCGCTGGTGCGTTCATTCGTCGAGCTGTTTCGGGGTGACTACTCGGCGAATCAGTACGTCGGCGGTTGGTTCACTCCGGCCCACTGGGTGAGCCTCGGGATTCTCGTGGGCGGCATGATCCTCCTTTGGAGACTCGCCTCCGCAAAAAAAGAGACGCCCGCCACATGAGCTCTGAGTCCGCCCCGGCAATTCACCTGGCCGGCCCCACGGCGGCGGGCAAATCCGCTGTCGCCCTCGAACTGGCCCGGAACTTGAACGGCGAGATCATTTCGGTCGATTCGATGCAGGTCTATCGCGGGCTCGACATCGGCACCGCGAAACCGGATGCCGCCGAACAGGCCGCCGTCCGCCATCATCTGATCGATGTCGCCGATCTTTCAGAAACCTTCGACGCCGCCCGGTTTCTCGAATTCGCACGCGACGCTGAAGCGGACATTCGTTCCCGTGGTCGACGTCCAATTTACTGCGGAGGCACCGGGCTTTACTTCAAGGCGTTGTTTGACGGCATCAGCGCGGCACCACCTTCCGATCCCGGATTGCGGCACGAGCTGGAACAGAAACCCCTGCCCGAGCTGCTCGCTGAGCTGGCCCAAAGCGACCCTTCGACGTACGAGAGAATTGATCGCGACAATCCACGCCGCGTCGTCCGCGCACTCGAAGCGATTCGGCTGAGCGGCCGACCATTCTCCGCACAGCAATCAGGTTGGGCACCGGGCGGAGCCGTTACCAAAAACTTCTTCGCCTTCTCCCGCGATTCCGAAGATCTTCGTCATCGGATCGACGTCCGCGTGGACCGGATGTTTGCCGACGGATTGGTCGCCGAAACACGGACCCTGGTGGAGCGCGGGCTGAAGGAGAATCGAACCGCCCTGCAGGCGATTGGCTATCGCCAGGTGGTCGAACATCTCGACGGACAACGATCGCTCGACGAGACGGTCGCGTTGATCAAAACCCGGACCTGGCAGTTTTCCCGGCGACAAAAAACGTGGCTGCGAAACCAGCTGAATCCCGTCTGGATCACACGCTCCCCAGAATCGCCCGCGTCCGCGGTCGCAACGCAAATCGCTGATCACGTCAGGTGATCGTTTTTCAATCTGGTCGAGCCGCGCGCTGCGGAAGCGACAGGTTCGCCCGAGATCCGGAATCCGATTGTCCCATTCAAAAAAGGAAGCCGGTGTAGAACGATCGATCAGCGCTCTCATTCAGGACAGAAAATCTCGAAGATAAGGTGTAAGAAAATCGTTCTCCGGGACAATACACTTTGGATCATCTGTTTTCGGGGTCTGCCTTCTGCTGCCGTAGGTCGTCCGTGTTCTAGGTCCAGATCTCAAACAAACCCGGAACCAGAAGGCGGGCTGGAGATCAACAGGTCCAAGAAAGCGCCTTGATAATCAAACGAAACCGGATTTACTAAACACCATGAATGGGCAAAACGTGAAAAGCTGGCTTCGGAAAACACTCGTTCCCCAGAGCGCAAAGGAACGCAAACCGATCGGCGCACCTCCGACAGGGGCTGAGAAACCGGTTTTTGTCACGCTCACCTGGAAGACACCCCAAGGCAATCACACGATCAAGCGGGTGCATTTCGACACCATGGAGGAGGAGCTCCTGAATCTCCTTCGCCGCGGCCTCGACGCCACCGTCTGGACCGAGGGCGAGAATCCGCGCGAAGTGGGATGGGTCTGGATCAACGGCAACAAGGGCGTCCAATGCATTGAAAAATGGGATTGATCCGGCGCGCGCGAAGTCTGTCAGTTGAAATGTCAGACCGCGAGAGCCCGCGATGCGTTCCGATCACTGCCGGAAATTCATTACAAAAAAAGCGCCGCAAAATGCGGCGCTTCAAATTGGGGCGGATGTTATTTTCTGCGGTGTTCAAGTCGCCGCAATTTCGGGCACCGGCTCCATCAGAACTGGTTTTGCCTGGAGGTAGCGGGTTGCGGAGCGTTTGGAATCGATGTCCTTAAAAACTCGCTCAGCCTGCTCTGTGGTCAACCCGACAAGTGGCGCGACTTCCGCGGCTGAATGGCCATGATTTTTGGCATAGAGACACAGGTCCATTTCGGCATACGGCAGCGAGAAATAAAATTCGTCCTGGCTCTGAGGCAGGCTGTAGGTATCGGTCGTCGGGGGACGTGATCGGATCTGATCGGGGACGCCGAGATATTCCGCGAGCTGATAGACCTGAGACTTATAAAGATGTGCGATAGGTTTCAGGTCGGCCGCACCATCTCCCAGTTTGACAAAGAAACCTTGGTCGTACTCCAGCCGGTTCGGGGTGCCGGTGACGGCATAGTTGAGTCGATCCGCGTGATAGTATTCCATCATCTTGCGGACGCGTTGTTTGAAATTGGTCGCCGCAACCACCCCGAGAAAGGCCTCGCTACTGAGTCGCTTTTTGATGATCTCGCCATCGGGCGACTGCGCGACCACGTGATAGTAATTGAATCCTTTGTTCTCCACCACGCTCTCAATGGCGATCTTGCTCTTCCATCCCTCCCCGTATTCCGGAATCGCGAGACGAATGGCTGCTTCCTGACGGGAGTAGCAGCCGACGGATTCCAAGATCGGGGTGATTTCTTCGAGCACGGAATCAAATCCATAATGCGTCGACACCAGCTGACTCAAATTCAAGGTATTCTTCGAGGAATCCCGTTCAGGCATGTGAACACCGAACACACGTGCATGGCCAATCGCCTTCACGGCGAGACCGGCCGTCACCGAGCTGTCAATACCACCGGACAACGCCACAATCAGCCCGCGTCGTCGAAAGCCCGAAAGCGTCTTGCGGATCTGATCGCAGATGAGATCGACCGCTTTTTCACAATCCAAGTTGAGAACGTCTTTGCTTAATGGTTTCTCTGGCATGTTCTGAGTTTATGTTTCTATTGAAACGGATTTCCGATGGCGTTCGAGGAGTTCTGTCTTGAGGACTTTCCCCGCGTTGTTCTTCGGAAGCGCATCTGTGAATTCCATTCTTGTCGGGATCTTATACAGCGCCAACTTTGACTGCAAATACTCCCTCACTCTCGAGGCGGTAACCGATTCATCGCGAGTGACAATTACCGCCTTGATCGCCTCTCCCATCAAATCATCCGGCACCCCGAAGACGGCCACTTCGACGACTCCCGGAATTTCAGAAATACGTTCCTCCACTTCCAAGGAGGAAACGCGATTGCCACCCGGTTTGATGAAGTCGCGTGAACGCCCGGTCAAAAAGATGCATCCATCGGGATCCTTGTACCCAAGGTCACCGGTGTAGTAGATTCCGTTTCGGAGAACTTGTTGAGTGGCGCCCGGGTTGTTCCAGTACCCCAGCATGATGTTGGGTCCTCGCGCCAAGACTTCACCTGCCTGGCCATGCGGCAGCTCGTTCCCCTCTTGATCCGCGACGAACACGTCGACACCTGGAATGGCCATCCCGATCGAGCCCAACTTTCTGTCCAGCCACTCGGGAGGAAGATAGGTCAACCTCGGGGAGGCTTCCGTGCTTCCGTACATGACGAACAGATTCGCGTTCGGAAAGGATGTCCTTATTTCCCGCTGCAACGCCGGTGCCAGTGCACCGCCCGCCTGGGTCAGGAGGCGAAGTTTGGGAAACTTGCGTCGGGCGAAATCTGTCTTTCGCAACAGAATTGAATACGTGGAGGGCACTCCGGCAAAACAAGTCACTTCCTGCTCCACCATTGTTTTCAATATCGCCGCGGGGAACGCGAACCGATTGTCCAAAACGATTGAACCGCCGCTCAGGAAATGCGTGTAGAGCAGAGAACGACCGTAAATATAGTGAAACGGCAGGACGACCATCATCCGGTCTTCCGGCGTCAGCTTCAAATACTCCACAATTGATTGCGTATTGCTGCACAGATTGCGGTGCGACAGCATCACTCCCTTCGGCTGCCCGGTGGAACCCGACGTGTAGACGATGGAAGCCAGGTCGTCCGGTTTCGCCGGCACCTCCAATTCACCCCATTCGACCGTAGAACTGTCCCGATCGAATCGATGCGTATCAAGCGATGCCGGAAGATGGGTGGCATCGGAAACTGTGAAATCTGTAACAAGGTGTCGGAGCATAGGCACCTGCGAAAGCGCCGCGCCCCAGCGGTGGATCAGCTTTCCCGAAGCGATCAGAACGCTGACTTCGCAATCATTCAAAAGTGCGGCGATGTCCCCGGGACGCAGTTCCGTGTTTAATGAAACCTCCACGGCACCCGACGCCAAACAACCGAAATGAGCCGTGATGTAATCCGTGGAGTTTTCCCAGACGATCGCCACACGATCCCCCGGTCTCACACCGATCTCCTTCAAGAACGCGGAAAACCCGACAGCGGCAGTGGCGATCTGCCCGTAATGGTGCCAGACTCCGTTGAACCAGACGGCGGGCGCGGCCGGGCGCTCAGCCGCAGTGTTCAGCAATATGTCGGGAATCAGTTGCACTTGATCTGAATTTTCGTGCGGCCAGGGATTTTTGAACCGCTGATTAGCGGCATCGGGACACAAAAGCGGAAAGTGTTCTTAGCCACGGATCAACACAGATGAAACACTGATGATTCTACGGGAGCTAACTGCGCGAACGGAGAGTTTGGCTCTGGCCACGGATTCACACGGGTCGAAGTTCGACTTCCAAAGACCAACGCTTTTTTAACCGCAAATTGACGCTAGTTTACGCTGCTCCAATTCTTTGAACTGGGCGACAGGAGTGTCGCCCTTCCGTAGGCGGACAGGCCAGAGGTGGAGACCCCTGAGTTTTACGCGAATTTCACGAATGAGCACGAATTGTCAGACTTGGAAATAGGCTAGCTGTCGCTGTGAATAGGCGTTGATCAAACCCTGTCAG
>JBDNGP010000311.1:0-8554 GCA_041689265.1 Verrucomicrobiota bacterium
CGGATGGGATTATTGTTTTCCTCGAAAAAGCCACTGCTACCACAGAGTATGAATGGCGACGAACCTTGTACGTCGGCACCGCAGGCCGAATAACACATGGGGCTCGGTCTCCCAAACATGTTGATCAAGGGTGACCATGGGGATCGAAGGGAGTTTTTGGGCAAAGACGACTGCAAATGGCCGGCCCGGCATTTCCGTTCGCGACCACTGCCTTAATGTAGGCTGTGTGGCAGAGGCGTTGGTGACTGGGTTGCCGGAACGCTGCCGATCATTACTTCCACTAGGGGCTGCTACTCTTGCAGCCTTGCATGACGTTGGGAAAATAACGCTCGGCTTCCAAATAAAGTGCCCCCACTGGCCGTTCCCCTCTGAACTCGACGAACGAACGAGCCGGAGCGTCGATAACCCTGTCTCCGACCACGCCCTGGTCAGCCAGGTCTGCCTACAAGACCTCCTCAAGCCAGCCAAGTCCCAGCTTTGGGCGGCGGCAGTCGGTGCCCATCACGGTCGGCCCAAGGTACGCAACGCCAGGATCGATTTTGAAGCCGCCTCCGAATGGGCCGCCGCACAGCGCCGCACGTTGGTTGATCAACTGACTCAGACCTTCGGCCCGCTCCCCGTCCAGCCACCCGATCCACGGTTTGATCGTGCTCATTCCGACCTGTGGCTGCTCGCCGGCCTCATCACGGTCGCTGACTGGGTCGGCTCCAACGAGGAGTTCTTCTCGCCGGAACACGGTGTTCCAGTTGAGGAGAGCCGACGGCTCGCGGTAGCGGCGTTGGAAAAGATCGGCTGGCCCGGCGGCAAGCTCCGGCTCACCGGGTTCAAGGGCGCCTTCGCTTCCGCAGCGTCAACCGGCTTTGATCCGAATACGATTCAGGAAGCCGTCGCTGCAGCAGCGCCCGGCTTGGTGATCGTTGAAGCTCCGATGGGTTGCGGCAAAACCGAGGCAGCCCTCCACGCCGCCCAGCAGTGGATCGCCGCCGGTCATCACCACGGTCTCTATTTCGCACTGCCCACCCAGGTCACCAGCAACCGCATTCATCTGCGCGTCGCCGATTTTCTCCGCAACACCCTCGATGATCCCGCTCACCTTCGACTCGCGCACGGTCATGCCTGGCTTCAGGATGCACCGGTCCTGAAGCTTCGCCTCACCCATTCTCGGCCCGACGCCGACTGGGACAACGACGACCTCACAGCCGATCTTCGCGAGGCCCGTTCATGGTTTGCCTCCGGCAAGCAGGCGTTGCTCGCGCCCTACGGCGTCGGCACCATTGACCAGGCCTTGCAGGGCATGGTCACCGTCAAACACTTCTTCGTCCGCCGCTTCGCCCTCGCCGGCAAGGTCGTCATCCTGGACGAGATTCATTCCTACGACGTTTACACCGGCACGCTCGTCGGGGCGCTTGTCCGAGAACTGTTAAACCTCGGCTGCTCCGTTATCATCCTCAGCGCCACGCTCACGGCCGACCGTCGGCGGGAGTTGCTCGCTGCCGTCAACTGCAAGGAGAACAGCATCCCTGTCAGCTACCCGCTTGTGACGACCGCCACGCCCGGTGGCGAAGTGCGGCACACCGCACCAGAATGGACCACCTCCAAAACCGTCTCCATCCGCGCCGGGGAACTGCCGGAGGAAACCGTCCTTGATGAACTCATCCGTCGCGCGGAATCCGGTCAACACGTCCTATGGATTCGCAACACCGTCATCGAGGCGCAACAAGCATTCCGCGCCCTGCGCGACGAGATCCGTGAAGGCGACGTGAAACTTGGCCTGTTGCACGCACGCTTTCCCTTCAATCGACGACAAGAGCTGGAGCAGGACTGGCTAATCTGCCTCGGGAAGGGCCGCGCGGCGAGCGGCCCCGGTTCCATCCTCATCGCCACCCAGGTCGTCGAGCAAAGCGTGGACATCGATCTCGACTTCATCGTCACCGACCTGGCTCCCACCGACATGCTCATCCAACGCATGGGCCGGCTCTGGCGGCATGACCACCCGGCGAATCATCGCAAGGCCGACAAGCCCGGGTTCTGGATTCGCCTGCCGCAGCTTGAAGACGACGCCGACGCCGACCAGCTCAAGAAAGCTCTCGGCCGCAGCGCCAAGGTTTACGCCCCTTACGTCCTGCTCCGCAGCGCCGCCGTGTGGCGCGAACGCACCGAGGTTCAATTGCCGGGCGACATCCGGCCAGTGCTCGAACAGACCTACGCCGACCCGGGCGATGCCGAACCGAAGGCGTGGGCTGAACTGCTTGAGGAATTGGAAAACGAGAAGCGCAAGTTGACGCGGAGAGCCGAAGCCGCCATGAGCGTCTTTGGATTGCCGATGCTGAATCCCGATGATGATGGAGCTCTCACCCGGCGCAAAGGCCCGCCCACTGTCCCGCTCGTGCTGCTCAACGCCATCGAGCAACTGCCTGACCGCAGGGGATGGAGGCTCACCGCCATCGACCAGGATCGGACCACCTGCGACATCTCCGATTTCGACTGGAGCATCCACGCCGCACGGTTCCTGCACCACTGGCTCGTGCGCGTGCCCAAGTGGCAGGTTCCTGCGGACGTTCAGCGCCCGCGCTGGTTGGCCAAGCACGTCTCCAACGACGCTGCGGTTGCCCGTGTTGCCGACGACGGCCGGCTGTTCTTCGGCGACGAAGTTTCCAACACCTCATATCACCCGGACTTCGGCGTGTTCGCCGACAAGCCCACCAAATCCCGAACCCGACCTGAACCCGAACCCTGGAGCGACGACGACGATGAATTTGACCAATGAACCTTGGATTCCCGCCGTTCGCGGCGACGGCACCCGCCACCTGTTTGGCCTGCACGAACTCTTCGCGCAGGCCCACGAGCTACGCGACCTCTGCGTGAAACCTCACGAGCGCATCGCCCTCATGCGCCTGCTGCTCTGCATCACCCAGGCCGCCCTCGACGGTCCTGCGGACGAGGCCGACTGGGAGGAATGCCGCCCGCGTATCCAGCCCCGCGTGAAGGACTACTTGGAGAAGTGGAAAGCCAAGTTTGAACTGTTCGGCGACGATGATCGTTTTCTGCAAGCGAAACCTGGAATACTCGGGTCAGCTACTCCGGTGATGGAGAATGAAGGCATTACACGCTTGAACCTCAACATGGCATCGGGAGAGAGCAACGCGACCGTGTTCGACAATGCAGCATCAGATTGGCGTGAGTTCACACCCTCCGAGGCAGCGTTGAGCCTGCTGGCTTATCAGTGCTTCTCTCCACTCCTCGGCAGAGGCTACAAGGGGCGCTCGCCGTGTGCCGACAGCAGCATGCTCCACACCTTCCTTCGTGGTTGTTCACTGCTGGAAACCATTCACCTGAATGTTTTGAACACAGTTGATATTGCCGACTCTTACGGCGAAAATCCTGACGATCGCCCTGCGTGGGAAGTTTTCTGCGGTAAGCAGCTCAGCAAAGCAACGGAGCAATCGCTCACCAGCGGTTATCTCGGTCGACTGGTTCCGCTCACACGGTCCATCTGGCTCGAATCACCCACAGCCATGCGGCTGGCGAATGGACTCGTCTACGACGGAATTCATGATTCCGGATACCGCGAGGCTGCCGCCACTGTTTTGGCCACCAAGAAAGGCCACATCGTGCTCCCTGCGAAGCTCGACAGAGCAGTGTGGCGTGATTTGCTGGCTGTTTGTGTAAAGAACAAAAACCGTCAGGAGAATGCCTCGGGTCCAATCGCCTTCAAAAACCCATTCCATGCCAAGGATATCTCCATTTGGGCAGCGGGTATCGTGTCCGAACAAGCAAAGATTCGTGAGGTGGTCGAGGCATTCTACGTGATACCTGCTTCGTTCCTCGATGATGCGCTGGGTCGCGCAGCCTACGAGCGTGGAATTAGCCACGCAGAGAAGGCTGAGTCTTTGTTGGAGAAGGCGGTTGCCGAATACGCCAAGGCACTACAATCGAAAGCTCCAACAGCGAAAGCCAAACAACATTTCTGGACGCGCGTGGAGCAGGGCTTGTCCGCGCTTTTCGATATCGCTCGCGATCTCACCTCCGATGAAGAACTCCCCGCATCCGACTGGGGCAGGGCTGTCCGCAGAGCCGCCCGCGATGCCTACGAACAATCCTGTCCGCGCCAGACGCCGCGCCAGATTCAAGCCTACGCCCTCGGCCTGCGCCGGCTCAATGCCGCTCCCAAATCCAAGTCCGCCAAACCAAAGAAAGGAACATCCCATGAGTAAACCCAAACCCTCCGAACGTGCCGCCCGCTTTGTCGGCCGCCTGCGTGCCATAAAAAACGATCGCGGCAAGATGGCCTCCCTGCGTCGCGGCCTGAGCCCCGCCACCGTCATGGATGCCTGGCCCGTCGTCGCCAGCCTCGGCGGCGACATTGGCCAGCCGGGCGAATCCGTCCACGTGGACATCGCCGCGCTGTTCGCCACCCACCCGGAGGAATCCAAGGCCCGCAACTTTGGCGAGACCTGCCGCACCATCGCGTTGGCGGATTCATCGGACAACACCCTTCCCGAAAGTTACGAACGCCGCTTCCGCCGACTGCTGGCCTGCGGCGACGTTTCAGATTTGGCCGCGCAGCTCCGAGCATGGGTTCGGCTCGCCACCAAGAAATCCGGGAAAGCGGGAGTGAACTACGAGTCACTTTTCACCGATCTTTGGAACTGGCGCTGGTATGCGGATGACATCCGCGTGCAATGGGCACGTTCCTTCTGGCGCTCCGGTTCCGATGCCGAAGCGTCCGTCACAAACGAAACCTCCACCCAACCCGCCGCCGTATGAGCACTGTCACACTCGAACCGCTGGTGAACGCATCGGCCACGCTGCACCTCACGCAAATCTTCGTCGCCTACGAGGACGCCATCCGGCTGCTCCGCATCCGCGACACCTATGACTGGCACCAGAAAGTCTGGCTCGCCTTTGGTGGTCGCGATGGCCAGCCGCGCGACTTCCTCATCCGCGTGGACCGCAAGGAGGAGGCCTTCCGCGTGCTGATCCTCTCGCACAGCATCCCGCAGAAGCCCGACTGGTGCCCCACCGATTGCTTCGGCACCAAGCCCATTCCGGACGAGTTTTTCGCCCACCCACGCTACCGTTTCAGCCTGCTGGCCAATCCAACTAAAAAGGTCCGCTCGAACAAAGCCGGAGAGCGCACCAAGAACGGTCGCCGGCTCGCCATCACCCAACGCGAAGAGCTCATCGCCTGGCTCCGGCGCAAGGCCGATGCCGGCGGTTTTACTTTCGACATGGATTCGCTCCGCACCATTCCGCGCGGACGCGAGTTCTTCCACAAGGACGCCCGCTCGCACGGCACCCACACCGCCGTCGAGTTTCAGGGCGAACTCACCGTCACTGATCCCGCGCAATTCCGCGCCACCATCGCCGCCGGCATCGGCTCCGCCAAAGCCTTCGGCTTCGGCCTGCTTGTCCTCGCGCCTCTCAACTTTCAACCAATCACCATCAACTCCCTCAAATGAAACTCATCGAACTCCACATCCTCCAATCCTTCCCCGTCTCGTGCTTGAACCGCGACGACGTGGGCTCGCCCAAGACCGCCGTTTTCGGCGGCGTCAACCGCGCCCGACTCTCCAGCCAATCGCTCAAGCGGGCCATCCGCAAATTCGCCCAGGACAACCTGCCGGACGCGCGCTTCGGCGGCGAACGCACGAAACTCATCGTGCAACCGCTGGTTGACGCGCTGAAGAAACACGGTGTCGCGGATGAGAAGGTGGCCGCCGAACACGCCGCCAACATCGCGGACAAGCTCGCCAAGCTCGACGCCAAGTCCGGGAAGGATGGTAAAACTCCGCAGGTCGGCACGTTGACCTTCCTCGCCCCCTCCGAGATCGACTCCATTGCCCAGCAAGTGGCTGAGCTTGTGAAATCCGATCCAAAGACAAAGGATTACGAGAAGAGCCTGGACAAGTTCTGTAAAAAAGCGGGCCTGCTCGATGGCGCGGATATCGCGTTGTTTGGCCGCATGGTGGCCAGCCTCCCGTCACTCACGCTGGAAGGCGCGGCGATGTTCAGCCACGCGCTCTCCACCCACAAGTCGGACAACGATTTGGACTTCTACTCCGCCGTGGATGATCGCAAGCCAAAGGACGACGACGCGGGCGCGGGCATGATCGGCACGCTGGAATTCTCCTCCGCCGTTTATTACCGCTACGCCGCGCTCAATCTCGGCCTGCTCGCCGACGAGGCGCATCTGGCGAAGCTCTCCTTGGATGAACGTCGCAAGGTCGTGGACGCCTTCATCCGCGCCACGTTGCAGGCGGTGCCCGGTGCGCGGAAGAACTCCATGAATGCGCATACGCTCCCCGGCTTCGTCCTCGGCACCTTCAAATCCGCCGGCCAGCCGGTCCAGTTGATCAATGCGTTTGAATCGCCTGTGCGACCGAAGAGCGGGTTGCTCGACGCCTCGATCGACGCCATGAAATCACACCATGCCAAACTCAAGGAGACTTGGGGCATCGCCTGCGACACGGAAGTCACCCTCCCTGGCGTGAACCTCAACGCCTTCTGCGAGGCACTGACACAACATGTCCTCTGACGCCTGCCTCGCACTGCTGCTCGACGGCCCCATGCAATCGTGGGGCCACGCCTCGCGCTTTGACCGGCGAACGACGGCGCTTCACCCCACGCGCAGCGGCGTGCTGGGCCTGATCGCCGCTGCCATGGGCATCGACAAACATGCGCCAGATGAAGCGGACCAAATCAGACGCTTCGAACGGCTCCGCGTCACCACAGTGGCGCTCGGGCGCAAGGATCGCTGGAATCACGACCTGCCCATGCGGCGATTGGAGGACTATCACACCGTGACCGGCATCCGCCGCGCCAGCGGGAAGGTGGCGGCTGACGCCACCGTCCAGACCTACCGCCACTACCTCCTCGACGCCCGCTTCGGCGTCCTGATCGAAGGCCCGCCGGCATTGCTCGATGAAATCGCCACTGCACTCCGCGACCCGAAGTGGGGCGTCTGGTTTGGCCGCAAGTCCTGCCTCCCCGCCAGCCCCGTGCTGGCCGCCGGCCCCGGTCCCCGTGGCGAGGTCTGGCCTGTGTTGCTTCGCCGGTCCGGGCATTCAGGCGATGAATCCCTCGGACAGTTCGATCACGTCATCGAGACTGAGCCCGGAGACCCCGCCGCCGACATGATTGAGGACACCCCGGTGGCCTACGGCGCCCCCATCGGCACCCGCCATGCCCCGCGCTGGATCAAACGAAATTCGAAATCCGTGATCGCAAATCCTGAATCGTAAATCGCATGCCCCTCTTCGAACGCCCTCCGCTCGAAACCCTTGCCCCGGCCAGGGACCGCTGGACACCGCTCTATCTCGAACACGGCCGACTCGAGGTCGATGACTCCAGCGTGAAATGGATCGGCGCCAACGGCCTGCTCTGCCGCATTCCGGTGGCGACGGTTTCCGCGCTCATACTCGGACCCGGAACCACGATCACCCACGCGGCGATTAAAAGCTGCGCCGAGAGCAACACGCCCGTCTGCTGGACCGGCGAGGAATCCATGCGCTTTTACGCCTTCGGCCTCACACCGAACCACACCAATGACATGCCCCGCCTCCACGCCGAAGCGTGGGCCGACAAACGCCGGCGCACGCGCATCGCCCGGGAGATGTTCAGGATTCGCTTCCCCGATATCGACGTCGAGGGCAAGTCCGTGAAGGAACTCCGCGGCATGGAAGGACTGCGGGTGCGCACGCTCTACGCAAAGTTCGGAGTGGAACACGGTGTCACCTGGAAAGGCCGCAACTACGACCGGCAGAACTGGGAGATGGCGGATGGCATCAACCGGGCCCTCTCCTCCGCCAATGCCAGCCTCTACGCCCTCTGCGCCGCCGTGATCACCTCGCTCGGTTACCTGCCGAGTCTGGGGTTTGTCCATGACGCCGGCACCCTGCCCTTCGTCTATGACGTGGCGGACCTGTACAAACACCTCACCAGCATTCCGGCAGCATTCATGGCAACCCGCCAGGATCCGAAAGACGACGGTGAACTGGTTCGTAAACTTTTAAAAAAACGCATCGAAGAAGAGCGCCTGCTGCAGCGGATGCCCAAGGATCTTGCCCGTCTGTTCGACTCGGACGAAGCCAATCCACAGCAGGCCGCCGCCCGACCGCCCTCTGCCATCGCCTGATGTCCGGTTCGTAACCAGCCGGGAAATCTTAGCCAACCGATGACCGTCATTATTGCCAACGACACGCCGCCCGCCATTCGAGGCATGTTCAAACGCTGGTTCGTCGAGCCCAAACCAAACGTGTTTGTCGGGACGGTAAACCGGCGCACGCGGGACAAAGTGCTCGACTACGTGAAAAGAAACGCCGAGGGCATGAGCCTGCTCATTCTCACAAGCGAACCAAACTGCCAGGGATTCAAGATTGAACGTTGGGGGGAACCGGACCGCCGCGACGTGCATCTGAGCGGGCTGTGGCTTGTTGCTGAGAACTGGGTGGATCCGGAAAACATTCCCTTCTAAACCCCGAAAACCTATGAAACTGAAAGTGTAAGTTGTTGGTAAATCACGGTTCTCCCCACCCACGTGGGGATGGTCCGC
>JBDNGP010000312.1:0-15399 GCA_041689265.1 Verrucomicrobiota bacterium
AAAGGGTTGTTCGGTTTGTTTTACTGGTACGCGCTCTATCCGATTCACAGCTTGATTTTCAGCGGCCTGATCCGGCGGATTGGCGAGCAAGCTGAAGGCTGATCCGAACTGCTTCAACGGGGCGGATTCGTTCGTAGTCTCAGCGCCAGCTTGGCGATGCGACTCTCGTAGTAAATCGGCTTCGTCGCCTCGTCCGCCACGGCGCGCTGGATGTCGTAGATGGAGATGTAATCGCCGAACACCGTCCGCGTGTTGACATCGTCCTGCTCGATGGGCGTGCCGGTGACTGGAGGAAGGCCGGGCCGACCGACAGAGAAAATGCGCAACATTGGGCGAAGCCCGACCGAGCGGCGGCAACGAGGAAGTCAACCCGATGAACGACGCATTCGGCAATGCATCGCGCAGGTTGCTCGCGAAGCCGTAGGACATTTCGCCGGTCTTCTCATTCACCTTGCCGCCAAAGCCGTATTGCGAACGGTGCGCTTCATCCGAGAGGATTTGGCGAGTTCAACGGACTTCAGTAGGAGGTGAGCGAAGAAGTCTGGGATCAGTCCACCGCCGGCGGACTAGCAGCCGCAATTCGCATGAGGGCCGCATGAATATTCTGCCAAGGCTGCGCAAGGTCGAGCGTCAGCGCTCGAATTCGATGCCCGTGAGTGGTGAACTCGGCGGCAAAATCACGAGTGGTGCGTGGGTAGAGGAGGACGCCCTCCGCCTGTTCCCAACCGGGTTCGCAAGAGCGCTGGCGAAGGTAGGTGAAGAGTTGATACAGATTGGCCGCAGGAAGCTTGGCACGTCCGAAGGCACTGTTCTTGAGCGCCGCCGCATAGAACTTGGTATCGAGAATGATGGCACGTCCGGGACTCTGCAGGCACACATCGGTTTCCATGCGTGGCACCAATTCAAGTGCATCGGCATTGGCATCGTCAGTCTGCCACCGAATGGTCGGTGCGCTGACTTGCCAGCCAGGAAGTTCATGGCGGTAAAAGTTGAGGACGAAGCTTTCAAAAAGTGTCGAGACCCCTTCGCGCACAAAGTCGCGGAATCGCCTCCCGCCACCATGCTCGGCGGGCAGCCAGTGTTCGTGAACGAACTCGCAGACATGCAGCAGAAATGCGTAGATCCGGTTATTGCGGTGAAGCTGGACGCGACGAAAGTCCGAGGCGTGAAGCTCAATGGTCTGGACCGGAGAGAGCCAGCGAAGGAGATCATGGATATCGGAACGCGTGCCGGGGTCGAGTTCCTCAGAATCTTGGAGCCGTTGAAGCGTGGTCTTGAGGATTCGGTTCGGCGGTGTGTCGTATTCGAGTTCGTCCCAAGCGCAGGCGGCGCGGCCTTGACGGAGTAGATCACGGCGGAGCGTCTGCGTGACGAGGAGCTTGCCGCGCACGCCAGGAATTTCATCCTCTCGTGGGAGGTAACCTCGATCTAGCCCGCGGCGCAGTAGGCGGCGTGTGCCATTGACCAGCACTCGGGCAAAGAGTTCGATCAAGTTGGTGGAATCCAACGCATCCACGTCGGCTAGAGAATCCTTTTCCTCCAGCACGTCCCAAGCGTAGCAGAGCAGGTAATAAATATTGGCAATGGGAATCTGCGTTGCACCGGACGTGAGCGTATCGGCGGTGCGGCCCGCGCGAGCAGGACCAACGGCGGGTTCGATCATTGTTGGAACGAGAGCCATGATCGTGAACGGAAACTTAAGCCAATAGCTCCGCGACGAGCTTTTCCACGCGGTCTCGTGAATCGAAGTATTCCTCGAGCAATGGCTGGATTTCACCAGCGATGACCTCTCGATACCAAGCCTCGTCGGGAATGTCGTCGGGGCCCGGGCAGAAGAAGCTATGGCCGATGCGGAAGCCAGGGCCAAGGTCGCGCTCCTTTTCGATGACTGCATTCAAGTTCCCAATCCTGCCGCGAATCAGCCCGATCAGCTCGTCGGACGCGTTGCGCGCCTTGAGCCAGTCGGCGAAAGCTGGCGATTCAAGGGCAGGTTCGAGAGTGACGAACGCGAAGCGACGGCGGAGAGCGTAGTCCACCATGGCGAGCGACCGGTCGGCAGTGTTCATCGTGCCGATGAAGTGGAGGTTGGCGGGGAGTTGAAACGTTTCGTCCGGCCCATCCGAATACGTGAGCGGGATGGCGTGAGCCGGCCCGCGCTTGTCTGCCTCGATCAGCATCAGCAGTTCACCAAAGATTTTGGCGAGGTTGCCCCGGTTAATCTCGTCGATGATGAAGAACCAATCGCGGTCCGGTTCATTCCGGGCGAGGCGCGCGAACTGGTGGAACACTCCATCCCGGCGCTCCAAGCCGGTTCGGGTGGGGCGGTAGCCCTGCACAAAATCCTCATAGCCGTAGCTGGGATGAAACTGGACCATCGCGACGCGGCGCTCATCACGCTCCCCCATGATCGCAAACGCCAACCGCCGGGCGATGAAAGTTTTGCCGACTCCGGGTGGCCCTTGAAGGATGAGCGCCTTCTTGCGTTTGAGGCGCGCTAGAATTGCATCGAGAGCGTCCGGGGTCGTGAACAGCCCCTTCAATGCATCGGCCTTGGTGAACGCGGCTGGTTGGACAATCTGAGTGCCGAGGTTGCGCTCATCAATCAGTGCTCGAATGGCATCGTATTCGTCGTCGGTGACAGAAAACAGACTTCCCTGATTGCTGAGGAGCGGTTCGCAATTTGCGAGTGCGGGGACGGACTGCAGTTCATCCCACGTGATTGGGACGGCGAACTGCTCGGCCTTGCGAAACTCAATCTCTTCTTGGCCATGAGTGCTGTGAAGCGCCTTGGTGATTTCACATATTGCGACGATTTCCTTGTCCGGGCTCGTCACATAGCCAATGAGGATGTCACCGGGTTTGACGGCAGAGAAGTATTTGAACTTCTGTCGCTTGTTCCCGGCTTCGTTATGCGATGTGTAAGTTTGGAGCGCCCCGACTGGGGCCGTTCGGAAATCCCAAATCTTCGGGTTTGCGTTGAGCCACCAGTAGGCAATGCCGACGGCTGCAGATGTGACCGCAGATTTCGCAACGCCTTGACCGAATTCGAGCCCGACTTTCCCGGCGATCAATTTCACGAAGTCCTCATAAGGCGTGATATCCGTGAGGGTTTTTACCGCCATCTTGTTGTCCTTCGGCATCTCCCATTCGCCCTTTGCAAGCCACTTCACTTTCCGAACGTGGTTGTAGTGCGACCGCTTCTCATCAAACTCGTAGTCGCCCTCGACCACACCGTAGCCCAATATCTTCGCTACGCCCTGCTTGGCAAAAATGATGTCGCCCACCTGAACATCGCGGGCGAATTGCCAGCACGTATTTGCGTCATTCGTCTTGGACGAATCGCCGGGCCAGAGTTCTAGCAGCTTTTGTCGCAGTTCCTCCTTACTCTTGAAATGGAGCAGGTCGAGCGTGTCGTCCCAGCCAATGGCTGCGATTCCGTTTTCGTAGAACTCTTCCCAGTGTTCGCCTCCTGCTCCTGGAGACCACGTCCAATACTTGCGGGGTGCAGTTGCTCCGTTGGTCTTCAATTTTTCGCTCTCCTCAAGAGCCTCCGGAGACTCTTCATCCATCATTTCTTGCACCCGCTGGAAAATATCGAGCGCTTCCGCCATAGACGGACTCGCTTTTTGTCCCTCAGCGGTGAGCATCCAAACGCCTCTTTTCTCTGAACCGATGAACCCAGCCTTGCTTAAATAGAATCGGGCCCAATCCACGTGATTCTTGAAGCGGGATGCTCCCGACGACATCTTCTCGTTACGCTCAGCGTCGGAAATAAGTAAGTGCTGTGTGATCCATTCTAACACAGCTTTTGGGGTTCCAGTCCCTCCCAGAGCTCGCAGAGCATTGAGAACAGGACTAAAGAAGCGAACGAAGCGCGGTCCAGTTGGTGAATCCTCGCGAAGAACCATGTCGGATGCCCCGCCTTCGTCCTCCTCGGCTTCTGCTGCGAGACTTGCTCCATAAGCGTCGAGGGATATCTGCGGAAAATTATCCCCGGCGTTCGCAACCGCCTTTTCAAGCCAAGAAAAATAGCCAGCCGCCGTCTTGCTGTCCCAGACGATGCCCCGCTTTCTGAAATAGAGGGACGTGTGCTTATCACACGGAAGAAACCCGTGCGGATTAAGCCAAAAAAGACTCATGGTCAACTTGGCCAAGCCCATTTGGCCCACGCTTAAAGCCTCATCAAAAAGGGCACGGTCGAATGTTTGCCACTTTTTTTCAACGCCCTCTCGGGCCGCGCGCCAGAGTGTTGGGATATCATTCGCCGTTCGATCGGCGAGATATGCAAAAGCCCAACTGTTTTGAGCGTTTGCGATGGGTATCCCATCGAAGTCGTCTGGCACCGGAGCTGTCAGTTGCCACTCGGCCTTTATTCTCGCTAGGATCGCCTGCCGTCCGCTGACCGAACTTGTGCGGTTAAAGCTCGCAAAAAAGGTGAACGGATCTATCTCCGACAGCGGGATCACTTTGCCTTCGGCATCCCGATCATTGAGAAGGATGACCTTCATGCCATCCGCCCTCATCGTTTCGAGCAAGCTAAGGAGTTCACTCTGCCGGTTTTCAAAATCCAGCACGTTGCGGGCAATTTCGGAATACAGAGGAATCCAAGTGAAGCTCATAAAGTGAATGTGTTTTGCCAAGCGTTTTGAGAGAGTTCGCCCTTCATAGATGGAGTGCACAGTAAGTCGGAGTCGTTGAAGGGCGGGTTTGCGAGGACAGGAAAAGTGGGAAGTAGGAATGATGAATGAAGAAGTGCGTGTTTCTGCATTCTTACTTCTGACTTGGCCCGTTCCGTCGCGTTCATGGTGTTGCGCAGCTTGTTCATGGCTTGTCACCTTTCTCCGGCAGTTTCTTGATCAGCTTGTCGAAGTCCGACTCGAACAGCCGGTCCTGCACGATGCGGTATTTCTCAAACTCACTCTCGGCGTGGGTCTTTGCCAGCTCCGCAGTCACCCGGCCCGCGTCCTGAAGAATCTCGCGATCCCAGAGCTGAAGGAATCCGCTCAAGCGTTTCTCCCAGTCTTCCATCGTCATCGGGATTTTCCGCATGGCCTGCATTTCAGCCATATCGAGATAGGCGGAGACGATGCGCTGCATCTGCCCCAGCTCGAACCCCGAGAGGTAGTTCTTGGCAATGGAAACGTCGTAGCGATGGATTTTCCCTTTGGGGGCATCTTCCCAACTCGTGAGGCCCATGCTCTGTTTCTCGTGGTTTGCCCGGTCCACGATCACTTCCGCCGCCGTCTGGCCATGCACGGCGTAGTGCATCTTGTTTTGAACCGCCGCGAAGAAACGCTTCGTTGCCGTTGCAGAAGGATCGTAGTCCAGCGCGGTGGCGTAGATGTCGGTGATCTTCTGGTAGAACTTGCGCTCGGAAAGCCGGATTTCCCGGATCTTCTCGAGTTGGCGCTCGAAGAACTCATCCGTCAGGGTTCCGCCCTGCTTGAGGCGCTCGGCATCCATCGTCCAGCCTTGGATGGTGTAGTCCTTGACGATCTGGTTGGCCCACTTGCGGAACTGCACGGCCCGCTCGTTCTCGATCTTGAAGCCCACGGCGATGATCGCTTGCAGGCTGTAATGCTTCGTCTGGTAGTTTTTGCCGTCGTCGGCAGCTATTAAGTATTGCTTAACAACTGAACGCTCCTCCAGCTCGTTGTCCCCGAAAATACGCTTCAAGTGCTGGTTGATGGCAGAAACGGTGACATCGTAGAGGGCTGCCATCATCTTCTGCGTCAGCCAGACATTCTCGTCCTCGTAACGCATCTCGACGCTGGCCTCCGAACTGCCGCCCGCCGCCACAAAGGTGAGGTATTCCGCCGCCGAAGAGCGAACCAGCGAGACTTCGGTCTTCTTTTTGCCGCGACCGCCGGGAGTGGGTTTCTTTTTGCTCATGGGTTGGCCTCGAAGCCGAGGTTGGCGGATGAGTCTTTGGCCTTGGGCGATGATTTGCGTTTTGCGGGCATGGTCAGAAGGCGGATACGTCGCAGAGGTGCCTGGAGAAGGTGAGCGGGAGGATGAAGTCCTTATGCTTCGGCGCGTCCTTGGCCCCGCGAATGGAGCAGGCGACGTCCCAAATCCAGGATCCGAGAGATTTCGATTTTTCCTTGGTATGATTTCCGTTCGGCATCTTCCCGGGTGATTTCCGGGCAGAGTATTGGAATGGCGGTCTCGGAAGGCAAGCCGGGAAACGAAGGGGGTGTGATTGAAAGTGGCGGTCAGCGACAACTGTTCCCGGCGGTTCATTCAGCCCGGCGGACTACGTCGGTGCCGCCACCCCGCCGGCGCGACGCCTGCGGGTGCAGCCGGGACGGCCGCGCTCCGATTCATCATGGGTATGGCTGATACCGCGCTCCGCCATCGGTCAGGGAGAACGCACGCCGGTCGCGCTCATCAGCAGCGAAGGCATGATCATCGAGCAGCGGCAGCGGGTGGTGGCGAAATCCACCGGGGCGGTGTATCGGAGTTTTGCGCAACTGGGTGGCCGACGGGGGTGGCTTTATCTGGACTGGACGTGGCAGTTGCGCGGCATGGTTGACCGGCTGTTTGGCGGGGTTGGCATGCGCCGTGGCCGCCGTGATCCGGAGGAGCTCCGGTCGGGTGACACGCTGGATTTCTGGCGTGTGGAGATGGTCGATCCCGGGCGGTTGATCCGTTTGCGGGCGGAGATGAAAGTTCCCGGAAGGGCCTGGCTGGAGTTTGAAGCCCGGCCCGAATCCGATGGCAAAACCCTGCTGCTGCAGACGGCGTTCTTCGAGCCAAAAGGGTTGTTCGGTTTGCTCTACTGGTATGCCTTGTATCCGATCCATGGCCTGATCTTCAGCGGCCTGATCCGGCGGATTGGAGAACAAGCTGTGGATTGACCTGACTTGATAAAATAGCGCGGATCGCGACTCAACCTCTGACCGCCCCTATGATCCGGTTCTTTGGGCCCCACCAGAAGCCGGGTTCCCGGCGACAATGTCTTTGGCAACACACATGCCTGAGACCAAAGCCCCTTCAATCGAAGCACTCGTACAATGATCCCCACACACGTAGATCTCGTCATGTACCTGAAATCCGTTACCCTTTTCCCTCGAGTCCGAAGGCGGCTGCTCGGGCAGGGCATGCGGGATCCGGTAGGTTCGCAGGTGTTCCCATTGGCGCACCTCCTTGCCAAACCACGTTTCCAGTTCAGCCTGAACCCGGCTTTCAAGATCTTTTGAATCCGGCAGCCCCAGTAGCGAAACCGAAATCAGGGCCCCGCCCTCGGGCGCGTAATCAGCGGACACATCGGAAGGAACACAGACATTGTTCACCAGCCCAGACGTATGCCCGTTCAGTGCAATGATGGCCTCCTTCAGCGGTGAACTCGGCGCCGAGTAATAGATACTCGTGGTTGAGCGCCAGCCGGTTGGGATCTTCTGAGTCCCTGACACCAGCCGCGCCGCCGTCCCGGCATCCGTTGCGACCACCACGGCATCAGCCGTCACCTGTTCTCCATTTTCAAGCGTTACCGTTCTGGCCTCGACCGAGCGCACAGGCGCGTCCAGGCGGATGGCGTTCATCGGCAACCGATTGGCGAGTTGACGCGGGATTTCCTGCATTCCTTTCGCCGGCAATGTGGCATGTCCCTCGGCAAACATCTTGAAGGTGAACTCGAACATGCGGCTCGACGTTCGCAGGTCACGCTCAAGGAAGATGCCACCGTAAAACGGCCGGAAGAATCCATCAATCATCGACTCGGAAAAACCGGATCGGCGCAGATATTCCTCCGTCGTATCGTCTTTGTGGGCGGCAATTTCATCGAGCGCAGTGCGGGTTGCTCGAAATCTCATCCGGCCGACCCGGAGTTTGTCCCAGATCGTTCCAATCGGCTGGAACGCCGTACTCAGCGCGTATTGCGGACATCGAAACACATCCATCATACGGAGGAGTTTGCCGCCCCTGAAAACGAGTGCGCCGGGGTTGAATCGCCGCAGATCCAACGCTTCCAGATCAAGCTGCCGCCCGGCCTCGGGGTAGGCACTGAGATAAACCTGGAATCCGCGGTCCAACAGAAATCCCTGCACGGCGTCCGTGCGGACGCGCCCACCCACGCCATCGGAACTCTCCAGGATGAGCGATTCAACGCCCGCTTCATGGAGCTGGGTTGCACAGGAGAGCCCGGCAAGCCCGCCGCCAACAATCAGGATACGTTTCTTCATGGAATCATTGCGTTGAACCCGGTCATGCCCGGGCGTTTCTGTGATTTGACTTGAGATTGTTCATGTTCATCTCGTCCACAAAACAGCCCCACGGTCTTTCAAAGGAATCCAATCAACCGCGACCCAACAGATAAGCCAGAGCCCCTTCAACCTTGGGAAAACGAAATGGGTATCCGAGGGACAAAAGTTTACCCGGTGCCAAAGCCAGGTCGGCGAGGAGCGCCTCTTCAGCCATCTGCCGTCCCAGCATGAGCTTCAGTGCGAACCCGGGCGCCGGGACCACGGCCGGTCGGCGCAACGTCCGGGCAAGTGCTTCGGTGAACCGGGCGTTTGTGACCTGCTCGGGCGCGACCACGTTCAGCGGGCCTTCGTAGCGCGTGTCTCTCAGTGCGCGGTGGATGATGTCGACGACATCGTCCAGGGCGACCCACGGCATGCGCTGGGCCCCGGAGCCGAGGCGTCCGCCGAGCCCAAGTTGGAAGATTGGCAGCATCTTTGCCAGGGCTCCGCCCGCCGGGCTCATGATGACACCAAAACGCATCCGGACCACACGAATGCCGGCCCGCTCTGCAACGGCGGTCTCGCCTTCCCAAACCTCGCAGACGTCCGAGAGAAACCCGGTGCCGCGCGGCGACGATTCGTCTTGGGGCGTAGTGGTTCCGGTGGCATAGAAGTTCCCCCCCGAAGCGCTCACCAAAACCTCGGGCCTTTGGTCGCGCGCTGCCAGTGTCTCGCACAACAGGCGGGTGCCATTTTTTCGACTTTCAAGGATGCGACGCTTTCTCGCCTCGCTCCAACGTCCTCCCGCGATGTTCTCGCCGGCAAGATGCACAACAGCGTCGATTGTTTCATCACGAGCCAGATCAAGTTCGCCGGCGCTGGGATCCCATCGCACATCACCAGGCCGTGACGGATTCCGGGTCAACCGCAGCACGCGATGAGCACGCATTCGCAGGAAAGCCTCCAGCGCGGCGCCAACCATGCCCGTGGCGCCTGTGACGAGCACGGTCATGGCCCGGCCGTTCCCCTTTGGTTCCGCTCCCTCGCTTTCGAGATCCATTTTCGTGATCGCGTGCCGGTAGCGAAACGTACGCTCCAATTTTTCCAGGACCAGTGCGCCTCCGAACGCCTGCCCCACGAAACCCAGCGGCAGGCGGTAGTGCACTTCGTCGACGAGCTCACAGGCCCCGGTGCCGGCCGGGCGGAAAGTGTGGACGTGCGTCCAATCCGAAAAGGGCCCCTTCACTTGCACGTCGGTGAACCCAATGCCCGGCCGACAATTCTTGTGTTCCGCCACCCATGTCACCCAAACGGGCCCGGTCTTCATTTGGAGAACAGCGCGTGTTCCGTCGGATATTTCTTTGGGTTCTTCAATGACCCTCATCCGTTCCCACGGCGGCGCGAGCCGTTGGAACGCTCCCGGGGCGAGGTGCCACCTTTCAAGCGCAGCGGCCTCGACCTCGATTCGGGTTATTTTTTGAAATGTTTGCACAGGGGTTGGAATGAGCGGTGTTTAAGCATTAGTGAAGCGGGAGCCCGTGGAAAGTAAGGTCTCACTATTCGTCGAGCATCCTGTTGATGTTTGGCTGACACTCACTTGAAGCGATCGGCAAGCTTTCCGACATAACCCGCGAGTTCCAAATAGGCTGATCCCACGTCTTCGCCTTTTTCGTTCAACACCCGACAGGCGCCTTCCCAATACGCAATCCCGCCGAGCGCTCCGGTCAATTCCTGCTCCAACATGAGCGGCATCAATGTGAAGCTCACGGTTTTGTTCGAGACCGGATCGGTCGTCGTGATCCTCGGTTGAACGGGATACTCGCCACCCGTCCGGGAGCTTTTCCAGGTCTGCTCCGCGGTCCAGCTGAATTGCGTGCTGGTGGACTGCGTGACCTTCCCCTGCCCGTCCACCCAGGCCAATTGGGAAAACGGATCCGTGCTGCCGTCGAGCTTGCGCATCCGATACGCCATGATTTCCCGACCGTCGTTGAGTTGCAGACTCGCCCAGTCCCAACCCGACTGGTCGTCGTCCAACTGGCTGCTGCTGATCTCGTGATCCATCCACGCCTGGCCACGAACGCGCTGTTCCTGCCCGTCGATCATCAGGCTGCCCGCAACTTCCAGACGCGGGAACGTCAAATAATAACTCGCGGCAGTCGCGGATGCGCCTTTCCGTGAAACACCATTTTCGCCAAAGACCACGAGTGGCTTGAGCGGCGTTAGTTCCAGTGAAAAGGAAACGTCGCTGTGAACGGAACCTTGCAAGAACATCGCTCCCATCGAGTTGGTACCCAGACGCAGGGACCAGTTTCCGTTCCAGACCTCGAGTGTGTTGGTGACCGACCCTGCATCCCAGCCCTGCCGGTTCAGTCGTTCCTCGTGGAAGAATCGCTTCTCGTCGACATCCACGAGCGCCATGTGGGCGAGGTGCAACTCTCGATTACCAAATAGCGGGGAAGCTGCCGCTTTGCTGGACTCGTCCCTTGTCGTCGGACCGGCCCGACGAAAGAAGGTTGCCTGAAAACCGAAGCGTTGATTGTCCGTGTTGAAAAGATGACCGGTCACGTACCACCATTCAATTTTGAATTCGGGATGGCTGCCGTGGTCGCGTGGAAATTCAAATTGATGGCCCGGCTGTGGCACCGCAAAACCATCGTCGGTTTTGAGTGGTGGAATGAACTCAGCCGCTGCCGAAGATAGAGCCAGGCCCAGCGCGAACACCGCCAAGAAAACCGACCGAGTTCTCCGGGTGACACCTGATGGCGCTGACTGCGGTTTTGGATTTGAAATGGATTTCATTCTATTCCTCCTGATCCGCCGGCAGATTCGCTCCCCAGCGTCCGACGCCGTAAGCGACTCCGGTGCCCATGCCGACGACCAGTAGGGCCAGCACGGTCATTTGCAGCCACGGCACCTCGAAGCCCAACGTCCAGCCAAAGGTTTGTTTGTTGATCACGAATATCAGCATCCAGCCCAATGCCACGCTCACCATACTTCCCACCGCCACACCGGCCACGCCCAGCACCAGGCCTTCACAGGCGGTGGCCCGCGCAATCTCGCGACGCGTCATGCCCAGCGCGCGGAGCGTGGTCAGCTCCGCTCTGCGCTCGAGCAGCACGCTGGCAAGGGTCAAACCGAGTCCGATCACCGCCACCAGCACGCCGATGACTTCGAGCGCGTAAGTAATGGAGAATGTCTGCCGGAAAATGCGGAGAATCTCGGAGCGCAGATGGGCGTTGCTGAACACGCGCAGCCCCGGATAACGCGCGAGCCATTCTGCACGCAACGAATCCGCGGAGAATCCCGGGCGCACGAACACCATCAGGCCGGAAGCCTGTTCGTCTTGAAACCATTCCGCAAAGTGTCGGCGCTCCACCAGGATCGATCCACGTTCATTTCCGTAATCAGAAAAGACCCCGGCAATGGTCAGATTCTTTTTGCCACTGGGAGTCGGCACCGTGATGGAATCGCCCCGTCGCAGTTGGAATCGTTCGCTGAAACTTTCACTGACGAGTGCAAGTTGTGCATTTCGCTCAGCGGAGAAGACATCGTCGGAAAGCGGTTCCTCCATCCAGGGCAAACTCGTGCGCTGGTGCATGAGTCCCAGTTCCCCGCCCGACAAAATCGTGGTGCCCCCGGGCAATTGCACTTCGCTGGTCTGCACGATGTTCATGGCATCAACCGCCGGATGCCCGGCCATGGCTTTCCACGTCGTCGCCGAGATCCGGTTTTCCGTGGAAGCACTCTGCGCCCCGCTGCTGGAAATGTAGAGATCCGCCTGGAACGTTCGTTCAATCCAGCCCCGCATGGTCGTGTCAAAACTGGCGACCAGAATCGTCATGCCGGCCGTCATCGCGATGGCGCAGACAAGTCCCGCGACGGCCAGTCGATGTCGGCCGGACGGTTGAACGAGATGTCCTGCGGCAATCTTGATGGGGATCAGCCAGCGTCCCAACGGTTGCGCCAGCCGGGCCAGCATTCGAAGTGTCGCGCCGCTGAGGATGCCCCCACCAATGATCCAGCACAGCCCGGCAAGATATCCGGCCAATGGAAAACGCACTCCACCTGAGAACCGCAACGGCGGTAGCAAGACCAGTACGAAACCAATCACGGCAATCACTGCACCCAGCCATTCCTTGCGCCAGAATTGCAGGCCCGGCGGTGCGAGAGCGTGGCGGACGAGGATCTGCGCGGGCGGAGTCCGTGCCGCCGCCCGGGCCGGAAGCCAGCCAGCGAGAAGACTGGCTGTCACGGACAACATCAGCGCCGCCGCCATTTCGCGGATATCGAGCCGCGCGTAGTCGACGCTGGTTGAATAGTAGAGCGCATTGACCGTGCGTCCCACGAGGCGCACGGAAAACTGAGCGCCGGCCCAGCCCAACAGGGCACCAACGACACCGCCCAACAATCCAAGCACTGCGGCTTCCAGCAGCCAAGCACGCCGGATGATTCGCTCCTCGACGCCAAGCGATCGCAGGATTCCGATCTCCTCGCGCCGTCGAACCACGGCTCCATCCAAGGCTTGAAAGATCAGATACAGCCCGACCAACAAGGCAAGCAGCGAGAGGATGGTCAAGTTGACGCGGAAGGCCCGGGTCATCGTGGCCGCGCTCTCCCGACGATCCGCCGGCGAGGAAACCGTCCAGCGTCCTTCGCTCCACTGTTCCAGTTGTTCTTTCAGTTCGGCGCGTCGTTCGTCGGCCTTGGGTCCCTCTTCCACCATGAATTCAATCCGCCTTAGAAGTCCGACACGCCCGGCGAGTGACTGGAGAGCGGGCAGGTCCATCACCAGCAAGGTGGCCGGTGCCTGTGGACCATCTGGAATCGTGGGGATGATGCCGGCGACTTCGAGCGTCACGATCTGCTCGTTCACGACCAGCTTGAGAGAATCGCCCGGCCGCAGTTGGTCACGCGTCGCCAGTGCGGAGCTGATGAAGACAGCCCGCGGGTTCTGAAAGATCTGCCAGAAAGAATCCGAGCCGTCCGTCGTCGCGCCCGATTGCCTGCCTTGACCAAACCATGAGCGGTCCTGAACGTGTCCGGCCGCGAGATTCTGCACGCCGATCAGATCGATTCCCAGAAGTTGAAACGTCTCGCTGGAACCAATGGCTTCGTCAGGGTTCGTCAGCGGGCGGGCCGCGGTGGTTTCGACGACGGGAATGATACTGACAGGTCGCGGGTTCAGTCGTTCCCGCAATTCCGGCAGCAACGATTCCGGCAGCAGCCCGGCCGGTGCGCGAATCAGCCAGTCGCTTTCCTGCGTGATCAGGTCGGTGAAGTTTTGAAAACTGGCGAGCGCCGCCCGGTTCGCGAGCCGGATCGAAAAGAAGACCGCAATTCCGAGGGCCAGAATGACCACCAACAGGGCCGACTGCCGCGGGGCCGCCCACCAATGCCGCAACGCAAATTTGCGCAGCAACGTGGCGGTCAACCCACTGACAGGGACAACATCCATGCGGTCAGGAATGCGTCGTCTCCGACACAATCGCGCCATCGCGCAGGTGGATCGTGCGATGACAAATGCGGGTGGCTTCCAGGCTGTGGGTGACGAGCACCAGCGCGGTGTTCGTTTCCTCCGTGAGATCCTGCAGGAGCGCGAGAATGTTCTCTCCGTTGGCCGAGTCGAGGTTGCCGGTGGGTTCATCGGCGAGAATGAGATCGGGCCGATGAACGAGCGCCCGCGCGATGGCCACCCGTTGCATCTCGCCTCCCGAAAGTTGCGCCGGGAACGCGTGGGACCGCGCCGTCAGATTCACTCTTTCCAGCAAGGCCTGAACGCGAACGCGGCGGTCGTCCGGTGCGACACCAATTAGTTGCAGCGGAAATTCCACATTCTCGAACGCCGTCAGTGTGGGCAGCAGATGAAAGAACTGAAACACGGTCCCGACCCGGCGACGGCGAACCTGCGCGAGTTGGTCACTGGAAAGTTTCTCAAGGGCCTCTCCGTGTACAACGATTGACCCGGAGTCGGGGCGATCCACGCCGCCCACGCAGTTGAGCAAGGTAGTCTTGCCACTGCCGGAAGGGCCGGTCAGCGCCAGCCGCTGCCCCGCGTGCAACAGAAACGAAACATCATCCAGCACGCAGCGTCCGGCATAGGATTTTGAAACCTTGTTCGCCCGCAGCACCAACGTGCCATTCGCGACGTTGTCGGCGCCACTGTTGCGGGCGTTTGTTGAAGATGTCGTCGTCACAAAGTCAGTTGCTCGATTTGTTGTTTCAGGTTGGCCGAATGATGCATTCCGTCGCGAAACCTCGCCGGGATCCCGCTGGTTCCCAAGGCAGCGCCGAGCAGCGCACCCACCACCGCGCCGCGATGGCAATTGTCTCCGCCCACGTTGGTATTGGCAAGGACGCCCGCTTCAAAGTCATCAGCGTATTTCCAGGCGAGATACAACGATGCCGGAAACGCGTCATCGATATAGCAGGCGGAACTGACCCGGCGACCGATGACCACTTCATCCGGCTCGCGAGACCACTGCTCCGCTTTTCGCTTTGAGAACCAGTCGCTGCCGTGCTCAAAGATCGCTTCGCGCAACCCGGCCCCCGCAAGCACATCACAGAGAATACGAGTCAACGCATCGGCAGCCGACAAAACTTCCGGGGCGCGATGGGTCAGTTGAACGTGTGCGCGCACGGAATTGCGCACTGCTTCCGAATCACCTTCACCGAACGCAACAAGCACGCCCACGTGTGCCAGTCCGCCGATGTGAATGTCACTGCCACCGCACTTCTGAGGTTTGGTGCCGCGCGTGTAGGCGGTGAAGAATTTTCGGTGGCACTCCTCGATGTAGGTATCGCGATGCCGGCCCGGAGTGAGCATGAAGTCGAGGTAGCGCTGAAGGTAATCTTCCGGGTCATAGTGGCCGCACGCGATCAGGGACTTCATGAGCCCACCGGCGAGTTGTAGATTCAGCGTGTTCTCACCGGCTTTCAGAAACTGATGATAATGAATTCCGCGCCGCCCCCAGTATTGCGCCTGGTCGTGCAGAATGTCGCCGCGTTCATTGAGCGGCGTGTATTCGGAGCGCCACAGAATGCTGCCCGGATGCGGATTTCGTGGGGTGAGATAATCGGTCACCCGACCGTAATCACGGTGCAGGGCGTCGCGGTCGTAGTACCAGTGGACCGGCATCGCCAGCGCATCACCGATGAAGGTTCCCCACACGAGACCGCCCCGTTGTTCTTTTTCATTACTCATGATTTGAGAGATGAT
>JBDNGP010000313.1:0-3930 GCA_041689265.1 Verrucomicrobiota bacterium
CTGTTACGGGGAACATCCCGATCTTGCGAAACGCTGTCTGGACTCCATTATCCAAAGATGTCCTCGCGACAAGTTTCTGCTCCGGGTCGGACTCAACGAGTGCTCTCCGGAAACCATCGACTACGTCCGTTCGCTGGACGATGTCGACAGTATCTACCTCTGCAAGCGGAATATCAACCAGTGCCCAATGATGGCCCGGTTGCTTTACCGACTGGAAACCGAGTTCGTCTGGTGGTTTGACGATGATTCCTATATCAAGCATCCGGGAGCGTTGGATTGCCGTCTCAAAACTGCCCGCGAATGTTCGGACAGCGTCGGCATGTGGGGTGAAGTTGCGTTCCACGGACACACTGATGAGTTCGTCGAAGCGGATGCGATTGAGAAATGGATCAAGATCCAGCGTTGGTACAGCGGCCACTCCGCTCCGTGCGGCCAGCTGAAATACGAACCGGGCTACTACGGTTCAGGGGACAGACGATGGCATTTCTGTTCAGGGGGCAGCTGGTTCGCGCGAAGCAGGGCCATAGAGACACTGGGCTGGCCTCCGGCCTCGCTGGTAAAGAAAAGCAACGACGTATTGCTCGGTGAAGCCATGCGTCAGGCGGGGTACGAGTTGTTCAATTTGGGAGGCAAGGGGGTGCAATCCAGCGCCGCCGGTCGACGGGGCGACGGGGAGGATGCCCAGACGATGATTGAGCAAATGAAAATTGATTGATGTCCGCCAAAAAAAGTTCTCTGCTCATGCTGTCGGGAAACAGCAAAATCAAGTAATCCAGATCAGATGAGAAACTCAAAACCAGTGATACTCGTGCCCGTGGCAAGTCACATAGAACTTGAGTGTGAACGCAGTCTCAATGCGCTGGAACGGCGGGGGGTCAAAGTATGGCGGGTTCCTGGGTTTACCGATATTTCTCGGGGCCGGAGCCAGATCGCGACAGATGCGCTGGCCGCCGGATTCGACGAGCTGGTCTGGATTGATTCTGACATTTGGTTCAATCCGGAAGATGTGGAAAGACTTCAATCTCACCAGAAACCAATTATTGGCGGAATCTATCCGGTCAAAGGGCACCGACGGGTCGCCTGTCGGTTGCTGGAAGGAGACAACCAAATCGTCTTTGGTGCGGAAGGAGGGCTGAAGGAAGTCCGTTTTCTTGCGACAGGATTTCTCTACACCCACCGATCCGTATACGAAAAAATATCCGAAAACCTTGGGCTCAAGCGATGCCAGTCGCCGAGCCCCAATGGCCTGATTCCCTACTTCCGTCAACTGGGAGTAAAGCAGACCGGGCAGGATGAGTTGTACCTGGGCGAGGATTACTCTTTCTGTGAACGGGCTCGACAGTGCGGATATCAAATTTACGCGGATACCACGATCCGACTCCACCATATAGGAAAGTATCACTATTCATGGGAGGATGCTGGCTCCACGTTGCAGCGATATTCATCGTACAGATTTACCGTCGGAAGCGAAAAACCGGAGGATGAAACGGGAACCAGCAGACAAGCGGACTGATGAGAAAACTCATTTTGGAAAACTACCAGTCGCCGGGCGATCTTCTCATGTTGACCGCCGCGATTCGGGATCTCCACCAGACCTATCCCAACGAATTTCAAACCGATCTTCGTACGGCGTGTCCAGATCTCTGGCAGAACAATCCGTACGTGAGTTCGCTGAGAGAAGGGGATGCCGGTGTGACGAAATTCACCTGTCATTATCCGTTGATCCATCAGTGCAACACCGCACCGTTTCATTTCATTCACGGTTTTTACCAGTTTCTCAATCAAGAGCTCGACCTGAGAATAAGCCCGCAGCGGTTCCACGGGGATGTGCATTTGTCGGAGTCGGAAAAGGAATACCCGGACCAAATTGCTCGCCCTCTCCGAGGGAAAGTTCCCTATTGGATTATTGATGCCGGCGGAAAATACGATTTCACAATCAAGTGGTGGAGCAGCGAACGGTATCAAGCGGTTGTCGATCACTTTATCGGGAAGCTGGTCTTTGTACAGGTTGGAGAGTTCGGCCACCATCACCCGCCGTTGAAAAACGTGGTCGATCTCCGGGGAAAAACGAATGTCCGGCAGCTGATTCAATTGATGCATTTTGCCGAGGGCGTGGTATGCCCCGTAACTTTTCTCATGCACCTTGCCGCTGCAGTTCCACATCACAATCCCAGAACGCAAACTCGCCCTTGCGTTGTGATTGCGGGAGGTCGGGAACCAACTCACTGGGAAGCCTATTCACACCACCAATTTATCCACACCATCGGTGCCCTGTGGTGTTGCAAGGACGGCGGGTGCTGGCGTTCCCGCACGGTTCCGCTTGGCGACGGGAGCGACAAGGACAAATCAACCCACCTCTGCATGGACGTGAAGAATGGTCTGCCGCGATGCATGGAAATGATCACGTCGGACGAAGTCATACGACGAATTGAGATATACTTGGACGGAGGTGCTGCGGGAATTCTGAAGACGCCCGATGCCGCCCGAGTCCGTTCAACGATTCAACGACAGAATCGAAAGACCGCAAAACCCTCGACCAGATCCCGCGTTCAAGTTTTGGCCTCCGCTCCCAAAGTGGTGCATTTCCTTCCCTGTGGACAGTTGGGCGGGTTGGAGCGATGCGTCCTAAACCTGTGCAAACATGATCGGGAACAGAATGTGGGCGTCGTGCTGAAAGAGGAGGGTCCGATTCAACGGCTGTTTGCCAGGCACAAGATCCCAGTAGTTGCGCTTTGGAAAGCGCGGGATTCGACCAAGGTTCAAGCGCGGCTGAGGTCGTTGGTTGCACAGGCCGACATCATCAACTGTCACTGCGTCACAGACTTTGGTCCCGCATATAGATTCCGGCAACTGTTCGACATGGCCCACATGATATCGCTCCAATGGTACTGCCAGGCTCCACTGACAAGATCTCTCCTGATTTGTGCTTCCCCTTCAGTGGCTGCAATTCAGGCGAAGGAGAACCACGTGCGAACCATTCTCAATGGGATTGATGAGAATGAGTTTTCCGCGAAACAGCCCCGTGACTATTCAGGCGAGTTGATTCATGTCGTGAGGGTCTGTCGTCCTGAGAAATGTTCTCCATATTTTTGGGACGTCGCCGAGCGCATCTTGAGATCCCATCGCAACGTTCGCCTCACCGTAGTTGGCGAAGCCGGTAGGTCAACGGATCAAATCCGATACGTTGGGCCAAAGGCAGACATTCGAAAGTATCTGGAAGCGGCGCACATCTTCCTTTATACGCCACACGAAAAAGTCGGCGCCCACGATTTGTCGGTGCTCGAAGCCATGTCAATGGGAGCCGTCCCCGTGGTGGCCAACGAAGTCTGTGTGAGAGATTCGATCGAGGACGGAGTAGATGGCTACCTGCTACCACGAAACGATGTAGACATTTTTGACAGGACCATCAGCAAACTGATCGATGACCGGCATCAGCTTGAAGCAATGAGCCGGGCATGCGCGAAGTCGGTACGTTCGAAGTTTACGATGGACCGCATGTCTGCTGAATATTCCAAAGCCTACACGGACGAATTGTCCGGTCGGCGGACCCGACGTTGAGTTCGATTGGATCAGTAGGTTGATCGCTCCCGATCCGGTGCCGGGTGCCGACAGGATTTCTGTGCCAGATATGCGGTTTCGAATCCTTCATCTGCTATCTACGAGCGTATGGATACTCGAGATTTTTATTTGGATACCGCTTTAGGAATCGACGAGCCAAATGGATCGCATCCTTGCCGCTCAATACACCACTTTGATCAACACTGCATACTCCGTCGATATCGGCAGCAGCACCCTCAATTTTTTTGATGGTGAGGGCAGTTTTTTCTTGAACGCGCGGAGGCTTTGGGCAATCAATAGCAGCATCGGTTGAGAATTGTTGTGGCAGGGAGTGTCACCCAACTGAGGACGTACCCCGGAAAGAATAGTTAC
>JBDNGP010000314.1:0-16122 GCA_041689265.1 Verrucomicrobiota bacterium
AAAACCAAAAACCGGCGCACCAAAAACAAACCATACCTAACAATGACCGCCTCCTCCGTAGCGTAATTATTCGCCTCCTGAGGTCATTGATTCAAAAACGCGCCGCCGGCTTGGGAAAACAATAGGCGATCAAGTTCCATTCGTTGTCAGTCAGGTCAGAGGCATAACGCATCCGCAGCGTGTACGGCATCGCCCACAAAATTACAATAACGTTAACGTAGGCTCCTCAACTATTTTCAAAAAGGCTCTAAGCACATGCAATCGACAGTGTTGTGGCTATTATCTTGCCGGTCAGTGTATTGGTCCCCAGCCTGAAAAAAGTGCGGCAAGTTGTATTTTGTGTTTGCTCCGTCGGTCGTATCCGCTCCTCTGAAATTTCAGTTTTGCAAACGCAGGAAGTCTCTGTTGGCCGTCCGGTTGCCGCTCACTCCTTCATATTGCTCCAGCGTGTCGATCTTAAATGAAACATGTTGTAGCTGATGCTTTCTTACGTGCTGTTGTCTGGAAGAGAAGAGGGAAGTCCTTTTCCAAGTTCCTGACTTGTGGTCGATCCAATCTCGTTGCCTGTCTCTCATTATCTAAATGAAACGAACTATTACCTCCTTTTGTGTGGCCGGGTTTATTCTGCTGACTGGGGTCTCTCTTTTTGGGCAGGGTACGGTGACCATTACCGGTGTCTCCGAGGTCGATGACACGATTTCTATCACCAGCCAGAACACAGGTGCCGAGCGATCCGCATCATTTCAAATTCAAGGGGTGCAAACTGTGGATTCAGTCGATTGGATGCCGTTGCCATCCAGTATCGCGCCAGTGGACGGGCAGGATGGTTTGTTTGTCGCCACCATTCAGAAAATAGAGGGCGATGAGATGGTATTTTATCGAATCCTCGGTATTGCGGGGAGCGTCGACGATTTGGATGGTGACGGGCTTGCTGATTCGCTCGAGCCGAGTTTGCTGACGGATCCCGCACTGTTTGATACTGACGGTGATGGCTTTAGTGATGGTCAGGAACTCGCCTATGGCACCGACCCACTGGATCCATCGAGCAAGCCGGTTTTCGTGAGTCTGCCGACGGTAAATTTCGTCGCCGCGAATTCGACCGCTGTCGAAGGCGAACCTCGCCATCAGGTGCAGATTCTTTTCGATCGTCCCTACAGCGGCACGGTCAACTACGCCGTCAATTCGATTGGCAACACCACCGCCGGAACGGATTTCACACTTGGTGGGAGTCCGACTGACACGACAGGGTCGATCCCGATGAGCGGCACCTCCGCCTTCATTCCGTTGGACGTCGTCGATGACGCCAATGTCAGCGGTCAGCGGGTTGTCATTCTCAATTTAACGCTGAACGGGGAAGACTATTTCATTGGCGGTCGCGCTTCTCATGTGGTGCTACTAGAGGATAACGACTTCTGGTGGAGCGGCACGTTTTTGCCTGCGTCTGGCGATGTCGACGGTAGGATTTTCCGGATGAATATTGCACGGCATGGGGCTGGCACGACCGTGATTTTTGGGTCGGGCGCGGGACAGGATGGATTGCCCGTGCCGGAAGCGGAGGCAGGCGGTGGAGCGCCAGCAATCGACGCGACCAGTATTTCAAGTTCGATCATCCCCGAGGGGCAGTGGCCCGCGACGTTGAATGCCGATAACGCTGCCCAGTTCAGCGTGGACTCGGGGGAATTGCCGGTTCCAGCCGGAAGTCTTTTTGGAAATGAAATGATCCGGCGGAAGCTGCTTTTAAATGCGCAACCCGCATTGGATGCGCCTCAACGTTCACACCTGCTGGAGGAAATTCGCTACGTCGGGGATTACACTGAAATTCTTACCACCAGCGGAGGCGCTCCGCTGGCCACACTGCCCGGCACGTTCCTGATCGTGCGAGATATTCCTGCACCGCTTCCGGTGCTTTCCAGACTGGTACCACCCACTCCGTAACTGCGTGCTCACCTTGCCCATCCCAATGAAAACTATTTACCGTCGTTTCTCTACCCTGCTGCTGGTTGGCCTGGGGAGCCCGCTCCTGATGATCACGGCATTTGCCGAAGGTCAATCTCGCGCCGAGTATCGAAATGTTTCGTCAGCGAACGTTGCCACTCAGGAGGACAATCCAGGTGTCGCCTTCTTTGGTGGCTATCTCAAGACGCCGGGTGATCCGCAGAGCGGAACCGTCGTATTGCAGGAAAGTGCGTTTGGTCAGGCCTTCTCCGAGTGGTTTCCTTCGGACACATTTGCGCGCGATATCCTGGGAACGAATGGAGTGAACGGAGTGCTGGGTGCGCTCTATCCGAGCACCTCATCTACTTCAGATCTACGTGATGAAATTCTGAACAGTGGAAAGCCGTTTCGTTACAAATATCTGATGTACGATGGAACGGGTACCGATGTCACCGCGTTCGATGCCACTTCGCTTGCCGATTGGTTTAATCAGGATGATCGAGATGCCATCGCTGTGCAAATCGAGGTGCTCAAGAGTGCGGTGGCCGCCAGCCCGTTCGATACCAGCCTGCGGAATGCATTGTTGGATGTGTTCTACGACCTTGCGGTGGCGGAGATGCAGACGACCAAACCGCTGCTCGCCAAATTGGCAACGTTCCGACTGGGACTCGAGGTCCTGCCTCCGGACCGGTTTATCATCGATGAAGAAATTGACACTTACGTGGCGATTACCGACGGGATGCTCGCTGCCGTCCAGCAATATACCAACCTGTTGAGTGTTCCTTTTCCCGACATTGACCCTTCCAGCATTGATCCGGACATTCCGTTCGATACGATTCCCATGGGCAAGTATATCTTCGTGAAGGATCAGGCGCGTCGAAGCAGCGTTCCCACCAAGTTCGCCAGCCAGACCGGAGTTCAAGAAGTGCCGCAACTCGATGAGAATGGGCAGATTGAAACACCTGGAACGCTCTTCGTGGGATACAAGGATTTGAACGTAATGCTCCAGATCATGGGGCAACGTCAGCAGCATCTGGCCAGTTTGGCCCGGCTGCGCGGGACGCGAAAGGCTCCGGGCGATCTGGCTGCCGCGCGCGCTTCAGTCGCAGCAGCCTCGGGTGACGAAGACACCCAGCTAAAGATCATCAAGAGTTGGTTTCCCGAACTGTTTCCGCCTGATTTGAGGGAGTTGTCGGCCAATGAAATTGCCACGGTTGAGGCGTTGCTGCAGCAGTCTGGAGTGCTGGCTTCAATCGCGGCCCGTGATCTCGGTCGTGTTGAGCTGGCCTCCATTACACCGCTTCTCAATGGGAGTGCGAACATGCTCGGTTACGACCCGGATTTTCTTTTGCTCGTCCAGGATAATAGTAATTTGGAGAATCCCCGTGAATCCTACGATGTCCTGCGCGACATGCTGACCGGTCCCAACCAGCCGCTCACAGTGGCGCTGGAAAAACTGGGCACCGACCTTCCACCGACTGGGGCCAGAGGTGCGTATCTGAATTTTCAGGAAAAGGTGGATCGGGTGTCCGCCGATATCGATGCCGCCGACAATGCGCTGGCGGATCGTTTCTTTGCCATCACCGGTTTCGAGCCCGACGCCAGCCCCGGGTTTGATATTGACAATCCAAACCCGAAACCCGGCAGTGAACTGGGAGGAGCTTTGGCAACCATTGCCGCGCTGGATGAGCAGTTGGAAGAACGGAAGACACTGACGGCTGAAATTGACGCTCAGTTGGGAGACGGCGTGAATAGTGCAAAAAGCGCAGTTTCGATCAGCGAGGATAAAGAGAAGGCCCTGCAAGACGCGGGTATAGCTTACAAAAATGCCACCGCACCTATGTACGACGAAATGATCGCCATGTCTGCCGCAGCCGCCACCGCCCAGGCTGCGTACGAAGCGGTTGCCGACACGGCGTCTACCGCTGCCGATGCCAGTGTAGATCCGATCAAGGGCATCGCTGCTGCCACTGCGGCGACCATTATCGGCGTCGCCGGCGCAGTAAACACCGTTATTCAGGGAGCTGCCGCCGGGGTGATCGGAAGTCGTGAGCAGGATATTGACTATGCGGGAATTGACTTCTCTGTGACGACCGAGTCGGTGGATGCGACGCTCATGGTCAATCAAGCGCGCCAGCAGTTGTCCTCAGTGAAACGCGAACAAGTGGACAATAACCTGGCGCAGAAGTCGGATACCGCCGCACGAACCCAGGCAGTCGCCCAGAGAGATACCCTCCGCTCGGAACTGGCCCGGATCACCATCCAACGGAATGGCGACGTCGCAGCCATCCGAAAGAAATCCTTTGCGGACCCACTGCATTACTATCGCGCCGAAAACGCCCTGATCGATGCCGACGAATCCTTTCGCACGGCCCAGAGGTTTGTGTTCTACACCCTGCAGGCGTTGAACTACAAATGGCACGGTCGATTTGCAACCTCCACGGGAACCAAGGTCTACGATACCTCCACCGTCTTCAAATGTCGGAACACTGATGAACTGAACGATCTGCTTTCGCAAATGGTGGTTTGGGATGCTGATCGTGTCGCACAAACCGTCAATTCTCCCCGACTGTTCACTCGAATATCCCTGCGTGATCATGTTTTGGCGAGGGATCCAAACCGGCATGACCCGAACAAGCCGGACGATGGGCAGCGGGCGGATGACATCAATGGACCACCGACGCTTTCGACACCGACGCTTGGCACCATCCAATATTTTCAAAAGAAGCTGGAGGACCAGTTTCGCAAGGGTGACGGTACGAGTGACGACCGCTGGGATATCCCTTTCAGTACAGCCTTCGGCAATCAAATCGCAGATCGTGTGGATGGAAATTTCTTCCGGGGCGCCAGCTACGATTTGAATGGAAACATTTCGGACAAGGGATTCTGGCGGGAGAAGATTGATTACGTCGCCGTGAACATCGTGGCGGACGACGGCTTCGATCCGGACAGCGTATCGGGTCCGCGTGGACTTTCGGCAGTACTCTATTACGGAGGCACCGTCTATTTTCACACCCGCGTTCCTCCCAATGGCGACCGGAAAGTGATTCCCGCAGTCAACCCTGAAACCGGTTTGTTCGATGACTACCCCGGTGAATTGATGATCAGTCCTTTTCGCTTTTGGGTTTCGCCCAATTTTAACAGCAACTTCATCCCGCTCAGTGAGGACAACCCGTCTGTCCAGGTTGCCTACAGCAACTCGAGCATCGCCCTGAGTGGCCCCAACGGGATCGACACCAAAACCTCCTTTCAGAACTTTGACCTGACCGGCCGAAGCATTGCCGCTTCGGGTTGGCGCCTCAGCATCCCCCGACTGAACAGTGCCGGGTTTGTCGTTGATGTGAACAAGATCAAGGACATCGAAATCATCGTTGCCTATCGCCACAGCAGCCGCGTCCTGCCTCCAGCCAATTGAAACCTGTCATCATTGCTTTTCCCAATTCCAATCTGTAAACGCTCACCCTTATGAAACACGCCCTCCATACCGCCACCACATTCTGTCTGGCGCTCATCGCCGGTATCGCCCTGCTCGCACCAACGGTTGCCCAGGGGCAGATTAACTATCAAGGTCGACTCACCGATTCGGTTGGCGCGCCACTGCCGGACGGGCCGCGTAATATTCAATTCACCCTATGGACGACTCTCACGGGTGGAGCAGTTCCTATTTGGGGCCCATTCATCCTTGATGGTGGATCGACTACCGGGCACGGACCTCAGGCGGATCTGGTGGGCGGCCGATTCAATGTCATCATCGGTGGTGTAGACACGACCGGAAATTCCCTTACGGCTGCATTGGCCAATATCGAAACCTACCTCGAGATTCAGGTTGGAACGGATACTCCCATCACACCTCGGCAGATCATCCTTGCAGCGCCGAGAGCGCTACGGGCGGACGTGATCCCCAATGTGACACCAAATGCTTCGGGGGTTGACATTACCGGCAACGCCACGGTGACCGGCAACACGATCATAGATGGAAAGGTCGGCATCGGTAATTCAGCTCCCGGCTTTCCCTTGAGCATGTCGAATGACGTCGGAGACAAAATCAGCCTCAATGGTTTTGCCGCCGGCGGCGCCAGCTACGGGTTCGGGATTCAAAGCCTGTTGCTCCAGATCCACAGCGCCGCCAGCAATGGCGACATTGCCTTCGGGCACGGCAGCAGCGCCTCGATGGTTGAGTTAGTGCGGATCAAGGGTAACGGCCGCGTGGGCATCGGGACGGCGAGTCCGAGCACCGCGCTCCATGTCTCTTCAGCGGTAAGCACGGAAATCAGCGTGGACAGCACGGCTGCCAGCGGGAGGCGGTATACCTTGCAAAGCGGAAATACCGGAAGGTTCGCCGTCATTGACCGGACTGCCGGGGTGAGTCGTTTTTCGGTTGAATCGAACGGCAACGTGGGTATCGGGGGGGTAGCGACCAAAGCGAAGCTGGAAATTTCCGGAGGGTTCCCCGGGGTGGTCAACATCGGCGGCTTCCTGAACCGGTACGGTGCCAGTGACCTTAGCAACTCCGATCAAGCGAGAGACTATTCTCTCTATTGCAGCTCCGTCATCGTCGGTTCCGAGATTTTCGCCAACTCCGATGCCCGGATCAAGAACATCAAGGGACATTCGGACGGAGCAGCGGATCTCGCGACTCTCAGCCGCATCGAGATCACTGACTACATCTACAAAGACGTGATCGGCCAAGGCAGCCACCCGCAGAAGAAAGTCATCGCCCAGCAGGTGGAAAAAGTCTACCCGCAAGCCGTCAGCCAGCATACCGACGTGGTGCCGGACATCTACCAGAAGGCCGAAGTCAAGGACGGTTGGGTAAAGCTCGCGACGAATTTGAAGGAGGGCGAGCGCGTCCGCCTGATCGGTGAAAAGAAAGAAGGCGTCCATGAAGTGCTGGAGGTTGCCGAGGGTCGGTTCCGTACCGATTTCTCCGCCGACGGCGATAACGTCTTTGTCTATGGCCGTGAAGTTAATGACTTCCGCGCCGTGGACTACCAAGCCATCGCCATGCTCAATGTCTCCGCCACGCAGGAACTGGCAAAACAACTGGAGGAGAAGACTGCACGAGTTGCTACGTTGGAGCAGGAAGTCGCCGCGTTAAAACAAATGTTCGTGCGATTGGCAGCAACTGTCAGTGCATCCAAATCCGTGGCGGCAACATCATCGCAGAACGCGCCGTTTGCCGAACTTGAGTTCGTGAAGAATGCCTCTTCCACCGTTCCCAGCGAGCGGTAGATCCGTGATCGTTGCCAGGACAGGTTGATTTACGCTTTGGGGGCAGGAAGTGATTCCTGCCCCTATCTTTTTTATTGAGAAATCCACCGACTGGACCGCGGGTGTTATCACGGCGTAACATTGGACGGGTGACATTCCTGTCGCCCTCTCGCGATCCCTTATCAAACTTCTGTTACCTATCGATCAGTTTCTTGCTCTGCAACCGGCTTTCCGCCGCGCAGCAAGATGACTTGATCCGAAGTGAACCAGCCTTCGCGTCCGTTCGCGTCCTCCACCCGCAGCCAGCCATTCTTGCGATCGGTCATTCTAAATTCCGAACCGTCACGGGCAATGAACGCGCTTTGTGATTCGGGCAACGGCCCAAAGCGGACCACAGCCTCGGGTTTGACGACGATGGCGTTGACGGTATCCGTTCGATCGCCGGCAGTAATCACCAGCAGTGTCACCACCACCGCGAGGCCAACGCTGGACATGAGAACGGGAACCCGCAAGGTGGGACGCAGCGTTGGTTTCCACGCACCCAGGGCCAGTCCGGTGAAGCACAACCAACCGGCGACCAGAGAGAGGGCCGCCCACTCGTTCACTGTCAGCACCCGCAGTTGCGAGGGCCAGAGCGGAACGGGCTGGGCTCCACCGCTGATCGATTCGCGGGCGAACTCGAGGTTGATTCGAATCCGGTTGTTGCGAGGATCGAGCGCCTCGGCCTGCAACCAACAGGCCACCGCTTCCCCGATTTTTTCAGATTTGAAATACGCATTGCCCGCGTTGAACAGCAGGGCCGAGGTGCGCGTGCCGTCGGCGATGATTTTCTCATAGGCCGAAGCAGCCGCTGCGAACTGGCCTTTCTCATACAACAGGTTTGCGGCATCAAAAGCCACCGGCGCTGTTTTTTCAGCACGGAGAGATGCCGGGTTCAGGATGAACACGGCAAGCAACGCCGTGGGCACGAAAGTTTTCAAACGACGGAGCAGGGGGGTCATGCGGAACGAAGTTGCTTCAGTGAGTTGATCGCAGCCTCAAGCTCTGTCATGGATTCATGCAGATCAGACGAGGAAAGTTCACCGGCGTAACGCGCGTGATTGCACGTTTGAAAGAGGGCATGCATGCGGTCCAGTTCATCGGCGGCCACACCCATCGGACGAAGTCGTTCTTCGATGATCTCTTCTGTGATCGATACTGCCGGAAGATCGAATCGTTCCCCAAGCTGTTCTTTCAGGAGACGCAAGGTCGTTTCAAAGAAAGGGTCGGCCTCCTTTCTATCCGCGAGCAGATTCAACTCTTTCAACCCCGATGCCACCAGTCGTTCCACTTGAAGTTTGCGTTGAAGTTTGGGGTCGCTGGCAATGCGCTGTTTGCGTTTTTTCCAGGAAAGCACACCAAGCCAGGCGGCGATCGGAATCATCTGCAAAAGATAGAACCAGGGTTGCCGGATCATCGTGAGACTGGCCGCCATCGGTGAGCCGAGCCGCGGCTCGATGTGCGCGATGTCGTCCGCGCGTTCCTCCTCGGGTTCCGGTACCAGGAAGGGTTTTGAACCGACGTATGAAGGCTGTGCGACCGGTGCGGTGTTCGGCGAGATCTTCAGCGGGATCGCCGGTTGTTTGAGCGTGCGGTAACCGCGCGTTTCGGGATCAAAAAAACTGAACTCGAACGGTGGCAGCTCCTTGATCTCCGCGTGGGTGGGGATGACGATCTGCTCGAACTGAACCACGCCGGCGATGCCCAGCGGATCCTTCTGGACCACCTGGCTGGTCGGCGGGTAGGTCTTGAATTCACGCCAGCCAGTTTGTTCAGGCAATTTCAAATCATCGAGGGTCCCGCGTGCCTGGATCTGGACCGTGTAGGTGATCGGATCGCCGGCGGGAAGTTCGGTCGGCGTGGCGGCCACATTCATAAGAAACTGCCCGACGGCGCCGTTGAAATTCGCGGGGACATTCTCGGTCGGCAGCGGCAGTACATTAAGTTGTTCCGCGTCACTGGTGATGCGGACCGAACGCATGTTGCCGCGGCCGAAAATGTCCGGCCGACCGAACGGATCAGTGGCCGCGCCGCGCGGATCGTTCGAGACCACGACATTGAGCGTGCATTCGGCCGGGCCCACGGGAAGCCGGCCGATCTTGCGGGCGGCGATCGGCATGTGAAAAGTCACGACATGATACTGCCGGCCGTCAATCGCCTCGCGGCTCTGGGTCGTGTGCGACGCCTTGCCCAGCGTGAATCCCTCGGCCTTGAACTGGTGCAGCTGCAGGTTTTCGGCGGCGGTCGCATACACCTTCACCTCTGCGGCGATGACCTCGCCGACATAGGCTTCGTTCTTCGGCAACCTCACGCGGACAAACGCCAGCTTGGACAATATTTCCGTCTCAGCCGCCGCCACCTGGTCCGGCGTCACGACCTTGATCTTGATCGAGGTCGAGGTGAATTCACGACCGCCGATTGTCACACTGACAGCGGGCACGACCAGCTCCCCGGCCTTGCTCGGCATCACCAGATAGTTGAAACTTCTCTTCACGCTGGCGACTCCGTTGATGGTGGTCCATTGCTGTTGCTGGCCGTTGTAGTAGACCTGCACGCCCGGGATGGCCGGCGCGGCCGGAGGATCATTGGGGGCCATCCCGTCGAACGACATTGAGAGTACCGCTGCCTGTCCGACCTGAAGAAATTCCTGGTTGAAGGCCGTGACAAATGTCTGCGCGTGCGCACCGCCCGCGAGCACAATGAACAACAGTGCCGTCAGCCAACCGGCTGTCCGGCTTCGTCTGTGAGTGGCATCGCTTTTTCGGTTTGAACGGAACTTCGACATCAAAATTGTTGATTCAGTGTTGCCTGCGGTCCCGGCGTCGCGCAAGCATCCATTGCGCGTCGGCCGGTTTCTCCGACTGTTGGGGATGGGACCCGCCCCCAGCGTGTTCCGCTCAAAAAAAGTTATGACCAGCGAAGCCAGATACGAAGCTCTCAAGTTGAATTTCGACACCGAAGAAACGCCGTCGCCCGGACCGGCCGCGCGCGAGGAGACTCGTTCGCCTGAAGTGTTGAACGCCCAGTTGGACGACCAGTTCGCCGCGACGAAGATCTCCGGCGAACCCGCGCAACTCATCCGCTCGCTCGTGCTGCTCTGGCACGATCACGTGGATCTCTCGCACGAGATCAGCCAGTCGATCGACAGCACTGACGGCGGCTATCTTCACGGAATTGTCCATCGCCGCGAACCTGATTTCGGCAACGCCGCTTACTGGTTCCGGCGCGTCGGCGATTATTCCATCTATCCGGAACTCGCGAACGAGGTGTCTGCACTCAACGGTGAATCGGCCTTCACCGCTCCGCTGGTTCGCGGCGGGAAATGGAACCCGCTTGCCATGATCGACGCGTGTGAAGCGGTGGATGTGGGTTCGGCCGACGAAGGCGACTCGGAGTTTTTGCGCGAGGTCCAGTCAATCGAATTTCATCTGTTGCTGAAACGGTTCTGCGAACTGTGAACAAGGTCGTGCGTCAACCAGAACGGATTCGAGCCGATCGGTTTTCATTCGTGAGTTCGGTCGTAGTGGACACAATCACAACCCACCCGGAGTTTTTGCATGTCGGAATTTGAAACGGTTCTCGCCGCCGTCCTACCGGTGTTCACCATCGCGGGACTCGGCTATTTGATTCGCCGGGTCGGCTGGTTGACGGCGGAAGCCGACGCGAGCCTGCTGCGCGTGCTGATCAATCTTTTGGTGCCGTGTTTTTTTCTCGATTCCATTCTCGGCAATGCCGCGCTTCGCCAGCCCGCCAATATTCTGCTGCCGCCGCTTGTCGGTTTTGGAACCGTCGCTGTCGGGACATTGATCTGCTTCTGGCTTCGCAAGCTGACCGGGCTGCAGACCCCGGCCGAGCGACGCACGTTCGCGTTTCTCACCGGCACCTACAACTACGGCTACGTTCCCATCCCGCTCGCGCTGTCACTGTTCAACCGCGAAACCGCCGGCGTCCTCATCGTTCACAATCTCGGGGTGGACATCGCGCTGTGGACGATCGGGCTCACCTTGTTGGGCGGACTGAAGTTGAAGGACGCTTGGCGCAAGATCATCAATCCGCCGCTCATCACGATCCTCGTGGGGCTCGCGCTGAATCTCGGCGGTGTCGCGCCGCACATGCCGGATTTCATGATGACGACATTCAAGTCTATCGGAGCGTGCGCGATCCCCGTCGGCATCCTGTTGATTGGCGCTACCGTGGCGGATTTGTTGCCCGAGTTTCATGCCGGCAAAGGTGCCCGGGTGATGTCGCTCAGCTGCATTCTGCGGCTGGGAATTCTGCCGGTCCTGTTCCTGTTGCTGGCGAAGTTCGGTCCGTTCTCGATCGAGCTTAAACGTGTGATTCTCCTTCAAGCCGCCATGCCCACCGCAGTGTTCCCCATCATCATGGCCAGGCACTACGGCGGCGACACCTCGACCGCGTTGCGCATCGCCATCTCCACGTCGGTCGTGAGCCTGGTGACGATCCCGTTGTGGATCCGGTTCGGGATGAAGTTTCTGGGGCTTTAGAACCGTTTATGTGCGGCGTCAGATCGATCCAACGCGGCCGGTCGAATCACCGAAGCGTTCGAGGTCTTTTACTCCCATGCGGTCGGCCATGCTGAGGAAGAGGTTGGTCATCGGTTGCGACGAAAGTTTCCGATAACGGCCGGGTTCAAGTGTCCCGCCACCGCTGCCCGCGAGAATCGCCGGAAGATTGTCGTGGTTGTGTCGGTTGCCGTTGGCGATCGCGCCGCCGTAGAAGATCATCGAGTTGTCCAGCACGCTGGAGCCGTCCGGATCCTTCAGCGATTTCAGTTTCTCGAGGAAGGCGGCGAAATGAGAGGCGTAATACTGGTCGATCTTCGCGACCTTCTCCCACTGCGCGGAATCGCTGCCCGCATCGTGCGTGAGCCAATGATGGCCTTCGCGAACGCCGATCTGTGGGAACGCGTAGTTGGTCCCGTCACCGGCAAGTAGCAGGGTCGCGACACGTGTTGAATCGGTTTGAAACGCCAGCGCAAGAATCTCAAACATCAGGGTCATGTGTTCACCGAAATCCGCCGGAGTGTCGCCCGGAGTGGCCATCGCGACCTCTGGCAATTCTCCGAATTTTTCAGCCTGCGTGATGCGTGCTTCCAAACTCCGCACGCCGGTCAGATATTCGTCGAGTTTCTGCCGGTCGTTGTAACCGAGTTCACCGCGCAGTGATTTTGCGTCGTCCAGAATGAAATCGAGGACGGATGTCTGGTTCTTCTGACGGAGCTGGTACGAATCACGGCGTTCACCGACGGGGCCGACGCCAAAGAGCCGTTCAAACACGAAGCGCGGATTCGATTCCGGCGTCATCGGCGTCGTGGCGGATCGCCATGAGATGTTGTAGAGATACGCGCAGGAATAACCCGAATCACACTGGCCGGCTTTTCGGACCTTGTCGCAGGTGAGTTCCAGCGACGGGAAGCGCGTTTGATCACCGATCTGTGCGGCGATGATCTGGTCGATCGAGACACCGAGAGAAATGTCGGAGCCCGCCGTCTTGCGGGCGCGGACGCCGGTCAGCAGGGTGGCGTTCGCGCGTGCGTGATCTCCCCCACCGTCGGGACCCGGAGTAGCGTTCTCGTGGTCCAGACCACTGATGATCTGCAGCTGATCCTTGACCGGCTCTAGGGACTTCATCGTGTTGTTCAACTGGAAATCGGTATCGGCGCCGGTGGGCCACCAGTTGTCCTGCTGCACACCGTTCGGGACGGAACAAAACGCGATCCGCTTTGGCGCGGCGGCAGGCGTCGAGCCTCCGACGGTCGCGGCGGGCAGAAATGTTTCGAACGCGGGCAACGCCAACGCGATTCCGAGTCCGCGCAGAAAGCGGCGGCGGTTCAGCGGGAAACGGGTTGAGCGGCTGTTCCTTGAGAATTGGGGCTTCGTTTTTTTCATGTTACTCGGTGGTGTTGACGACCAGTGATTCGCTAGCGTTACGCGAAACGGCGCTGAGTTCGGTCGTGTTTCGACGTTTTTGAAAGGGGGCGGATTCGATGATGCCGGAGATCAAGGCCGAGAACCGGCCGTCCTGTTGATCGAGCCGGTCGACGATGACATTGACTGTGAGTTCGTCGTAATACTCAAGTCCTCGACCCAGCGCGTAGGTCAGTAGTTTCTCGGTCAGGCAACGGTAGAAATTTGAACGGTATTTTTCCTTCAGCACGATTTTCAGCTCCTGGACACTTGTGAATTCTTCCCCCGTGATCAGTTTGCCCGACGCATCGATCAGCTGGTCTGCCTCGGTGTCGCGCCAGGTACCGAGTGCGGTGAAGTTTTCAAACGCGAGCCCGAGCGGGTCGATCCGCGAATGGCATGAACTGCACAGCGCGTCCTCGCGATGTTTGGCCAGAACTTCGCGTAAAGTGGGTTTGTGGTCCGAGAGTTCATTGGCGGACTCTTCGAGACTCGGAATGTTCGGCGGGGCCGGCGGGGAGGGGGTTCCCAGAATGTTTTCCAGAATGAACAATCCGCGCTTCACCGGTGACGTGCGCGTCGGATTTGAAGTAACCGTCAGCATTGTGCCCTGCGTGAGGACGCCGCCACGCGGACTGTCCGGCGGAAGCTGGACCCGCCGCATTTCGTTTCCTTCGACTCCCTCAATTCCGTAGAGTCTTGCGAGAGGTTGATCGAGAAATGTGTAATCGCTGTCGATGAAATCCAGCACGCTCAGGTTCTCACGCATGACGTGGTCGAACAGCATCTCGGTTTCGCGGCGCATGGATTCCCGCAGTTCGCGGTTGAACCGGTTGGACAGTTCGCGAAGTTCCTTCGAGCGCTCGCGCGCCGCCAACAATTCCGGGGACGGATCGCCCTCGCTTTTTTGCCAGAGTTGACGGCCGAACTTTTCCTGTAACGCGTCCGACTCCTCCTGGAAACCGAGTGCGGTGAGTGGCTCGACCGGCGTGCTGTCGATGTTGCGGACCTGCAGCCATTGCCCGGTGAAATTCTTGACGAGCGCCTCCGAGCGCGGGTCCTTCAGCATGCGTTCGACCTGTGCGGGAAGTTGTTCGCGAAGTTGTCCTTGTTTCGCCAGTTCGAACAATGGCCGGTCCGGCATCGTGGACCACAGGAAATAGGAAAGCCGCGAGGCCAGTGCGTATTCATCAACCAACGGAAACCGGCCGCCCGGCGAGGCGGGATCATTCCGTTCGACGCGGAAGAGGAAGCGCGGAGACGCCAGCATGCCGACCATTGCACGGGCGATCCCCTGTTCGAATGTCTTGCCCGGCTGCGAGGAGGAGTGCTCGGCCATCGCCACCAGCGCCGCGACGACCGCCGGGTCGGGCGGGCGACGATAAGCCCGTTCGGCGAAGTTCTGCAAAATCCCCTCCGCGTAGTCACGCCGTTTGTCAGTATCTTCCGGAGCCGGACCACCGGGGAAGAATGTGTCGTAGTTCTTCGGGGCGATCCAATGCTGCGGATCCTTCGGACCCTGCACGGTCACGGACTTGATGCCGAAGGTCAGACGGTTGAGTTTCTGGTCTTCCGGCACGAGCGGCACGAGTTTCAAACTCAATTGATGAGGCCCGGCGGTGAACGTTTCATCCAGCTCGTACCGTAATGTCTTGCCCTGATCCGGGTCGTCGGAAAACACCCAGCCGAACTCGTCCTGCAAACGCTCCCTGCCGTCCACGGAAAACTCGGCGCGGCACCGGCCCGGATCAAATTCGAACTGGCCGTTCACGTGCAGCGCAATGAGCAGTCGATAGTCACCGTCGTGCTCGATCTCCACGGTGTGTTCCACGACGGCTTCCTCGTAGAACGAAAGATGATTGCCGCGTTTGTCCGAGTCGGCCGTGCGGAATTCGCCGCCGTCCACGCGCTGTTCCGCCGGAACCTTGTCGGTCATCGGGACGGCCTGGCTGACGATGGATTCCGCCGCTGCCAGATATTTCTCCAGTAGCAACGGCGAGATGCTCAACACGTCGCCGATGTTGTCAAAACCGTAACCGGTGTCGTCGGGCGGGAATTCCAACACGGTGTCGAATTCGACGCCCATCAGATCGCGGATCGTGTTGCGGTACTCGACGCGGTTCAACCGACGGACGGTGACGCGACCCGGGTCCGGATCCTCAGGATTGATTCCGAACACATCCGCTTCAACCCAGTCGGTGATCAGATCCATCTGCGCGTCAGTCAGCTGTGGTTTGCGCTTCGGCGGCATGATGCCCGCACGGATGTTCTTGATGACATCCCACCAGAGCTCGCGGCGGTTGAGAAGATCCTCGTCGGTCGCGAACTCGTCCAACGCAAGGGAACCCTTGTTCGAGCCGTCGCCGTGACAATCGAAGCAGCGGTCCTGAAGGATGGGGGCGATCTGTTCGCGGAACCGGTCGGCCCCCGGATGGTCTCCGGCAAATGAATTTGAGCCGCACGTCACGAGAAACGCGACGCAACTTCCGAGCACCTGTGCGGGTCGGATTTTCATGAGGAGACCCCGAAAATCACGTCAAAGTGTTTCTTGGTGGAAAAACGGATCAAGGGCATCGGCCTAACTTAGCCGTCTCCAACCGGTCGTGCAATCCTACAAATAGGGAGTAGAGGCGCGTTGACCGCCGGTTTTTCCGCCCGTAACACGCCATCCCGAACGTGTTCACCCGGAGGGGGCAATTTCACAATAAGTGCCATTGCCTCCAACCGCCGACGCAGTCGGAACCGGGAGAATTACTTTGATATTTCAACCGGCCTCTTCTTCGTCCGGTCAAACCACATCAGAATTGTGAAGGCAAGCATGATGCCGAGGAGCATACGAGTCCCCGCGTGTTGTGTGAGGCGTCCCGCCAAACAAAAGTAGCAGTGCTTCCAGCCTGTCATCGGATGGTTCCCGGTAAATCAGTAAACAGAAATCAGTAGGTCGGACATCGGAAAAAGTGAATCACTAGTCGGTGGGCTCCGAATAGCCGGGGACTCTCGATTGCAAATT
>JBDNGP010000315.1:0-4037 GCA_041689265.1 Verrucomicrobiota bacterium
AATTTTCATAATTTCCGGCTTGCACCGTGGCGGCTCGGTCATTACGTTCTGCGGCCCAGTGTGCCTCGGTAGCTCAGTTGGTAGAGCAGTTGACTCTTAATCAATTTGTCCTTGGTTCGAACCCAAGCCGGGGCACCACTTTTAACCTCTTTAGAATCAACGGTTTAGGAGCCGAAAACACCACCGGAAAGACACCAAAGAAAAACTCCGCTTGCTCACTTCTTGCTCACTTTTCAAGGCACCCAAACGCCTCTTTGCACACTTCCACCGTGTTCCGTGATGCGGGTGTGTGAGCGTGCGTGAGCGTGCGTGAGGTTTTTATTGTCTCGGTTGTATTTCCTCCGTTACCGACCGTTACGCAGAACGCCATCGTCGTCGTCCACGTACAAAAAAAAGATCCCCGATGCCGCACCCGCCAAGGCCGACATCGGGGTTTTGCGCTGGGGATGAAAAATTTTACCGCCATCCAGCGGAAAACCGACCCAGCGAAAATCTTAGTCCAACGTCGCGATGATCTTTTCCAAGTCCTCGAGCAACGGTTTCGAATCCGGCGCTTCCGTGGCCAGCTTACGTGTATTGACTACGGCGGACTTGAACGCCAGTTCCAAATCGGCCAGCGCGGTTTTCAAGTAGTTCACGAGACGGCCAGCCGTTGCGCCAACAGGATCTCCGGCCACCGAATTTGCGACGGTCGAGAGGTCATACGGCGCGGCGGAACCTGCGCCGACCAGCGTCGTCATGCGTTCGTCGAATAACTGCGAGTGGCCTCTTGCGTGAGTTAAATACTCACGCGTGTTTTCAATTCTCGCAGCCAGTCGTCGGCAGTCGTCGACCGCCTCACACGCTGGTCCTCTCGCCTCATAAAACGCGGCGTTGCTGGCTTGGAGTGCGGCGCGGGCGCTCTTGAATTTTTCTTCGAGCTCGAAAATTTTAGTCGCTCTGATCTCGCCTTCGGTCATCGGGGGTAGATCCGCGGCGACGTGTTTCTTTTGGGGAACGTGCGTCATTTCGGCCATTGTTTTTAGGGTGTTCGGCATGATGTTTTTTGTTGAAATTTTAGTCTGTGAGTTTCCCGCCGCCCCGCATGAAGTCGGATTTGGCCTGCGGCGAGAGTTTTCCAAAATCTGAGCGCGATTTGGTCTTGTCGAAGCTCTCGAGGCCGTCGGCTGGCAGCGCCGCACAAAAACTTCCGGAGACGATACCCACGGCCTGTCGCGATGCCGCCGTTTTGATTTGTGCGCTTGGATTCGTCCGAAAGTTTTCAAACTCCGCTGCCTTGGCTTTGTAGTCGGATGCGAGCGCGTTCAATTGACCACGCAAACGCGAATTCTCCGTTTGAAGTTCGGTCAGTGACGGCATCGGCAGTGCCGTTGATGTCGCGCCAGGTGTTGAGCGGGACGTGCTCATTGATGCCGGACGGGATGCCGTGTTGCCGGTCAGACGCACTTTCGCTTTCGGACGTTTCCATGACGCGAAGAACGTTTTCAACCGCGCCACCACTCCGGGTGCACGGGCTTTTACACCGATGGTTCGCGGAGTGTCACCCGGTCGGATACCAGCAATGTCCAGCGCCCGCTTGTCGCGCCTCGCCAAACGGCCCAGCGCAGCAGCGGCGACGGTTGCAGGATTCGAGTTTTTGGGAACGTTCAGGCCCTCGATCCACTCAATGTTTTTTTTTGCAGCGAAGTCCATGATGGTTTAGCAAACTGGCTGAGGGTCGAACGCGAACAAGTTTTTCACGACCGCGACATCAGCCACGTCGAAGAAAAAGTTCTTCCGCGAGCCGATGCGATTGACCGCACGAGGGCGAAGTTTTCCGGCATCGATGGCCAGGCGGATACGCGATACAGGGACGTCACCCAACCGCGAAAGCTGGCTGACGTTTAACAAGTGTTGCTGTTTCATGAACGTAGGGCACCAATCATTGTGTGAATGTCAACATTTTGCGTTTTGAAATTTCAGCGCGTCCATTCGGCGCTCAGTTTTTGGAACTCTTCCAGGATGGCGTCGTTTAACCTCTTGCCGTAAACCCTAGCCCCTCGCACATCTAGGCCAGCCGCTGCGTTTGGATATTCAACTTCCAGCTTTTGACGGAGGATGCTTTTAACCCGAGCGGCAACCGCTGAGTGCCTCGATTGGACCCACGCCATAGCGACCAGACGACCAGCGTCGAGGTCGTTGCGCAGTTTCAGCCGCCGGATTTCCTCAAAAAGTTTGGAATCTTTGAGCGCTCCGGAGACTTGGAGTTTTTCGCCGCTGGCCAAGAATTTTTGCAGGTCCGCGAGCAACTTTACGCGATAAATCCGGCCGCCTCGAAAGGCTTCGGAGCCGCCGTTTTTTAAGTGCCGCAGAACGTCGATTGAAATTTTCGTGGCTGCCGCGCAAGACTTTAGCGAATCCCAGGCTTTTGGTGATTTCATAAAATTGTGCGCGTTTTTGTTTTTTCCGATTCTCATAAAGACTTGCCAAAATGACTTGTAACCCGCCGTCCACCACTAGGAAAAAGATTCCTTCCCCCGGGGGGGGGTCCACTCACCATCGAAAGCCCTGCCTTGGCCACGCCGTAGTCTCTTCGGTCTGCGGCGCGGACTTGGCCAGCTCGATGCGCTGCCGCCCGCCCAGCGTGATGTCAAGCAATACCACGAAGTCGCTGGCCTTCAACTCAGCAATCCGCAGATCATCCGACGCATCGAATCGCCAAATCGTGTGCCTCTCGCGAACGGCCAAACTCTCGTGATGATGCTGCCCTTTCACTGGCTGGCCTCCGCGTTGGGTGTGTCGAAAACCGAAACCGACTTGGAAAAGGGTGTCCGAACCGTCCGTGAGTTGGTGTCTCGGACAAAACGGACACCCTTTCTCAACCTACGCGCGTGAAAATGGTTTTTAGTTCTCTCCTGCGTGTGTAGGCCGGATTTACCCGTCCGAACCGTCCGTGGCTTTTTAGTCATAGCAGGCGAATCCCTTTCCAGCCGCGTTGAGATTTGCCGCCGTGGGCGGTCACGTCGTTGCGTTGGGTGGTGCTGAATTCAGCGGTGACAGCGTCTTTGATTGAGCGCCCGAAACTCTGGTGGGACATGGCGGACCAATCCCGGTTTCCGCAGAACTGGACGTAAGCCTCGAAGCACTCCGCAACTGTCAACGAGCCGTCAGCGTCAGCGGTCACGCATTCGCGCAGAAACACCAAGTCGGATTCACTGGACAGCAACAAGTCGTCAACCCTCTGAGTCTGCCCTGCATCCAGCACAAGCTGCCAACCATCGGCCCGCAGCTTGTCCAGTCCATCGAGCATCCAGTTCAAGACGCCAGCGCCTTCCTTAGCAACAATGCGTTCGCTCAGGTCAGCAATAATGAAATCCGGTTTAGGACGTTCGTATTGAATGATTGCTAGCCGTCGCCGCCATGCGTCCGCGTCGCCTTCCAACCGAACCGTGAGACGACTGTTGCACGTCACGACGCAATTGAACCGGCAATCGATTGCCGGTGCCTCGTTGCTGCCTTTGAGTTCAGCCGTGACTGGGTCTCCGCCGGTCAATGATTTGAGAACAGACGCGCCTTTGACGTTTAAGAAGTTCGCCGGAACATCCGCACCATAAAGCAGCGTCTTGCCCAACAGTCGGCCAATCTCAAAACGTTCCGTGAGCAAACTCGGCCGAAGACTGCCGACATTCACCGAACCAATGATTCCCTGCATGACACGAATCAGAGTGCCTTTGCCGCCGCTTGCCGTGCCGGTCAGAATGAGAAACCGTTGCGCCAGGTTCACGCCGATAAGAGCCAATCCGCACCACCTTTGAAGCAAGTCGATGTCAGCGGAAGACAACGCCGGTTCGAGCAACGTCTTGGTGAAAAGTTCACACTCCGCGCCAGCAACATAGTTCACGCCGAACTTGTTTCTTCGCCGATACTCTGGACCGAACGGAAGCAAGGCTCGGTCGGACAAACGCAACATTCCGTTCGCCGCCGGGACAAACTCTGTCAGGTCGCTTTCAAAGTATTCGGGCGGAACTTCCAGCAACCCTTTCGCCTTTGAAATAACG
>JBDNGP010000316.1:0-3938 GCA_041689265.1 Verrucomicrobiota bacterium
CCGCTGCGGTGCCAAACCAGTATTTATCGATGTCGACGAGTCCACCTACACGATGGACCCGACGTTGTTGGAAGCGGCGATCACCGAGCGAACCAAGGCCATCGTGCCCGTTCATATCTTTGGCCAGATGGCGGACATGGATCCCATTCTCGAGATCGCTCGAAAACATAGCCTGGTGGTGATCGAGGATTCCGCCCAGGCGCACGGTGCCAAGTACAAGGGTCGCGTCGCAGGTTCCGTAGGTGATGCCGCCGGATTCAGCTTTTACCCCGGGAAAAACCTCGGTGCATTTGGCGAAGCCGGCGCCGTCACGACCAACCGGCAGGACGTCGCCGACTACATCGGGCTTCTGCGAGACCACGGTCAACGCAAGAAATACGATCACGTAATGGACGGCTGGAATGCTCGCATGGACGGCATCCAGGGAGCCGTTCTCAGCATCAAACTGCGGCACTTGAACCAGGCAAACAAACTGCGTCGCCAGCACGCCGCCACCTATGATCGGTTGCTCGCCGATCTTCCCGTGGTGACCCCTGGAGTCGCAGCCTATTCAGAGCCAGTGTTTCACGTCTATGCCCTTCGCGTGCAAAACCGGGACCAGGTTCTTGCGGACATGGCGGATCAGGGCGTTGCCTGTGGCATTCATTACCCCGTGCCAGTTCACCTGCAGAAAGCCTACGAGCATCTGGGCTGGAAGGCGGGCTCTCTTCCGGTCTCCGAGAAAATTGCTGATGAGTTTCTGTCACTCCCGATGTTCCCTGAATTGAACAACGACCAACTCGAACAGGTTGCCGGTGCGTTAACGAATTGTTTGGAGAAATCCGCCCAACCCGCTTGAGTTAAAGGTGCGCGGGTGCTCCGCGCTGTCGGTGATTTGGCTCTCGCAAGAGTTTTTGTGTCCTTCCACCCCGTTCGTGGCCAGAATCAAAAAAAACCAGTTGCAGTTCCCTCCTGAAAATTTAGTGTGCAGTGGTGTCGTATCGGTGGCCGTTCCCTGTCCTTTAAGTGCCAAAGACGATGAATTACTGAAATGAACAATCCAGCTCCCCAGTCAACATCGGGTGGTATCGATCCTCGCGAGATTCTGATGATCCTCTTGCGTAACAAGTGGAAGATCATCCTGTTTGCCCTGCTGGGTGTTGGCGCGGCGGCAGGTGTATACATCAAGCAGGAACCGCCTTACAAATCGTACGCTAAAGTACTGGTGAAGTACACGATTGATACACCGCTCATGCTCGGGCCGGAAGGTTACCAGGTGAAGAACACGGATCCGCGGGGGGACAATGTCATGGACACCGAGATTGAGATCTTGACCAGTTGGGATCTCGCGAATGAAGTGGCTTCTCAGGTGGGCCCGGAAACAATTTTGGGAGCGGACGCGGGAACGAATCAGCTCATCATGGCGGCTTACCAGTTAAAAAAGAACCTGGGGGTGAGTGCCGCGCGAAAAGGAAATGTGATGGAGATTTCCTATCAGAATGACCGGGCCGGCGTTACCGTCCCGGTGCTGAACGAAATTCTCAACCGGTACCTGAAGAATCACCTGGAGGTTCACCGATCAGCTTCCTCATCGGCTGAGTTGTATCGGGAAATGGAATTGGTGAAATCAAAAATGCTGGCAGCCCAGGCGAAGCTCACCACGCTGAAAAGAGAACTCGAGATTACTACGACGCTTGTCGAGGCGCGGACACAGCTTCACGGGCAAATCGGTGAGCTTAACACGTTGATCACACAGGCGAAGGCAAACTTGGCGGAACGGGAAGCCCAGCTGAGTGAGGCGGAAAGGGAAACACTTTCTGGTGTCGACTCGGATCGATCGGTGACCGTCTTGCCACAAGTTTCTCCTGCAGTCCTCAGCGAATATGCCAACTTGCACGCCCGGTTGAGTATATTTCGTCAGCGGGAGTTGGGTCTCATCGGACAGTTTACCCCTCAGAATCCCGAAGTGATGCAGGTTCAGGAAACCATCAGTGCGATCGAATCGCAGCTGCGGGATATGGAAACCAATCATCCGGGTGTGCTGATTTCCAAACAGATTCCTGCGGGAACGAATGGTAGCAAGCAAGTGTCAGGTGAAAACGGCAGTTTAACGGTCCAGGTCATTGCCACTCGCGCTCGCTTGAAAGCGTTGAATGAAGATCTCAAGCAGAATCAAGATCAACTACAGCGAATTTTTGATTCGGAAAATCCAATGGCAGACCTGCAGAGGGACTACGAACTGGCCCAGAAATCATATTCCACAATCTCGTCGAAACTAGAGATCTCTCGATTTGACGAGGCTTTGGACCCCAGCAAGATTCCGAATATCAACATCGTTCAAACGCCCTCGTTGCCCGTTCAAGACAACAGTAAGAGGCAAAAAACAGCAGCGGGCGCGTTTGCAGTCCTCTTCGCCTTGGGTTTGGGCTGGGCTTTTGCCCGTGAACTGGTTTTCGATCAATCGATTCGTTCACCGCTCGATATCGAATCCAAGCTTCAGTTGCCTCTCTTCATGAGCATTCCGCTGCTTTCCGATCGACAGCCCGTAAAATTGTTGGCCAATGGTCCTCCCAACAGCGCGCGCGCGGAGGGTGCCCTCGCGCCGGCCTCTCGCATGCCTTGGGAGATGAGTCATTTCATCCGGCCTTACTGTGAGGCATTGCGTGATCGGTTGATCATGTACTTTCAGCTGAAAAATCTGCATCACAAACCAAAATTGGTGGCCGTCACCAGCTGCAGTGAAGGGGCCGGAGCGACCACGCTCGCCGCAGGGCTCGCTGCCTCCCTGTCAGAAACGGGGGATGGGAAAGTCTTGTTGGTCGATATGAACGTTGGGCGGCCCGAAATGCATCCGTTTTTCAGGGGGAATCTTGCGTCATCGCTTTCAGATCTACTCCAACCTGATATCCAGTCCGGGCACGGCGAAAAAGAGAACCTTTACCTCGCAACGGCCACGGAACGAAACGGAAAGGTGACACCGCTGGTCCCGGCCAAGTTCTACGAACTCCTGCCAAAACTGAAATCGAGCAATTTTGATTACATCATCTTCGACATGCCCCCCATCAAACAGACCAGTGCCACTGTCGCTCTCTCGGGATTGATGGATAAAGTGCTGCTGGTTGTTGAACCTGGAAAAACCAACCGTGACGCCATTCGTCGCGCGACTGATCTCATGCGCGAACAGCACGCGGACGTTGCGGGAGTGGTAAACCGCATGCCCAAGAGTGCAGCAAAATGGCTGCAGCCAGATATGGCTTGATTCTCAGTAGGTAGGGAGAGGCCCCTGCCGAGCCCATATCAGAACAATGATTTTGCGGTGGGCTCGTGGTTCGTGGGGGCATCCGAAAAAGATCTCGCTGGAATTCATCGTATCAGCGGTAAAATAGTTTTCGTTTTGCGCCCCTTGTGCTTTTTTGTGGCCAATCATCAGTGTCTGATCTGTTCCGCTGTTGAAAGTTGAGCGTTCGAAGTTTTAGCCTTGCTCCTCTGCTCCCTCAGTTAGCTCCTGAAAAATTCGCTTTTGTGAATCTTGCGACTTTTCGTGGCACAGAGTCTTTGGACCCTTGCCCCAAAGGGGCTACGGCATTCAGCCCAGTGTTGCGGCGGAGCTGCTACGCTTGGGTAAGGCGAGAGATAATGCGCTAAACCCTGACCGGGTTTAAGCAACGACAGCTCACCTGCCTCTGGAAACATCAATTTGTGAATATTCGCGAAATTCGAGTAAAACTCAGGAACCCGTGTTTTGGGAAGTCGACCTTCGACTCGTGGCCAAAACAGAATTGTTCCATGTCTTTCATATTTATTGTCACTCGTAGTTCATGAAAATAGCAATAATCGGGACGGGGTACGTTGGATTGGTAACAGGAGCGTGTTTTGCAGAGGTGGGGCACGAGGTCATCTGCGTGGACAACAACCTAGCCAAGGTGGAGATGCTCCGGAAAGGAGGCATTCCCATCTAC